>CAJUFF010000158.1 GCA_910585505.1 uncultured Ruminiclostridium sp. | reverse complement strand
ACGGAGTATGGACAAACGCTCCGTCAAATCCGAATCTTTTGGACAACCCTGATTTTAAGGTAAATCAGAGAGGCGAAAGTAAATACACTGAAATCGCGTACGCAGTTGACAGGTGGAGAATATTCGATTCTTCATCAAGGATAGAAGTAGTAAATAGAGGAATAAAAATTACAACATTAACTGCTGCGGGCACAAATAGCAATACAAATGCTTTATTTCAGCTTTTAAATCATCCGGTTGATACATACATCGGTAAACAGCTCACACTATCTTTAAAAGCAACGGATATTACAGGTCCTTGGGCCATTTGCGTCCGTTTCGGAAAATCGTTCCCCAGTGGTGAATTCGTGACTGTTATTTATCAGCAGATATTTTCTGGGGTCAATCGTTGGACTTTTACCGTTCCTGATCAAGCGATATCAATGCGTATAGGAATCATACAGCATGGCCCATACGGAAGTACAGTTGGTGACACAATAACGGTTGAGTGGACGAAACTCGAACTTGGCTCTGTCGCTACTCCGTTTATTCCGCCGAATCCCGTCACAGAACTTTTAAAGTGTCAACGATATTGCCTCGCACTAACAGGGGATGTGTGTCGCAACTACACAATAAACGCGAACAATATTTATTTTAATATTCCAACTCCCACGCCTTTTAGAACAGTTCCCTCTATCGACGATCGCTCTAAACTATATGTAAAGAGGTATTCTGAATCTACAAAGTTTAACGACTTTACATATCAACTCGGCGTCAAAGCGACACCGCCGTCATTGGTTGTCGACGCAGCTAAAAACGCACACGGTTTTGATATCAATAAAGGCGGCGTGCTACAAGTTGAGGGTCGAATTATTTTATCGGCCGATCTATAACAGAAAGGATTCAAAATGAAAGAAAGTTTTAATGAATTCAGCGAAGACATATATCTTGTATACATACAGATAGATTCTCTAAATAATGTTACAGCCGTTAACAGCTCTGCGTTCCTTGACAGCGTTGATGGCTGGATTTTGATAAACGAAGGCATGGGGGATAAATACCACCATGCCCAGAATAACTATTTAGACAAACCTTTGACCGACGAAAACGGGCTTTACAATTATAAGCTTGTTGATGGGAATATCGCGGAGCGAACAGAAGCGGACAAGGCTCCCGAACTGTCGCGTATTGATTCGCAAAGGGAGATTGCGGAGCTTAAAACTAAGCTGGCGCAAACCGATTATATTGCGGCTAAGATTGCCGAGGGTTCGGCCACTGTTGAGGAATACTCGGAGGAGATTCGGAAGCGGAGAGAATGGCGGGCGAGAATTAACGAATTGGAAAACAATCAATAGCA
The DNA here is from genome assembly GCA_910585505.1 of uncultured Ruminiclostridium sp. Taxonomy (GTDB): domain Bacteria; phylum Bacillota; class Clostridia; order Oscillospirales; family Ruminococcaceae; genus Ruminiclostridium_E. The sequence goes on along the minus strand of CAJUFF010000158.1, from coordinate 4,673 downwards.
CACAAATATTAACCGCCAATAAAAAGGAGGAATAAAATGAATCAAAACGCAGAATGGATATTGGAAAAAATCAAGATTGAAAATAAATTACACGATATTATAGCGCGAACCACGGACAAATATGTCACCGTTACTTACAACAATCAAAAAACTACTCTTGCAAGCGCATTAGCAAGTATTTTTGCCGATATTTCTCTTATGCCTACCGCTGCCGGTATTGACGAAAAAATTGAAGCCGCAAAGAAAGCGGTGAAAGATAATCTTTTAGGCGGTGTTGTTCCCGATACAATGAACACGCTTAAAAAGATTGCAGACTATATTGAGATGCACCGAGAGGCGGCGGAAGCTCTTAATCAAGCAATGGACAATAAGGTTGACAAAGTTGAAGGTAAAGGTCTTTCCACAGAAGACTTTACTGCCGAATTCAAGGCAATTCTTGAAGCACTTCCCGCTATTACCGCTGAAAATGTCGACAACTGGAACAATAAGGTAGACAAGATACCGGGCAAAGGGCTTTCCTCCAATGATTTTACCTCGGACGAAAAAACTAAACTCGCCGAACTGGAAAATTATGATGATACAACGGTTAAGGCGGATATTGGGGCGATTAAAACGGTTAATGAAAGACAGGATACAGATATTACTAATCTTAAAACCGATAATGCTAATAACAAAACAAATATACATTCGCTACAAACTAAAGCTGATGAGTTGGAAGCTGAGGTTATACAGAATAATGGGGATATTGCGGAGTTGAATAGCGGTAAGGTTAGTAAGAGCGGAGATACTATGACAGGAAGATTATCTTTTTCAACTCCAAATCAAAGAAACCAATTAGGAGCCGATTTGGGAAATGATGTTTCAGTTAATTCTGATATGAGAAAGAATTCAGATGAAACGTTAGAATATGTTCTTTATTTATCAAACGGGAGTACCAGCGAAACTCCACCAAAAGAAAAGTTCACAGCTTTTAGACATATGGCAAAAGAAGGTGGAATTGCAGAATTGTCAGTGCAAACTGATAGAATGGGAATTACTGAAAAAAATTTAGGGGCTGAAACGAGAAGATGGAATAATATATATGTCAATAAAGTTAATTTTGCAGATGGGACTACTATGGAAACAGCAAGTGGTGGGACAGAATCTAATTTGGATAAAGCTTTAAAAGCAGAGTTAAAAAATAATATATATGAAATTACTTCAAACAGTACATACATTGTAAGTTTAGGAGCATTAAGTAAACCTTTCCCTTATATGTACGTTAATTCGTTACTTTTTGGATATGAAGGTTCACCTTTTTATGCATTAAATTTAGCAAATATTCATCTGTATAGTGGCACATCTGCATCAGGACAAGCTAAATATCATGCCTTAGTAAGACTTGATTATATAGAGTTTTATGAAAAATATTATTTTGCAAATATTCTAACAATAGAAGATAATGATAAAGAAGATATTGTTTTAGGACCTAATCAAGTTATACAATTTTTATCACAATCAGCACCTATTGCAAATGGTTTTATTATAACAGGAACGACATTTGATGGTTATTTAGGTGAAGAGGATTTATTTTTCAGATTTGTTTACAGCATTAACAATAATATAGTTAAAGGGGATCTATACATTAAAAATGTATCTAATCGTTCAGTTACTATAAATTATTAAAAAATTAAATATTTAAGATTAAGATAATAAAATCCCCACATACCAGCGGAGCTTTAAAACCTTCACGACGGCGGGGATATAAATAAAAACATTTAAAATATCCATATAGTTTATCAAATCGATAATTGCAGGAACTGACTTAATTTTTACTTTGCAATATTACAACTTGTACAAATTGTAATATTCACATAAAACAAAACAGCAAATTAAAAAACATTTACTTAAGGAGGAAAAAACAATGGCAAACACAAAATTAGTTTTGGAAAAAATCAAAATAGGTGAACAGGTGCAAAACATACTTGCCCATTCCAACGGTGAATATGTAAACGTTATCTACAAGGGGCAGGAAGTTACTCTCAGCAGCGCACTTACTTCAATTCTCGCGGAAATATCCAATACATCCGGCAGCACAGCCGTTGACGAAAAAATAAGCGCGGCAATTTCGGAACTTATCGGCGGTGCTCCCGAAACCTATGATACTCTTAAGGAGATAGCGGATTACATAGCGGAACATGAGGAAGTTGCAGAGGCGCTTAATCAGGCTATAGGTACAAAGGTTGATAAGGTAGAAGGAAAAGGACTGTCAGCCGAAGATTTCACTTCTGCTCTCAAAGAAAAGCTTGAGGCAATGCCTGCAATAACCGCTTCTCAAATGGAGGAATGGAACGGGAAAGCGGACAAGACCGTTGCTTCCGCTTCCGCCGACGGATTGATGTCAAAGGAGGACAAGGCAAGGCTTGACGGGCTTAGGGGCGTTCGATACGGTACCGATGTTCCTGCGGATATGAAAGAAGGGGAGCTGTTTATTCGCGTAGTGGAAGAGACAGAATAAAATTTTTCGTTACCGGAAAAAATACTATGTAAATAGTTTGGGGGCGACATTCCTGACCGGTGATGCCGCCCTTATACTATTTAGAAAGGATAAAAATGTCAATAAAAAAACGAGATGTGGTTTTTATAGGGAAAACCGCTGATGGGGATAAAACTATTGATATGCCATTCACTCGCCTCGGAAACATAGAAGACGATGCTGAACTTAAAGAAAACCCGACAGAAGGCGATTATATTCCAATTATAGATGTTCCGGACAACGGACAGATGAAAAAAACGCCTTATATTCCCATAAGCAAGCAATTTGTCGAATATAAAGAAGCAGAATCGGACGACCTGATACCTCTATCAAGCGGAGAAAAATTAGGCATATTATTCGGTAAACTTGCTAAAGCTATTAAATTACTGTCCGAACATATTTTGAATAATGTAAGGCATATTACGGCAGAAGAAAGAAAAAGCTGGAACGAAAAAGCAAGTGGTTCTCATACGCACACTGCTTTAGATATAGGAGCATTAACTAATATAAAAATTGGAACTGTAACAACAGGTGTTCCGGGAAGTCAGGCAGAGGTTTCTGCAAACACAGTAGGCACAATATCTACATTAAATTTGACTATTCCCAAAGGAGATAAGGGAGAAACAGGGTTACAAGGTCCAAAAGGAGATACGGGTGCAAGAGGTTTGCAGGGAGACAAAGGCGATACAGGCGCAACTGGGCCTCAAGGCTTACAAGGTCCTAAAGGTGCTGCCGGAGCTACCGGGGCAAAAGGTGCAACCGGTACGAGAGGAAGTCGTTGGTACACAGGTACTGCAATAACAGGAACATCTACTACAGCCTCAATATTCAGTTCTACCGGTATTATAGATGCTTTGATAAACGATATGTATTTAAACAGCAGTACGGGAGCTACATACAAATGTACTTTTGGAGGAGCAGCTTCAACAGCTAAATGGGCATATATCGGATCAATAAAAGGTGCGACAGGTTCCAAAGGCGCCACCGGAGCAACAGGTCCACAGGGTGTTCAAGGTCCTAAAGGCGCTACTGGAGCTACCGGAGCAAAAGGCGCTACTGGCCCACAGGGCCCTAAAGGGGACAAAGGCGATACAGGCCCTCAAGGGCCTGCAGGAAATAGCTATACGTATACCATAAAACTGATACCACATAATAATAGCGGAGGGTCTATAATGAGTAATAAGAATATTAATAATGAATCAATATCTGATACTCAATCAATGGCAGCTATTGGAGGCGACAGTGTAACTCTTACAAGTCTGGCAGATTTAGTATTATATCGTAATGGAACCCAAGTCAGCAGATGTGGCCCTTTTCAAATCTCAGGGTCAATATCAAACTCATAAAATAATTTTATACTGCTTGGAAAGGATAATTATGTCAATAAATAAACGTAACATAGTTTTAATGGGAAAAACAGCAGACGGCAATACCATAGATATGCCCATCACCCGACTTGGAAACATTGATGACGATGCGGAGATAAAGGAAACACCTGATGTCAATGATTATATACCCATTATAGATATGTCGGACGGGGGACAAATGAAGAAAACGCCTTACACTGCTCCATTAAGTGAATCGGGAGTCAGCGTGGTTTATAATCCGAATTTATTGGACAACCCTGATTTTAAGATAAATCAAAGAGGACAAACCATCTATTACAAAGCCGGAGTCGGGCTTTATACTGTAGACAGATGGCGGGCAGATGGGAACACATTGGTTTCAAAAAATGAAAACGGAGTTTATATATCGGCGGATGCGAAGAAAACGGCAACTTGCATACAGTATCTTGAGCCTAAAATTTCAGAACAGCTTGAAAACAAATCTGTAACGCTTTCCATAAGCTTTGCAGGAACGATTTACTCAATCAGCGGAATATTTTCAAAGACAAATATTGACAATCTAACTCTGAGAAAAACCTTCGGAAGCTATGGCTTGGGGTTAAATTATGATGCAAAGGGATATTTCGCTTATTTTTCTTTTATTAACAGCGCAAACTCAACAAAAAACATACTCGTAAATTGGGCTAAGCTTGAGTTAGGGGAAATCGTAACCCCATTTATTTCACCTAATTCCGCTCTGGAACTGCTGAAATGTCAGAGATACTGTCAGGTGTTTCACGGAGATCTGGTTCGGGAGTACGATTTGACTTCTC
>CAJUFF010000157.1 GCA_910585505.1 uncultured Ruminiclostridium sp. | reverse complement strand
CTTGCATTATACTTCTTTGTGAAAATCGTGTCAAGTTTTATTATACAACATCATATTTTCGGGAAAGATTATCCTGTTGAACAAGTTCTAAGTGAGGTTTTCAAGTATAAACTTACTAATGATTACGTTGACGAGCAACTGCTTATTGAATTCTGCACCTTAGATACCGAAAAATTTAAACTTAAAGAGGACTTTTATGTTGAGATTTTAAACTCTGTTGCAAATATTATATTTTCACACGACTATTCGCTTGTTCTTTTAATCTTTAGGCAACTTATTTCTGCTCCCCTTAATAAATTTGGAGAGATTTTAATTAATTTATTTGCTTCTAAAGCAGATGCCGTGCTGGTGAATTATTTCATTGATGTGAGTGACAGTATGTCCTTGAAAGCAATTTTGAGTTTAAATTATAAACTTGCCCTAAACTGCAAAATTTGGACGTCTCCGGTAGAAACTCAATGTGATGTTATTAAAATTCTCTCAAATTATTACCTTGCAGATGATGACAAGAACGAGTGTTTTTATGCGGACATAATTACATTGATCTACAATACTAGTCAATTTGATTTATCAATTCGTATTTATGAATCTTTTAAAAATTTAGCTATTAAAGTGTTTTTCTTATGGACTACATCTAAAGAAATAGAAGCCGCCAACATTTCAAAATGGTGCAAAATATGCAGATTTGATTCATTATATAGTGTTCAATTGTTAAATGAATTTGATGTAAAAGAATTGGAATTTGAGCATATAATAAATGTGTTAGATCCGTATAATCAAGACCTTCTTGCTATTTCCACCGATATATGGGAAACATTTTATAGAAAATTTTGCAATGTCAATGCTTATTCTATAAATAAGTCATACGCACAATTTATACTACCAATTATTTTGATGTCTAAGCAAGATTTTCCTACAGAACTTGTAGAATTTGCTTTTTCGACTATGCATTCAATTTTAGCTCGGAATGAAATGGAATACGCTAGATGGGAAGATTTGTCAAAAATATTACCTGAAGTACCGTTATATAGTATGTGGGATAGGTGTAAACGTCTTAGAAAGGCAGGTAAAATTAAAAATATTAAAATTGACTTAAAAAAATATAAATAAAAGCCATTTATATACTTTTGCCTTACTTTTTTATGATTCATAGCATTAAACTTAGAACAGAAATTTTGCACAAAGGAAAAGATATATATTTTCACTAAGGGTGGTTATACAACTAAAGACGTTAAAACGCTTACCCTATTAATCCTTTCAAATGGCTTGAATATATGGGTTATATGCAATCTTGGCAAAGAAAATAAAGAACTACTATATTAGCCTTTAATCGTTATAGAATTTGTATTTTGCACTTTAAATCTATACAGATAATATGTTAAATTTTAAATCCAATATCGACACTCTTCCCCAATCTTCGCACTAAAATCCGCACATCCAGTTGACAATCTCAGATTTATGTTGTATAATTGAAAAAAGGTTATCAAATACAAAGATGGTGTATCAGATGCGTACCCCCATCTAAAGTACCAAAACGGTAGTCGAGATACAGGAGGATAAATGTTAGGCCTATTTAATGAAAAAGAAATAACTTTGGACAAGCTTAGAGAATACTTCCACAACAATGACTTCTCTACCATGCCCGTGAAAGACCCGTCCGAATACACCGAGAAGCAACTGAAACTCTATAACAGAGTGTTGAGAATCGTTAACGCAGAGTGGAAGTCGATTTCAAAGAAGTTAGGACTAACGCACCCGCAGGACTGCTACTCAAAAGACTATCCTCCTGAACTTATCAGAGATCGGGCTCAGCGTATCATTGCGGATAATGTTGTTAGACTCTGCAGCAATAAAAGAACGTTTTGGAATATGCTTTGACACTTTATCGTCCCGATGTTCCTGAAAAGGAAAAATAGCGATGAAGCGCTACACAATACTACGAACGCGCTTATGCAGACATTGGACATTGAGGGCTTATCGAAATCTGCGAAAGAGTTTTCGTGTGACGAGGACTTCAATCCGAATAAATCCATAAATTATCCTCGTATGGATCATATCAAAAAATGGAAGCATACCCGCGCAAAAGTGAAGGTCGAATCATTGGATGAAATATCAGTGCGTTCTCCGAATGGCGAACCGCCGCAGATTCCCGACAAAACAAATGTCGAAACTGCGGCGGACATACATATTCTTATCGAAAATTTGATCAACAGCGCCACCGAACAGGAGCGCGAGATCATTAGCCTACTGTCCGAGGGGTACAACCAAACCGAAATAGCAAAGCGGCTTGGCATTTCCCAAAGCACGGTCTCGCGCAAGGTCAAAAAATTCAAAAGCTTCTTATCAGCCGGCGGATGACTTCTCGTCGGCTGATTTCCTGTTTTTTACAGCCTATCGCTCAAGAGAAAGTCCGACAAATGCACGATCCTTACGCCGTTGACATTGCCGCCTGCAAGCTCATCGAGCGTCACCACATACTTCGGGTAATGGTCTTTTATATCGAGAAGATTTCCTATTTCACGATCCAAATCATCGGGAAGATTACGGCATACCTGAACATACACCCGCTCATCACGCTGTACAGCCACAAAGTCGATCTCCCGTGTGTTGAGTTTTCCGATATACACCTCATACCCCCGCCTAAGCAGCTCGAAATAAATTATATTCTCAAGCATTGAAGCAATTGACTTCGGGTTAAATCCCATTATACAGTATTTCAGCGACGCATCCGCAAGATAGAATTTCTCCTGCGTTTTCAATACGGATTTTCCTTGCAGATCATAACGCTGACAGCGATAGATCACAAACGCCTTTTCCAGCCATTCAAGATAATTGTAGACCGCCTCTACCGAAAGAGAGCGTCCCTCACTCTTCAAGAACTTAACAATAGCGTTTGCGGAAAACGACTTTCCGACATTCTCAACAATATACTTTACCACACGATTGAACAGATCAATATTCGTTACATTGTGCCGCCTTGAAATATCGTTTGTGATTACGGAAGTATAAATTCCCTCTACTATCTGATACGCGGAACGGTCATCAAAATTTCCGAGCGCAACTATCGGGAACCCGCCTGTCCGAATATATTCGTTCAACAACTCTTTCGTTGAACCTTTGCTTGACTTTTTGAAATCAAGATATTCGGCAAAGGACAGCGTGAATACGGGTATCGAAATATATCTTCCGGTCAAATATGTTGAGATCTCGCTTGACATCAGCTTTGAATTAGATCCCGTGATATAAATATCAGTATTCTCGTTTTCAAGCAGACTGTTTACCGCTTTTTCCCAGCCGATGATCTCCTGAACCTCATCAAGCAAAATATAATACCGCTCTCCGTCGGTCATTTTCTCTTTGATGGCATCATGCATATCTCTGTCAGTCATGCCCTCGTCTATATACTCGGAGGTATACCGTTCAAATATTATGTGATCATCGGGAATGCCGCTGCTTTTCAAATCGTCGCGCAGCATTTCTAAAATTGTTGACTTTCCGCAACGGCGGACACCCGCCAATATCTTTACCAGCGGAACATCTCTGTACGTTTTCAACATTTTCATATAATGCGGTCGGATAATCATATCATCACTCCTCATTACATATTATACCCAAAAACTTTTAGAATGTCAATTGTTTTTGCTGAAATTCCGAAAAAACTTCACGCTAATTTAACTTTTTTGTTTTTGCCAGAATTCCTCAAGTAAATATGATAATATCAAATCACGATTTACTAAATCTAAATTAGATATAGAGCGAGGTGGATTATGAACATAGATCGTAAATTTAGAGTGAAACTATGAGCAAATATGAATATGTGCAAAACTTCTATAAAAACAAAGTGAACTTTGTGAAATCATACAAAGTTTAAAATTTCTATTTTCGTGTGCATAAAATCCTTTTCTCGTGTCGGTAAGGTTATAGAGGGCAATCCCGTCGTTCTTCGACGGGATTTTGTTTTCGGAAAATCTATTTGACAGGAGGACAAGTTATTGAACGAACTAAAAACAGTAAACTGCGAACAACTAATGACCACACCACTCAGGCCAATTGAATTCTGCATTGACGGTATGCTCTCAACAGGTCTGTTCATCTTGGCGGGAGCGCCGAAGGTCGGGAAATCATGGCTGGCACTCGACATGGCTCTTAGTATTGCGAAAGGAGAAAAAGTGCTTGGGCGGGAAACCAAACGCGGCACGGCGCTCTATCTCTGTCTTGAAGACAGCTACACAAGAATTCAAAACCGCTTGTTTGATCTGACAAGCGAGCCGAGTGATAATCTGCACTTTGCTATTATGGCAGGAACACTCGGTGGCATACTCGAAAAGCAGATCGAGAACTTCAAGTCACAGCACACAGACCTTAAAATTATTATCGTCGATACTTTGCAGAAAATCCGTTCAGGCGACGATACAAGCTACGCTTCAGACTACAAGGAACTTTCGGTTTTGAAAAATCTCGCGGATAAGCTGCGGATTGCGATTTTGTTAGTCCACCATACTCGAAAATGCCGCGACAACGATCCGTTCAACATGATATCCGGAACAACAGGTATCAGTGGCTGCGTTGACGGGAGCATGGTGATGATTGAAAAGCAGCGCGGCAGCGGCGAGGCGGTTCTGCATTGTGTAGGTCGTGATATCGAAAATCTTGAGTTGCATTTAAAACGCGAAGTCTCCCGTTGGATTGCCGAGGAAAAAATAATTCCTAAGCCACGCGATACTTTTTCGTTCATGGTGCATGATTTTATGTTGGAGAAAAAATATTTCAAAGGCTCTGCCACTACGCTGGTTGGTGAATTGAAAATGCAATTTGGCGTTGAAATTCCGTCAAATAAAATTACGCAAAATCTTGTTCAGCACGGCATAGAGCTGAAAGACTTCGGAGTGACCTTTGAGACAAAACGTTCGTGCGGACAGCGGTTTATCGTTTTGAAATACGACCGCAAAAGTGACAGTAGTGACGGCTGCCAACTGTGGGTAGAAATAGCCGTCACTGCCGTCACTCCATATCCTGCAAACGCTTTACCAATGCGGATTACAGGCAGTGACGGCTGTTGCGATAGTGACGGCACTGCCTTAAAATAGTGACGGCTGTTCGGGCGGTTCTCAGCCAATTTGCGAGAGCTTTTCAGCCGAGTAGGGTAACACCTCACCGAGCAAATTCGGAACGAAATTTGAGCCGTTTCTGCGCGAGTTTGAACATGGCGGTTAATAGAGCGATTTGCAGGAAGAAAACGCGGATATTTCACGGCTGATTCGGGCAGATATGGGGGTATGATTATGATGCAGGAAAAAGGGCTTATGCCACCGAGGGCGGCATAAGCCCGTAAACACCGTCGGGCAAAGCCCGTCGGAGATTTGAAAAGTGATTAAAAAACGGGAATTGGCTCGGATTTCTGATTAAATCTTCGGCGAAAATACGGCGGTTAAGCCAAATAAAGTAATACAAACGGACAACATTGCAACTATTGGGAGGTCAAAATGAAAAAATTTATCGGTTACAATTTTAAAAGAGTGAACGGTCTGGACAGACCGATATGCGAGAAAATGCCCGAGGTGAAGAAAATAAAATTTACCGACCGGGAGATCGGCGGCGTGACTTATCGGGTATGGTCGGCGTTCACGGACGAGGTAAATGCCGCCGACAGTCTTGAAAATCTTATGCTAAACAGGCTCGAAAGCGATGAGGACGAGGAGCAGGACGAACAAGAAGAACCAACTCTGAAAATGTAAAATCCGAAAAAAATCTTGACGGCGGCGGGAAAAACGCTGGACTTTCGCGGACGGTTGTGATATACTGTCGGTTGCAAGACAAAGCGATCCGCTGCCAGGAAAGGAGTTTTATGACAAAACAGCAGCATTATAAAGCAGCGCTCTATTGCAGACTGTCGGTGGACGACGGTAACTTCGGCGGAAGCGTCAGCATCGAAACACAGAAGGTTCTGTTGGAGCAATACTGCAAGGATCACTCGATAACCGATTACACATTTTATTGCGACGACGGGTGCAGCGGCACAAACTTTGTTGAGGTAAGATAACGTAACCTTTTTTGCAGAGGGCGTTATCTTACCTCTTTTTGATGTATGTTAGATAGCATAACTCTTTAC
>CAJUFF010000156.1 GCA_910585505.1 uncultured Ruminiclostridium sp. | reverse complement strand
ATATATGGATATTGTAAAATCTGACTGTTTGATATATAATATAATGTATATATAAAAACTACTTACCTGAAAGGAAGGCGGTCATGGAAAACAATATTAAAAAAATAACTGCGGGCATTTGTTCGGCGGTAATGCTTACTTCAAACGCATCCGCGGCGGAAAATATGATGGAAACGGCGGTGGGAACAAAATTTGCGGGTGAAATTGCGGAAACATTCAAATCCGCTTTGCAAAACAACCCCATTTCCTCAAAAATATTTTGCGCCGACCCAACCGCGGTGGAATATCAAGGAAGACTCTACGTTTACGGAACCAGCGATCATCAGCAATATCTCGCAAACGGTCCGGAGAAAGACAATACATATGAAAAAATCAAGTCGCTTGTTGTTTTCTCAACCGAGGATATGGTAAACTGGGTTTATCACGGTGAAATCAACGTAGGCGAGGTTGCTCCTTGGATTATGAACGCGTGGGCTCCGTCCGTAGCCGCGAGAACGGAGGATGACGGTCTTACCCATTTTTACCTTTACTTTTCCAACAACGGTACCGGCGTTGGCGTAATTACCGCTACCGATCCATTAGGCCCATGGAGTGACCCGCTGGGACAGCCGCTTATTACCACTGGTACGCCCGGACTTACTGATTGTCCCAACCCGTTTGATCCCGGAGTTGTTATTGACGATAACGGAGTTGGATGGCTTTCCTTCGGCGGAGGCAGAGCGAAGGACGGAACTGACTTTATGCCCGGCTCGACGAGAATAGTCCGTCTGGGCGATGATATGCTCTCTTTCGGAAGCGATTTCGTAAAAATTCCCGCCCCTTATTTCTTTGAAGCCAGCGAATTGAATTACATAAACGGTACTTATGTTTACACCTACTGCTCCGATTGGAACAGTCACTATCCTCAATGGGACTATGAAGCGGAGGTTCCCTCGGATTGCAGCATGGTATATATGACAACCAAAACGCCTTTGGATCCCGATAGCTGGGAAATGGGCGGCGAGTGCTTTAAAAATCCCGGCCTTTCGGGCTTTGATTATTCAAATAACCATACTCATATGCAGAAATTCAGAGGCGAGTGGTATATGATATATCACACCCTTTTTCTCAGAAAGTCAATGGGTATAAAGGGCGGATACAGAAGTCTTTGCGTTGATAAAATAAACGTAGACGAAAAAACGGTAACCATAGAAAAAACAATGGGAAGCAAGTCGGGTGTCGAGGAGGCGGAAGCGAAAATTCCGTATACGGTTTCATCCGGCGCGGAGATATGCTCAGAAGCCGCCACTGTTTTTGACGTCTCGGATATGAATGCTCCGCTGGTGATAAGCGACGCCGCGGGAGCATGGACAAGTGTCAAAAACGTAATGTTTACCGTGCCCGATAAAAGAGACAGCGAAAAGTACGGTCTCAGAAACGACCTTACCTTCTTTGCCGAGGCGAAGGGAAGCGGCAGGATAGAGGTAAGGCTTGATAAGCCCGACGGTGAAATGCTCACAAGCATAGATGTAGATTCCGAAGATTTCACGGTGATGTACAATAAATCCGTAGGTGAGATCGGCGGAGTGCATGACCTGTACTTTATTTTCTCTGAAAAGGAAATTACCGTCAGAAACTGGCAGTTTTGCACCGAAAAAGGCTTTAACGCCGAATTTCCGGAAGAAAACGAGGAATACGATGTCAACGAAGCGCTAAACGTGCGCGGCGGTTTTCTTTCCTTTGCCGTGAAATACGGTATTCCTGCGCTGTGCGTTGTGGCAATCGGCCTGACCGTGGGAGTGATTCTGTCTAAAAAACGTAAAAAGTAATTTATTCATAACGCTATTTGTTATGTTATTTCATTAAAAAGCAATCCAAAAAGCGGCTTTTTTGCCGCTTTTTTCTTTTTTCCGCAAAAAAGAGCAAAAAATTTTTCAAAACACTTGAAATTTTGCAAAAAATAAGGCATAATTAAAAGTAACGTTTTTATCCGAAAGGAAGGTTGAAATGGATTTTAAAAAAATAGATATATTTACCGAATCGGATGCGGTTTATCCGCTTACAATGCAATTGAGCGAGCTTGGAATAAACGGGTTTGAGATTCACGACAGCGCGGATTTCGAGGATTTTCTGGAAAATAAGGAAATGAACTGGGATTATATAGACAACGATCTTATGGGGCTGAAAAATGTAAAAACCCACATCACCCTCTATCTTCAGGAAAATTCGCAGGGGGCGGAAATGTTTTCGGCGCTGAAAGGAGCTCTTGAGGATATAAAGAACAGAGACGGGGAAGGCTTCTACGGTTCCCTTGAAATTGAAACGGGAAGCATACGCGAGGAAGACTGGGCGAACAACTGGAAGCAGTACTATAAGCCCTTTAACGTGGGAAAAAAGCTTCTTATAAAACCTACGTGGGAAAATGTATCCGACCCCGGCGGCAGAAAAATACTTGAAATAGATCCCGCTTCCTCCTTTGGTACGGGGCAGCATCATACCACAAAGCTTGTGATGGAGGCGCTGGAATCAGCGATAAAGGGAGGCGAGAGGGTATTGGACTTAGGCTGCGGCAGCGGAATACTCTCGATAGCCGCTTTGCTTCTCGGAGCCGAAAAGGCGGTAATGACCGATGTTTTTCTTAACGCAATAAATACCGCCTCGGAGAATACCAAACAAAACGGTTTTGATAAAACAAGATACGAGGCATACTGCGGAAACATTATTGACGATTGCGCGTTAAGAGAAAAAATAGGAGGCGGCTACGATATAATTACCGCCAACATTGTCGCGGACGTTATTATAAAGATGAGCCCTTATTTCAAAGGATTTTTAAAGGAAAACGGCACCGTTATTATATCGGGGATTATAACAGAGCGCCTTAAAGAGGTAAAAGAGGCGATTGATAGGGAAGGGCTTGCCGTTGAAAGGATAGATGAGGAAGAAGACTGGAACGCCGTAATTTGCCATTTAAAAAATTGAGTATGTAACCCATTTCCCGCCTCCGCATAAAATATACCGAGGTGATTTTTATGCAGGCTATCTGGTTTTTTCTGAGCGTTTTTTTTGGAATAATGGGCGGGTATTTTTTTCTTAGAATAATTTTTTATTCGCTTACCAAAAGGCTTTCGGAATGTTATTTGTCCGCTCGCCGTCCGCGTGAGCGGGTAAACGGAGCAAAAAGCGGCGAAAGCTTTCAAAGAATGGGATGAAATTGATGGAAGAGATCGGACAGGTAATGTTAAAGGGCTTTGTGGAGGAAATTGTGTATAAAAATTCCGAAACGGGCTACATAGTTTTTTTGCTGAATCATGACGGGGAACCGGTGGACGTTGTGGGAGAACTGGGTGATATTGCCGAAGGGGAACGGCTTGAGCTGTACGGCGATTATGTCAATAATCCCAAGTACGGGCGACAGTTCAGAGCGGTGAGCTGCACACGTGCTCTTCCCACTACTCCCGAAGAGATACGAAGATATCTGGGTTCGGGTATAATAAAGGGATTGGGTCCAGCTTTGGCGAAAAAAATCGTACAAAGCTTTGGGGAGGATTCACTGGACATTATCGAAAACGCCCCCCTTCGCCTTGCGGAGCTTAAAGGGGTAACAAGCGATAAAGCGCTTTATATCAGCAGCGAGTACCGCAAGCTTAGCGGCATAAAAAACGTTATCGAATTTTTGCAGCGCTTTGGCATAGGCCCTGCTTCGGCGGCGCTGGTTTGGAAAAAATACGATGTGTCCTCGCTCCTGTTTATAAAAGAAAATCCTTATATACTTTGCGATGACGAGTTAGGCGTTGACTTTGAGCAGGCGGACGAGATAGCGAGGTCGGAGGGGATAAGTGTCGACAGCGTTAACCGTGTTATAGCCGCAATGATGTACATATTAAGGGAAAACGCCGCTGCGGGTCATTCGTGCCTGCCGGTGAAAAGAGCGGTAGATGCGGCGGAAAGATTTTTGGCACTCGGCGGGGAGACCATACACCGCGGCATTGACGAGGCTCTGAAAAACGGACAGCTTAAGATACTCGATATTGGCGAAAAAAGATATATTTATTTAAATGAATATTACCGCGCGGAAAAATATATTTCGGAAAAACTGACCGAGATGCTGAAAACTTCGGCAGGAAACGTAAAGGATCTTTCCGAGGAGATAGCCGGCGTTGAATTTGCTTTGGATATAGAGTTTGAAACGCTTCAGAAGGCGGCTATAAACGGCTGTCTCGGAAACAGGCTGTTTATTCTTACCGGCGGCCCCGGAACGGGAAAAACGACCACCCTAAACGGAGTTATTCAGCTTTTGAAAAAACACAAAAAAAGCATTTCTCTTGCCGCTCCCACGGGAAGGGCGGCCAAAAGAATGAGCGAGGTTACCGGGGAAAATGCCAGAACCATACACCGTCTTTTAGAGGTGGACTGTACCGATAAGGAAAGATTGTCATTCAAGAGAAACGAAAAAAATCCTCTCAGGGCAGATGTGATTATAGTCGATGAAATGTCGATGGTGGACGTGCTTTTGTTTGAAGCGCTTTTAAGGGCACTGAAGCCGTCAGCTTCTCTTATAATGGTAGGAGACAGCAATCAGCTGCCGTCGGTGGGTGCGGGAAACGTTCTCAGAGATCTTATAGCGGGGGGAGAGATACCCAAGGTAGAGCTTACGGAAATATTCCGTCAGGCGTCGGAAAGCCTGATAGTCACCAATGCTCACAGAATCGTAAACGGTGAATACCCTCTTCTTGACGACAGGAAAAAGGACTTTTTCTTTATGCTTTGTGAAAATGAAAGGGACATACCGAGACTTGTAATAGAGCTTGCAAAAAAAAGACTCCCCAATACCTACGGTTACTCTCCTTTGGAGGATATACAGATATTGACGCCAACCAGAATGGGATGCGCGGGAACAAAGGAGCTTAACCGTGATCTTCAGCTTGCCCTTAATCCTCCTTCAAAGGGGAAAAGCGAAATAAAGGTGTTTGAAACCGTTTTCCGCGAGGGCGACAAGGTAATGCAGATAAAAAACGATTATGATATAGAATGGAAAAAGGACGCTGAATACGGAAGGGGAGTTTTTAACGGAGACATAGGCTATATAGAGGAATTGGACAAGCACAGCGGAAATCTTACGGTTAACTACGACGGAAGAAAGGCTCTGTACACACCCGATTTGCTTAAAAAGCTTGATCTTGCCTATGCCGTTACGGTGCATAAAAGTCAAGGGAGCGAGTACAACGCTGTGATAATGCCTTTGACCTCCATCAGCAGAAACCTTCAATACCGTAATTTGTTGTACACCGGGGTTACAAGGGCAAAAAGCATTCTTGTTTTAATAGGTACAAAAAAACAGGTTTACGAGATGGTTGACAACGACAGAAGGACACTTCGCTATTCCTGTATCAGAGCGCTTTTAAGGCTGAATAACGGCGGAGAAAATCTGTTATGAAACGGTTTTATATTTTGAAAAGACTGCTTTTGGATCTTTTTTATCCCAATCGTTGCGGAATGTGCGGCCGTGAGATTTCCTTTGACGAGTATTTCTGCAACACCTGCGTGAAATTGTTTTCACCTCCGTCAGAAAATCTCCCGATACCTTATGTGGATTATTTTATCGCATTTTCCGTTTATGACGTATTCGGAAAATCTTTTGCGGGCAGATTTAAAAACGATGGCGACGGTTACGCCATAAGCGGAGCCGCATATCTGATATACAAGGCGCTTGTCGGAAGCGAAGGAGATGTTCTGAACAAAGCCGAGGTCATCACATATGTTCCCATGAGGAAAAAGGACATATACAAGCGCGGTTATAATCAGTGCAGGCTTATAGCCAATGAGGTAGCGCAGCTGACGGACAAGCCCTGTGTGGGTTTTCTGAAGAAAATCAGGGATACAAAGCCGCAAAAAACTTTAAAAGCAAGCGAACGAGTATTGAATGTAAAAGACGCTTTTTGCTGCCTCAATGAAAAAATAGCAAAAGGAAGAAGCATTTTGATCGTGGATGATATAAGCACAACCGGCAGTACTTTGTCCGAAGCGGCAAAAACTCTTAAAAAAGCGGGAGCGGAAACGGTCGGCGCGGCGGTTTTCGCGAAGACGATGCTTCGCTGAAAAAATAAAAAGCTGTGTTTTCGGCATAAACCGAATCACAGCTTTTTTATACTAATTCCCGAACGACAACAAAATTTGTCTGTACTTTGATCGGAAATTAGGGCTTGTATGAAAATAGAGGAAATGACGGATTTTTGACCCCAAACGGTTAGCTTCAAGGAAAAAAACGCA
>CAJUFF010000155.1 GCA_910585505.1 uncultured Ruminiclostridium sp. | reverse complement strand
TACTAATAACCATTTTGACACAGGATAAAATCATAGTCAAAATGGTTATTAGTATTAGTGTGTAATTCCAAGCGGTGAGGGTAATGAATGTATTCTCAAGATAAAATCTAATTGGGAGAAGTGTGTTGGACATACTTCTCCCAATTAGATTTTATCTTGAGACCGCCACGGGAGCGGTTTTGCACCGAGGCGGTATAAAATAATTTTTTAAAAAAGAAAAACAACTTCAGAAAAAGTCTCTTGCGGTAAGCATTCCCCCACTCACTGTACCTCAAAAAACCAAAAATCTCTCACCCAAAAGGATCAAACACTATACCGTCATCCCAATCCTAATTTTCCTCAGTACTTCCCTCTCCCACCGGCTCGCTTTCGGAGCTCTCCTCCGTCGTTTCGGTAGAAAAAGCGTCGGAAATACCATCATCGGTTCCTGCCGTCGTTTCATTATCGTCAAACTCAATTTCAAACGAACCTAAGCCCTCCACAACAGTGGAAGCGTTGCTGCTGTAAGAAATATCGCTGCGGTTTATATAGCTCTGAATACCCTTGACTATCCTTGAAGCAATATTTTTCTGATGCTCGGCATTCGCCATAGCCAAAGCGTCTTCTTCATTGGTAACAAATCCCGTTTCAATCATTATCGACGGGAAATCCTGCTGAAGCGTTACCCAGTAGTAGCTCCATTTCGCGCCCCTGTTCTTATCCGCACCGTCCGAGTAAACGTTATTGGTAAAGTAATCGGCTATCTGAGAGGAAACCGCCGCCGCCAAAGGCTGACTGTAAGGTGTGAAGTAGTAAACCTCCGTGCCCCTTACCGACGGATTTCCCGGAATCTTGTTGGAGTGAATGGAAATAAACAGATCGCAGCCGTAGCCTCGCCCATAAGCGGGTCTTTGTGCGGTAAGAACAAAATCGCTGTCGGTCTTTATTCTTATGACATTGGCGCCTAAAGCCTTAAGCTGACTTTCAAGCTCCTTGGCTATGCCCGAATTGGCCTCGTACTCGGTGATAAAGCCCACCGCGCCCGGATCGAAAAGAGTTGAGGATTTGCAGTAACCATGTCCGGGATCAATAACGATTGTCATATTGGACAGGTTGTTTGTGGGTATTCCGAATGACAGCACAAGCTCCTTGTTTTCGTTATAAGTCGCCCCGCAGCCCATATAAACACCCTTCTGCCTGAGATCCAGCACCAGCTTGAACTTGGGTATGCCGTTTACGGTAACCGTTTCCCATTTTCCTCCGCTAAAAACATAGTTATTCTCAAAGCTGGGCAGCTTGGTTACCGAGGTAACGTTATCAAAGGTTATGTGTACCTGCGTGGCGGTAAAGTCGTAAAGATTGAAACCGCCGTCGCCGCCGGAATAGTAATTGTTTCCGACAAAATCAATGTTATAGCTTATTTTCCACTTTAAACCGAATTTTATATAGGAAGAGCCGTTATAACTGCCCACCGAATTTACCGTAAGAGGATTGTCGCCCAGACCGGTGTCTGTAAAGGAGGTCACATCCGTCTTTTTAAAACGTTTGTCGGACTCGGTTATGTAATAGTCTCCGGACGCAGCAAGCAGATAGTCCAAAGTTCCTGCGGGAAGCTGGGCGTAATCGGGAGTGGGCATGGAACCCGCAGTAGAGCCGTTGTATACGATGGTGTAGTCGTTGGCAACCTTTACATACTGTACCGTTTCGTCTTCCGTCCTTATTGGGTCAATAGTACCTACCACTTCGCCGCTGCCCGCGGTGCTCTGGTCTCCCATATCCACGTTTATGTCGACTTTTGGAGGCTCGGGAAGAGCCAATACCTTTACAGAGGCGCCGTAAAGAGAGCCGGAATATCCGCTGTATTCCGCGTAAACCGAGATTTTACCCAGATCCTGCTCCTGAGAAATAATTCCTTCGGGAACGGTGTAGGTGCCGGTAAATCTTGTGTAGGCGCTGTTGATATCGGAATCCTGCTTACCTTCGCTTTCCTTAAGGCTTATGGTCTTTCCGTTAAGGGTAGCGGTAACCGTCGCTCCCTTATAGGCGGTGCAGGAAATCTCAATTTTAGTGCCTCCGTTTACGCTTAAGTTCTTGCCGTCCTCAATGGATTCGTCCAGATCGGTCAGCACTATTATCTTTCGCTGTATTTTATAGGTGTAGACTTTGTCTTTGTGCTCAAAGGTAAAGCTGTTCATGCCTATTTCCAAGGGTTCTTCAAAATAGAAGTTCCCTGCGCTGTTCAAAGTTACCTTTTTGCCGTTATAGTAAACGTCGAAGTTTTCGTCAAAGGTACCCATAAAGTCTACATAAGGCTCGTAGGTGTCAAAGCTTAGCTGAGAAGGAGACTGCATTTTCAGTTCCTCGAACAATGATTCCTCATTTATCTGATCACCGTAAAACTTTATTATGTTTTCCTTAAGCGAGGTATCTATAATAAGATCCGCGCAGGAATGGAACACGCTTCCTCCAAAGGAAAGAAGCTCCTTTGAAACCGAAAGCTGCTTCAGAATCTGATCCACCGAGCCCCAGCCCTCCATGCCTTCGCCCTGACGCTCATTAAAATGTATAATATACATGGTTATGCCATACTTATCCGACAACTCGTCCCACCAACCCGTTACCTCCTCGAAGGGAAGCGTACTGCTGGTAATAGATCCGTAGGCCATCACAAGGCAAAAGTCCGCATAACCGCGGCTTATATATCTTTTGGTATCGGAAAAGCCGTCGTAAAGCGCCTGTACGGGATCCTGAGTCGCGCTTCCTTCTTCGTTGGAGGAAGAATTTGCCCACATATCCGTCACAAGCATACCGACGGGAAGTGTGTTGTCGGTTATATGTATAACATCGCTTACGGTTTTGAAATAAAGCTCGTTGGTATCGTAAAGATAGTTATCGTATCCGACTCCTGAGCCTTTTTTCATATATTCGGCATAGCTGTCGGCGTCTTTTGAGGAGTAATAATCGGCAATAACAATACCGTCGCATCTGTATCTCAAAGCGAAACGGTGAGCATTGGAAATAAGGCCGTCCAGAACTTCCGCGCCTTCGTCTCTGTTTGCCAGAGCATAGCCCATATCAAATACCATATATGCTCTGAAATTATGTTCATATGCCTTTTCAAGAGCAATGGCGGAATAGTCGGTTACGTCCACATTATTCATGTCCGTACTGTAATAGGCTTTTCCGTCGCAAACGGTATTTATGTATACGGCGTTGAGACCTATCTCGGACAGGCTGTCAAAAAGAACGTCAAGCTCCGCGCGAACCGTTTCCTCGTCCGTCTGTCCTCCGTTAAGATAATCCACCGAAGGGGTGATTATGGTGGCGCGCTGATTTTTGGGCATTGTGAAGTTGGTCACCACGCGACGCTGTTCCGTAACATCGTCCTGCACTTCATCTGTATGCTCCTGCGTTTCGGTTTCTTCCTCGGCATAGACTTGAAGAGAAGTCAGGCACATCAGACAAGCCATAGCCGCAGCAATAATTCTTTTTATTTTCAACTTTAACTTCATAGCTTAAAACGTTCCTCCGGTTTTTTCCGTCTCTCTGTTTTTAGTTTATATAATTTTTAACCGCTTCCATTTCCGCTAACTTAGCGGTGGCGTTTGCATCGGGAGCAAAAACGTGGTTATAGCTGTACAGGACGAAGCCGCCGTAATTGGGCTGTTCCTCTGCGGCAATTATCTGTCTTTTTATTATTTCGCCGTCGTTCTGCCACTCATGTTTTCCGTCGGAACCGCCGTAGGAATCCTCGTTTCCTATCTTGTATACGCCCAATCCGGGAATCAGCTTTACCCCTCCGCCAGATACCATCGCCTGCCAATCCGAGAGCACTTCTGCATATGGCTGGCTGTTGTTCTTAAAACCGAAATATATCTGCGGCATAATATAGTCTATGTAGCCGCTGCCTGCGCACCATGTTTTTACGTCGGCATACATATAATCATAATTGTTTTGGATATTTCCCTGCGGGGCAATGCCGAACAGGGCGGTAGGATTGGCTTCTTTTACCGCTTTATATAATGATTTTACTGTTTTGGTGCAGTTATCCGTTCTGAAAGCGGTAAGAGAACCGTATCCTGCGGCGGAAAACGCTTTTTTGTCAAAAGAAGCGTCGGTGGTGGGATAAAAATAATCGTCAATGTGTATTCCGTCAACATTGTAGTATGAAACTATCTCTTTCACTCCCGCCGCTATAAGCTCGTTGGCTTCGGCATAACCGGGATTCAGATAGTAATAGGAGCCTTCCGCCACAACCCTGTCGCCCTCCGAGGTTTTATACCATTTTCCTATGGGATAGTCCTCGGAAACTTTTCCGATATCGGAAACGCCGCATAACCTGTAAGGATTTATCCATGCCTGAAAAGACAGATTCAACGCGTGAGCTTCCCTTACCATTATATCCAGAGGGTCAAAATCGGGCGCTTGTCCGATGGTTCCTGTCACGTATTTTGACCAAGGATATAAATCGGATCTATAATACGCGTCTCCGTGAGAGCGAACATGGACGAAAACGGTGTTAAGTCCCATTGCAGCGCAGTTTTGGAAAGCTTTTCGGATAGAATCGGTAAATTGGGATTCGGTTTTTCCCGTTAAAAGAGACGTAAGCTCAAGATAGGATATCCAAACGCCTTTTACCTCACTGTAATTAAGAGCGTTATAATCGCTGCCGACTGTTTCAAATATAAAGGAAGGCTCGGTTGCGGACGATTCAGCGGCAGTTGCTGCGGTTGTTTCCGCCGACGCCTCGGTTGTGGTTTCCGTCGTTGTTATTACCGGTGGGGCTGTGGTTTCTTCAGTTGCAGGCTCCATAATTGTAGAAGTGGTGAAGGACGGAGTGGTAGGTGTGGTATTCGGCTCGGTTTCGGTTCCGGATTCCGAAAGGGGAACGGAGGTCAATTTCTCGGACTCCGTTGTTTCCGCAGTCTTGCTTGCTTCGGTTTCTTCCGCCGAAGAAGAGTCCTCTTCCCCGATATCCTGCGTGTAGTCGGAATTGGTTGGGTCGGGACTTGTGTTTACAGTTTCGGGTACCGTCGGAGGCATAAGTGCGGCTGTAACCGAGGTGCTTTCCTCCACTGCAAGTATACCGTGATAATCGTCGGCATTTATCAGAACGTCTGAAGGTTCGCTTCCGCAGCCGCATAAAAACAGGCTGATTGCCGCCGCCAACGCTGTAATCTTTATTTTCATATGTAAATTTTCCTCATATATTTTGATGTGTTTTATAGCCGCTGCCGAGCAGGTCTGTCTTTCCGCCAAAACAATAGATTTCGATTCCCTGTCTGCTGAGCTTCCCCATGTGTTTCCCGTCAAAGGTAAGGATAAATATACGGATGACCAAAGATTGATATTAGACCTCTTTATATAACAGCCAAAAGCAAGGACATGCTTTCGGCCGCATATTTTCGTCTCTGTCGCAAGGATCTTCCGTACACTCTTTTACCTTTATTGTAAAACCAAGCCGCTTATATAAACGAATATTAGCCATATCTGTGGCGTCCACACCAATAGATATCCTTTGGTATCCCAAATCCTTTATGTGCTCCATCACGTGGCGGATCAGCTTTGTCCCTAATCCCTGACCGCGGAAATCCGCTCTAACTCTAAATGCACAAAGATATGCAGTTCTTTTCCCATCTGCAAAATCTTTATCCTCAAGGTCATAGAAAACATACAACTCTCCAACAGGTTCTCCATCATAGTCGAGCATCCAAAATTCGGCGTTCCCTCTTTTTATATTGCCGCAAAAGAATTTTGCATTGGAAGAAGCGGTATGAATACTTTCATATCCCCACAATTTCAACAGCTCATGCTCTGCTGCTTTTCTAATCTTCATTGGTTTCATCCTCCGAATCTCGATTCGTAATTCTATTTCATATTGTCATTGCAGCACGTAGAAGTGCTTTATTCTACCTGTTTTCATTTTTATTTTGCGGAATCGTGGTGATAAATGTCTATCTTGTTAATTGCTGTTTTATCGCAATCTTTATCAATTCTATAACTTAAGGAAATATCCCGCAATAACCGCCTGACGGCGCAATCCACACACAATCATTGTGCGGTGTTGCCTTAATTAAAGACTTGGTATGAGCATTAGGCGGCGGGACCCGTCACTCGGTTCGGCGGATGACAAAAATTCTTTAATGAACCTCGGGATTGCTTCTCAATTCGGACAGCTTGTTTAAGCTGCGCTTTAAAATTCCGTTTTTTGATATTTATTTCATATTAAATAATATTATTACAATTATAATCATTATAACATTTTTCGACAGCAAAGTCAACAAAAAAAGCTTATTTTAAAGGGTTTTGGAAGAATTTTCAACAAAATTTCAAAAAGCTTTTTATACTGATCTCTGTTTTGACTGTAGACAAAATATAACAAAGTCTACAGTCAAAACAGAGTT
>CAJUFF010000154.1 GCA_910585505.1 uncultured Ruminiclostridium sp. | reverse complement strand
CTGTTAACCAATTAAAAACCATTTTTCCAATTTTTAATTGGTTAACAGTATAAGCTTAAACGTTGCGTATTTCATTTTTGCTTATTTTAATGTTTCTGCTTAAAAATTTAACCCCGATTTGCTTTTGCAATCGGGGTTTATCCACAGACTGAGAGGACGCCATATTTTAAACGGCGTCCTCTCTCAAGGTAAGCATAAGGTTGTATTAGGGGTTACCCCCAACGGTAAAGAATTTATTATATATTCTTTGCACTCGGAATATTGATTTTAAATCATTCCGAATTATCATTTTATATCGGCAGTATCAATAATAGTGTAATTACTCTTCAACAGCCTTTAAAAGCTCCTCCGTCTTATTTCTTTCCTCCCACTTCACTCCAAGCTCCTCGCGTCCCATATGTCCGTAAGCGGCAAGTGCGGCGTATTGGGGCTTTCTCAGTTCAAGAGCTTCGATTATCGCGGCCGGTCTTAAGTCAAATACCTTTTCCACAGCTTTTACAATTCTGTCGTCGCTGTATTTTCCGGTACCGAAGGTATCTACCAATACGGAGACGGGCTTTGCCACACCTATGGCGTAAGCGAGCTGTACCTCGCAGCGTTTTGCCAGTCCAGCCGCGACTATGTTCTTGGCTACATGTCTCGCCGCGTAGGCAGCCGAGCGATCCACCTTTGTGGGATCTTTTCCCGAAAAAGCGCCGCCGCCGTGTCTTGCGTAACCGCCGTATGTGTCAACGATTATCTTCCTTCCGGTAAGGCCGCTGTCCCCTTGAGGTCCGCCGATAACGAAACGCCCTGTGGGATTTACATAAATTTTAGTTTCATTGTCCAGCAAATTTGCGGGAATGATAGGCTTAATCACCTTTTCAACAATGTCCGCCCTTATTTGTAAAAGGGTGGCGCTTGCCTTATGCTGAGTGGAAATTACAACGGTGTCCACACGGACGGGCTTGTCGTCCTCATACTCCACTGTAACCTGAGATTTTCCGTCGGGGAGAATATAAGGTATCTCGCCATTTTTTCTGCACTCGGTAAGCCTTTTTGCCAGCTTGTGCGCCAAAGATATGGGCAAAGGCATAAGTTCGGGGGTCTCGTCGCAGGCATAGCCGAACATCATTCCCTGATCACCAGCGCCTGTATCCAGCTTGTTTTCCTCTCTTCCTTCCAGAGCGTTGTTAACGCCTAAAGCGATATCGGAAGACTGTTCGTCAATGGAAGTGATAACGGAGCAGGTATTGCAGTCGAATCCATACGCGGCATTGTCATATCCTATGTCCTTTACCGCGTTCCTTACGGTTTTTGGTATGTCCACATAGCCTTCGGTGGTGATTTCACCCATAACCATAACCATACCCGTAGTAGTGCAGGTCTCACATGCCACCCTGCTCATAGGATCCTGTCTTAAAAGCTCGTCCAGAATGCTGTCGCTTATTCTGTCGCAGATTTTGTCGGGATGTCCCTCGGTAACGCTTTCAGAAGTAAATAAACGTTTTGCCATTTTAAAACTTTCCTTTCTCTTTTTTTCGGGAACATTAACCCGGTATTGATCGAGTCTTTTTCCCGTTACGATAATGTATCAACAAAAAAACGCCCTCTTATCGGGGCGTTGATATTTTCAGCACCCCTCATCTTCCGCCGAAAGGATAACCCAATAGGCGCAGGAAGTAGCACCTTTTCCGAAACCTCGGACGGTTGCTGCAGCGTCAACGTGCCTGTCACTCGGCTGCTCTCGATAAGGATCGTAAATTGTTGCGCAAGAAATTCTTACGAAAATATTTTATCATAATACAAAAGGATTGTCAATAGGTTTTGATTATTTAAAATTATTTTTTAGAAAAATTGTTACAATTTTATCCTCTCCTCGCTGTACCTTGCCACGACGCATATTTTTTCTCCGTCCTTACCTGTATAAGAGGCGGTAAATCCGGAAAGATCCATTAGCTCGCCGGCTTTGACCTCGTTTATCGGAGCGCTGAAAACAGTTTTCCCAAAACA
This sequence comes from uncultured Ruminiclostridium sp., assembly GCA_910585505.1. GTDB lineage: Bacteria > Bacillota > Clostridia > Oscillospirales > Ruminococcaceae > Ruminiclostridium_E. Next base: position 4,526 of record CAJUFF010000154.1, on the reverse strand, counting down.
CACTATGGTGAAATCGCTGCCCGTCACGTTAACTGCCCCACCGTCTCCTATCTTTTGCTCTCCGCCTTTTTCATAGTCCCTGCGGGTAACATATTTCAGCTGTCTTTTGTCTAAGGCCTTAAGTTGTTCTATGGTCATACAGTTTTTGTTTTTCTTTTTAAAAAACATATTCGCCTCCGCTTTTTTTGTAACTGTTTTGTAACCTCTTTGAAAATTATGTAAAAAACACTTTCCGAAAAATTTTATCTTTACAATAAATATACCACCAAAGCCCCCATTTGTCAACAAAAATTGAAGTACGTGATTTTTATTTACTTGACAGTAGAGGATTTTTGAGGTAAAATTAAAGCAATATAAAAAGAAAAAAACGGAAAGAGATTTCAATAAAATATGAGAAAAGAAACAAATCTGTGTATGAGCTGTATGGGCGAGCTTAACGATCACGGCACCTGTCCCCTCTGCGGCTATTTTGATACCGAATCTTATATATCCTCATATCTTGCCCCAAAAACTTTTTTGTCGGAGCGTTACATAGTGGGAAAGCTTATCGGATACAGCGGCGAATCCGCTTTGTACATAGGCTTTGACACCGAAACGGGACGCAAGGTTACCATACGTGAATATATGCCCGATACCCTTTGCGTAAGAGAACGGGATGAGGAAATAGTTTCGGTGAGATCAAACAAACTTCCTCTTTATAAAACCTACCTTGCGGAATTTATCGAGCTTCACACCACCCTTATGCGTTCTCCTAATATCCGCTGCGTACAGCCTGTTTTAAACGTTTTCACCCAAAACAACACTGCCTATGCGGTAATGGAGTATATAGGCGGCATAAGTCTTAAGGCATACCTTACCAACTGCGGCGAAGTAATGACATGGGAGCAAATAAAGGAGCTTTTTCCACCAGTACTTACCGCTTTGAGCATGCTTCACGGCCTTGGTATAATCCACCGCGGAATAAGCACCTCCACCATTTTCGTAAGCGAAAAAAACGAGCTGAGGCTTATAGGTTTTTCAATAAGCGCCGCACATACCGCCGACAGCGATATAGGCTATGAGGTTTTTGGTGGTTACGCGGCTCCGGAGCTGTATTCAAGCTCTAAAAGAAACGGAAGCTGGACGGACGTTTACGGCATTTCGGCGGTATTGTACCGCTGTCTTACCGGAGTTATTCCGCCCTCAGCTCCCGACAGGCTTACGGATGATACTCTGACCGATCCTATGCTTATAAGCCGCCATGTGCCCAAAAACGTTTCCGACGTTATAATGAGAGGTATGAGGCTGGACGCGGAAGAAAGAACGGCAACGATAACCGAGTTTGTTGATCGTCTTTTTGAACAGCCTGTTCCCGCCGAGGAATATTCAAGTGAAATAACAATGCCGGTTTCACGCCCCTCTTCCAAGAGCGCAGCGGGCGGGTCAACCCACACCGATTCCTCACGTTCCCATTCCGACGGAAACGGCAGCAGGAATGTAAACAAAATCGGCACCGCAAACGGCTCCTCGGCTCGCACGTCGGGCGGCGGAAAAAATAAGAAAAAAAGGAAAAGAAAATCGGACAGAGATAAAATAAAGTTTATTTTGGTTTCCTCCGTTTTGGGCATAATAATACTTGCATTTATCATTGCCATGATCGTTACCGCTTCGGAAGGAGAGGAGGAAAAAACGTCGGCCGCTACCACCCGTGCGCCCGTAACAGTTCCAACGGTAACATCTGCGGAAGAATCCGTCTCCGTTTCGGAAACAACCGCTTCCGCACAGGGCGGAGGTTATGTGCTTCCGAATTTTGAAGGCGCTTTTTACACTACGGTAAGTACCAACCCTCAGTACTCATATCTTGTTTTTCAAGCCACCTTTGACTTCAGCAGCGAATATAAGTCCGGTCAGATAATAAGTCAGACCGTACCCGAAGGCACTGTGGTGCAGTCGGGCACCGAAATCGGCGTAATAGTCAGCAAAGGACCCGAAAAGCTTCCTCTGCCTGATTATACCGGAAAAAAGGTTGAGGATTATGTTAAAGAGCTGTCCGATTCGGGCATAAAATACCGTATTGAAGAGGAAATTACCGATGAAACCGAGGAAGGCCTTGTAGCTCGCTGCAGCAAAGAGATCGGAGAGGATGTTATGGTTGCAGTCAGCGAGGAGGTAGTTGTATACGTCGCTGTAAAGCCGGAACAAACCACAACTTCGCTGAACGCCATGGAGTGGGAAGACGATGAATCTACGGACTTAAGCGCAGATACTTCCTCCGGCGCCGAAAATACATCTTACACCGAGGATAATGGCGGAGATACAATAATATTTGAATAGACGGCAGTTAAGGCAACACCGCACAATGATTGTGTGTGGATTGCGCCATCGGATTTTTCGTCAGCTTGTATAAATTTGACGCAGGAATACCGGCGTATTTAAAGGAGGATTTGTGCAAGATGACGGAAAATATGCAGGCAGGCCGCACGCAAAGCCGTTAGGCGGTCACTGCGCGGTGTTGCCTTAATACTTTCCTTGCTTGCGACAGCAAGTCTGTGAAATTTTGCCTTGCGGCGACAAAACCTGCTTGAAAATTTACGCACAAATTCAATGACTACAAGCTCTAAGAAAGGCAGCATAAAAAATGAATCTTGAAAAAATAAGAAAAGAAATTGACAAAACGGACGACGGTCTTTTAAAGCTGTTTTCCGAAAGAATGGAGCTTTGCGAAAATGTGGCGGAGTATAAATCCAAAAACGGTATGGCAGTTTTTCAGGGAGCAAGGGAAAAACAAGTGCTTGAGGCTATAGAAAAGAAAAGTTCTCCGAAACTCAGAGCCGCGTCAAGGCTGCTTTTTTCACAGATAATGGAAATATCCAAATGTCTTCAGACCGAACGCCTTACCGAATATCAGGGTGTAAAAACGGCTTCTCCTGCCGAAAATCCCGTAATTGCCTGTCCCGGTATAAAGGGAAGCTATACGGAGGAGGCTTGTTTAAGGGTATTCGGCAGCGAGACGCGGATTATTTACCTGGATACCTTTGATGAAGTGTTTAACGCGGTGGAAAGGGGAGAAGCGGATTACGGAACAGTGCCTATTGAAAACTCCACTGCGGGAGGAGTGGAGGGCACATATGACCTTTTGGGAAAGCACGATATGTATATTGTAAGAAGACTTTCCATACCGGTAAATCATGTGCTTGCCGCCAAAACAAGGGACTGCGCCGTAAAAAAGGTTATTTCACACGAACAGGCCTTGCATCAGTGCCGAAATTTTCTTAAAGAAACGGGCTGCGCTACTGAGGCGGTTCCGAATACCTCGCTTGCCGCGAGAGGCGTGTCTTTAAGTGAAAACGATACCGATACCGCATGTATATGCTCGGAGCACTGCGCCGAGCTGTACGGACTGACAGTGCTCAAAAAAAATATAGCGGATATCAGTGAAAATTATACCCGTTTTATTGTTATATCCGATAAGCTTAATGTAGAGGAAAACGCGAATACCATAAGCGTGTGTCTCTCGCTCCCCCATGTGACGGGTTCGCTTTACAGACTGCTGACTAAATTCAGCTACTGCGGCCTTAACCTGACCAAGATTGAAAGCCGTCCCATGCCGCCGCATATAAAAAAGCAAACTGCTCATTTAATGCCGGACAGAGAAAATTTTGATTTTATATTTTATCTGGATTTCGAGGGAAGTCTGCTTGATCCTTCGGTAGGAAAGCTGCTTAAGAGCCTTGAAAAAGAGTGTGTGTATTACAGAGTTTTGGGGAACTATAAGGATTTGGATAAGGAGACGGGCTTATGAGAATCGGGCACGGATACGACGCACACCTGTTTAAGGAAGGAAGGAAACTTATTTTAGGCGGAGTGGAGATACCGAGTGAAAAGGGGCTTGACGGTCACTCCGACGCCGATGTTCTGGTGCATGCGGTTATTGACGCCATCTTAGGCGCTGCGGGGCTTCCCGATATAGGAAAACAATTTCCCGACAGCGATGAAAGGTATAAGGATATATCGAGTCTTAAGCTGCTTGAAGCGGCAAGGGATATGGTGTATTCCTCCGGTTACACCGTCGGGAATATCGACTGCACTTTGATAATGCTCAAACCGAAAATAGGAAAATACACCGAAAAGATGAAAGAAAACATCTGTAAAGCCTTGAATATTGATCTGAACCGCCTTAATATAAAGGCGACCACCGAAGAGGGTGCGGGTCTCGGCGAAAAAGCGGCGGGAGCGCACGCGGTGGTGCTGCTTAACGGCGGCGGAGCGTTTTCGGGGGAATTACAGTATAAGTATTTTTAAACCGCAAGAGATTTTATCTGCATTTATACTAATTCCCGATCGACAACAAAATTTGTCTATACTTTGATCGGGAATTATACTGTTAACCAATTAAAAAATGGAAAAAACGGTTTTTAATTGGTTAACAGTGCTTCGGGTGTAATAACCATTTTGACTATGATTTTATCCTGTGTCAAAATGGTTATTAGTATAAGCACTAATTCCCGATCGACAACAAAATTTGTCTATACTTTGATCGGGAATTA
>CAJUFF010000153.1 GCA_910585505.1 uncultured Ruminiclostridium sp. | reverse complement strand
ATAACCATTTTGACTATGATTTTATCCTGTGTCAAAATGGTTATTAGTATAAGTATTGTTTAATGTAATTTTTTTGAAATGTCGCACAAATAGCGCACAATTTTAATTTTCGGTAAAAAAATACCGCTTAACAATCCCTTTAGAAGGTCTCATTAAGCGGTATTTTTATGGAGCTGATAATCGGATTTGAACCGATGACCTCATCCTTACCAAGGATGCGCTCTACCAACTGAGCTATATCAGCGCTTCACTGTTAAACAATTATATCATAGTTCGACATTCTTGTCAATACTTTTTTAAAAATTTTTTAAAAATTTTTTTATAAAAAAATAAGCCCCGTAATAAAAACAGGGGCTTTTATACTATATAACATTAAACCAAAAATATGAATGTGAAGGAACAAAATTTAATTTTACACGATTTTTAAAGAATTATACAGATAAGTCCGCCGCAGCCGTCGTTTATAATGCGCTGTATAGTTTCCTGAAGCTTCTGACGCGCGTCGGAGGGCATACGGTACAGCTTATTATGAAGTCCTTCGGTAACCAGCTCGTGAAGGGATTTTCCGAAAATATTGCTTTCCCATATCTTGGCGGGGTTCTCTTCAAACTCCTTAAGGAGGTATTTTACCAATTCCTCGCTCTGACGCTCGGTGCCTACTATCGGTGATACCTCGGTGTTTATTTTTGCGCTCATCATATGAATTGACGTGGATTCCGCTCTCAGCCTTACACCGTATTTTCCGCCCTGCTTCACTATTTCTGGCTCTTCCAGCGTAAGTTCGTCAAGACTCGGCATAACTATTCCGTATCCCGTGGCCTCTACCTCGTCAAGGGCGCTTTTTACCTTTTCATAGCGCTTTTTTATCTGTGCCAATTCTATCATACAGGGCATAAGATCGCTTTCGTCCTTTATGTCAAGTCCGGTTGTTTCACCCAAAACACGGTAAAACAAGTCGTTGGAAAGCTCCGCCTTCACATATGCCGCTCCGCTGCCCAGATCTACCTTTTCCACGCTGCAATCGGTTATGTGCTCGCTTTCCGCCAGTTTACAAGTTACGCTTTTGACTTCGCCTATATTTGTTATATCGGCTGCTGATTTTTTCAGCGAAGCAAAAATATCGGATTTGAGCCAATGACCTTTTTCAAGAGCGGTAAGCCATTTGGGAATTTTTATGTTGATTTCCTTTACGGGGAATTGGAGCAGTATCTCCGCCAAAAGCTCTTTGATTGACTGTTCCCCGATTTCAAGACAATTAAGAGGCACAACGGGTCTTTTGTATTTTTCGGAAAGCTCCTCCGCCAAAGCTTTGCTTTCGGCGGAATCGGGGTGCTGACAGTTAAGCACCACAACATAGGGCTTGTGTATCAGTTCCAGCTCTTCTATTACCCTTTGCTCCGCCTCGGCGTATTCCTCTCTCGGTATATCCGTAATGCTGCCGTCGGTGGTAATCACAAGTCCGATGGTGGAATGTTCGTTTATTACCTTTTGCGTCCCTACCTCGGCTGCCATATTGAAGGGAACTTCTGTATTGAACCAAGGCGTTTTCACCATACGCGGCATTTCGTTTTCTATGTAGCCTATTGCGCTGGGTACTATATAGCCTACGCAGTCGATGAGCCTCACGTTCATTGTAATGTTGTCCTCTACCTCTATGGATATTGCGTCTTCGGGGACAAATTTAGGCTCGGTGGTCATTATCGTCTTTCCCGCAGCGGACTGAGGAAGCTCGTCAATCGCTCTCTCACGGCGGAATTCGTTGTTGATGGAGGGAATGACAAGCGTCTGCATAAACTTGCTGATAAAAGTTGACTTTCCCGAACGGACGGGGCCTACCACCCCGATATAAATATTTCCGTCGGTTCGTTTGGCGATGTTACGGTAAATAGAATTACTCATTTATTTTTCCCTCCTTAAAGAATAGGAATAAGAAGCAGGCAGGGAGCGGAAAGCACCTCTTCCTCAAGCTCGTTCTCTTCCATTATGGCTTCGGGCTTTGTGTTATATCGCTTTGCCACGGCAAATATTTCTTCGTTTTCCTCGGCGTAATACATTTTAAGAGCGTATTCACTGCTCTTTTCCTTGGGCTTTTCGCTGTCCAGGAGCACGTTTTCTATTACCGTTATGTTTTTTAATCTGTATGCGCAGCCGTTCAGCAAAATATTTACCCTGACCTCTACCTTTACATCGCCGCTTATGTTAAAGCTTACGTCTGTTATTTGCAGATTCGGTTCAATAACGCTGTTTTCGTCACCTATTCCTACGTCGCAGTTCAGCTCAACAGGCTCGCTTTTTTCAAGATAAACGGGAGTGCCCGAACCGGACAGTCTTCCTATCGCCTGAGAGATCAACTGTCCCGTAACGATAAGTCCGCCGTCTCCGTTAAATTTGCAACTTATGCCGTTAAGGTCGCAGCGGCAGTCGAATATTTCCTCCAAGCTTCCTTCCTTACATTCAAGATCCGTTTTATGAGCGAGCTGCTTCTGAACTCTCACCGGCGAATGCTCCACCTTGATTTGAGCGGTGGTAAAATCCGTTTCGTAATTTGTGGAAAACAGATCCGTAAGAACCGAAATATTTTCCTCTCGGTTGGCGGTGACTTTACAGTCAACGGTAAGGTCGCAGCCCAATATCCTGTTGTCTCCGTTATCCCCCGCTTTTATTTCAAGTCCGCAGTCCATTATCTTTATATCCGCGAAGCAGGAGAAGCTGTCGTCCAGGCCGTCCATATCTATTATACGGCTTATTGGAACCGTGGCCTCCATAACTTCGCTGTCGCGGGATTCCTCGTCAATTTTTATCAGATACAGAGCCTTGACCTTGGCTTCTCCCTTTACCACCGCTTTTCCCGCTATTATTTTTATATCGGTAACCTCGGCGGACGCGTCGCAGCTCAGTATTCCTAAAATTCCGCCTCTCCCGGTGCCGGTTTCTATGTCCTCGCGTATTGTGAACTGTCCGCCTCCCGTCAATTTGTTCCCACAGTAGGAAAGAGCGCGGGATTTGGTTTCAAGTCCGTCGGCTCCGCTTACCGTTTCAAATATTTTAGGCTGACAGGCCTTTACCTTACAGCTTACCGCCCCCCTTACATCAAAGCGCCTTCCGCTTATGGCGCGGCAGTTGGAATAGTCGGTTCTGGCGGTGATGTAAACGGTGGCTTTATCGGCCGGTTTAGTGAGTTCCAGTGTTTTGGAATATGTGTATTTTTGCTCTACACAGTGAATATTCACATTGTCATCGGACAGGTAAAGTATTCTGATCAGTACCGCGCCGTCGATGAAAAGCTGAGTTCCCGATACGCTGTATGAGGATATACCGGGTGTAAGGCTGCATTTCAGAATTTTAAATATGTCGGGGTAGTAATCGGGCAGAACATAGTCGAATTCCACGCCCTGTTCCGTCTGCCCGTCAAATATTACTTCGTTCAGATATACAGGCTCTTTCTTAAGCTGAAGTTCCATATTTCGATCTTTCCTTTCCTTCACGGGAGTTTGCTCCCTTTCATATTAAGGCAATAATTTTAAAAGGATAACTTGCCCTTTTTCAAAGTAAATATATTCGATAATGGATATGTTTATGACAAGCTTTGAAAGTTTTTGTTTTCCGGTAACATTTTGCGGATTCGGCGGCAAAGAATTACGCTTTTTAGCAACAACGGATTTTTGAGAAAGAGCGGTAACATCAGGGCTTGTTTGAAAATAGAGGAAATGACGGTGTTTTCAATTTTTCAAACAAGCCTTATACTAATTCCCGATCAAAGTATAGACAAATTTTGTTGTCGATCGGAAATTAGTGCTTAGGGTGTAATTCTCAATCATCTTGTAGATCCCGTGAAATTTTGTCTACAAGATGATTGAGAATTAGTATTAGTATCGCAAATCTGATCAAAGATTGCATACAAGGAACTGAATTTCGGTATTTATAGCAAAAAAATACCGCAACTATTGCCAATTCAAATCACGCATAGCTGCGTTGTCCTCCTCAACGGGCTTATTGTGAAAGCCTCCAGCTTCCGCTGTCCGCCTCGCTACGCGTGATTTGCTCTTACCGCTGTATATCACGTTATTTCCTTGGATTGATACAAAATTATTGCGGATAGTACAATACCACCAAAAAACCTCCCCGAAATTTGTACTAAACAAATATATAAAAATATCAATTTATATGGTAAAATAACAGTGAATGTAATCGTTCTCAGCTGTGAGACCACTTCAATAAAACAAGAAAGGCAATAAACATGATAAAAAAGTTTAATCAAAAATTACTTAAGCTTTCCGTCGGTTCAATGGCAGCGGTTATGCTGCTTTGCTCCTGTTCAGGCAACAACGGTGACAATAACGACGGAAACGAAAGCGACCAAAATAACGTCGGCGGTGCTTCCGTTCCGGTATCCGACTCAAATTGGAATTACAGTCAATTTGCAATGGGCGGCGGCGGATTTGTATCCGGTGTTTTCTCCACCTCCGAGGAAGGTTTGTATTACGCCAGAACCGACGTCGGCGGAGCTTACCGCTGGGATAAAACCGATGGCAGGTGGAAATCCATTTCTTACAATATAACCGAAGAGGACGTGGGACTGCTGGGAATTGACGGCTTTGCCGCAGACCCCGACGAACCCAACAAAATCTATCTTTTAGCGGGTACGTCTTATTTCAGTAACGGAAAAACCTGTATTATGATTTCTCACGATTACGGCGAAACCTACGAAACGGTGGACGTCACCGATAAAATAAAGGCTCATGGCAACGGCATGGGCAGACAGAACGGTGAACGTATCGCCATAGACCCCGTTAACAACGACATTATTTATGTCGGCGGAAGAACGGGTGGGCTTATAAAAAGCACCGACGGCGGCAAAACATGGAATACGCTTCAATCCCTGACCGACGCCACGAAAGTAAACACCGCCAACGGAAACGGCATTTGCTCCGTCGTTGTCGACCCCGATTCCTCCAACGGTTCGGAGTGCACAAAAGTATACGCGGCTATTTCCAAAAACGGAGAGGACAATGTTTGGGTCAGCAATGACGGCGGCACGAGCTGGAACGCTGTTTCGGGTCTTCCCACCAACCTGTACCCTCAGAGAATGAGACTTGACGGACAGGGAAATATCCTTATTACCTACGGCGCAACAGAGGGACCTCACGGTGACGGCGGCGACGGTGGCATCAAGCGGCTTAACATAGCCGACGGCACGGTAGAATCCATTGAGCCTATCAATTCTCGTTTCGGAGATGTGGTTGTCGACCCCACCAATCCTCAAAGAATGGTGGCGGTGACGGAAAACCGCTGGGTAGCGCAGCCGAACGGATCCTTCGGCGACGAGTTTTTCCGCACCACAGACGGCGGCAAGACATGGGAAAGCATTAACGAAAAAATGACCATGACCGATGGCGGAATCCCTTGGATGAACGGTTACGCCATTCACTGGTGCGGCTGTCTTATGATTGATCCGTTTGATCCCAATAAGATCAAGGTGGTTTCCGGTAACGGCGTATTCGGGTGCGACAATATTTGGGACGATTCGCCGGAATTTTATTTCGATTCCAAGGGAATTGAGGAAACGGTGCCCTACGAGCTTGTAACCATACCCGATGGTCCGATAATTACAAGCATAGGCGACTATGACGGCTTTGTAAACGAAAGCCCGTTTGAATACGGAAACGTTCACAGCAGCAAAATAGGCTCCACAACAAGTATAGCTGCCGCTTTCGGTGCTCCCGACGTATGGGTAAAAGCCGGGGGAGGCGATGTGGGATTTTACTACACACTTGACGGCGGTGAAAACTGGAAGCAGGCGAAGAGCAAACCCGAATCGGGAAGCGGAAAAGGCAGCGTAAGCGTTTCGGCTGACGGAAAGCGCTTCTTCTGGGCTCCCGAAAGCGGCGTCAGTCTTTACTATTCCGATGACAACGGCGATACATGGACAGCCAGCGAAGGCATACACATTACCAACTATGTGGTATGCGACACCGTAAACCCGAATTATGTCTACGCTACCAGCGGAAGCGGCTTCTATGTAAGCTCCGACGGCGGAAAAACCTTTGAGAACACCTTCAGTCTGTTCAGTGCCGCAAGAATCACCGTAATGCCCGGCAGAGAAGGCGTTGTTTACCTTCCTTCCATGGGACTTCAGGTATCGGAGGATCACGGAAAAACATTTACCAGAAACGAAAACCTCACGGCTTGTCTTGGCGTTGGTGTTGGTAAAGGGAAGGACGAAAGCTCTCCCGACGCAATATATATCTGGGGCAGACCCAATAAGGACGACGTTATAGGAATTTATTGGTCGGAGGACGGCGGAGCCACATGGGCGCCCGTAACTCAGGGAACGATGCAGTTCGGCGGTATGGGCAACGGACATTTTATTAAGGGTGACGTTAACGAATACGGACGCTGCTATATCAGTACCGTGGGATTGGGAATTATTGTTTGTGACCTTAAAGGAAAATAATCTAAATAATACCGTAAGAATCCGATAAAAACGAAATAAAAAAATCCTTTTCCTTTGGAGTAAATCTGAAGGAAAAGGATTTTTATTTTGATTCAGGGCAATACCGCGCGAAGATTGTCGTGCAGACGCGCAGCGGGTCTTTGCGCGGTGTTGCCTTATACTATAGCAATCCAACAAAAAGATAAACAAACAGGAGCGAAGCGACTAATTGTCCTT
>CAJUFF010000152.1 GCA_910585505.1 uncultured Ruminiclostridium sp. | reverse complement strand
ATAACCATTTTGACTATGATTTTATCCTGTGTCAAAATGGTTATTAGTATAACCCAATCATAATCCCGCTCAATCTCTCCCATCTCAATTAGTTAAAATCGTCCCTACGCCTATAGATGCCCAACCGAAATGGCATGCGGGTCTACAATATATCAAACCAAGCAAGCTGTGTCATTTCTCCTCAAAGCCCCTTCATTATATAATAACGCAAAAAAACCAAAAAGTTTCAAAAAAACAAAAAAAATTACATTTTAGTAAATTTTCTGCCAACAAACAGTTTCAAACAAGGCAAAAATTTTTAAAAACCTATCCTATAAACGTTCATTTTACTTGAAAAAAAAGAAAAAATATGCTATAATTAACTATACTATTTATAATAGGGTTTAAATAATCGGACTGTTACAAAAAAACGCCTGATACTAATCTTTGGTGAAGATATAAAAAATAGATTGGTGTCTATGGTGCAATCTTTAATCAGCCCTACAACTTGATTAAAGATTGGTATGAAAGGAAACCGCAGATGAACGACGAAACCAAAGTAGAACACGCTTACGGCGCGGAGGACATACAGATACTCGAAGGCCTTGAAGCGGTAAGAAAGCGCCCCGGTATGTACATCGGCTCCACAGGCCCCGGCGGACTTCATCACCTTGTGTATGAAATAGTGGACAACGCCATAGACGAAGCCTTGGCGGGCTATTGTACCGAAATTAAAATAAAAATTCTTCCCGGAAACATAATAGAAGTAACCGATAACGGCCGCGGGATACCCACAGGCATTCACCCTAAGGAAGGTATAAGCGCCGCCACAGTAGTGTATACTATCCTTCACGCAGGGGGAAAATTCGGCGGCGGCGGCTATAAGGTTTCCGGCGGACTCCACGGCGTAGGTGCAAGCGTTGTAAACGCCCTTTCCGAATGGCTGGAATTAACCGTTTGCGACGGAAAGCATATTCATTTCCAACACTTCGACAGAGGTCATTATACCGAACAGCTGAAGATAATCGGCGACACCGACAAAACAGGCACCACGGTAAAATTCAAAGCCGACGGCGAGATCTTCCATGATGTTAATTACGATTACGACACCCTTCTGGATCGTATGAGAGAACAGGCTTTCCTTAACGGCGGGATAAAAATAGAGCTTTCCGACCTGAGGGACGAGGAAAGCGAAGGAAAAAAAAGAAGCGAAAGCCTGAAATACGACGGCGGAATAGTGGAATATGTGGACTGGCTTCAGGAAAAACGCGGAGCCGAACGCCTTCACACGGACATAATCTATATAAAAGACGTTATGGACGATATAATGGTAGAAGCGGCATTCCAGTACAACACCGATTTCAACAGCGAGGCCTTCAGATCATTCGCCAACAATATCCACACCGTAGACGGCGGCACCCATGAGCTTTCCTTTAAAAGAGCGCTGAACAAGGTAGTTAACGACTTTGTAAAAAAATACAAGGAAAAGGAAAACGAAAAGAAAAAGAAGTCCAAAAGCAAAAAAGACGAGGATAAAAAGGACGAATTTACCGCTATCAGCGGCGAAGCCATAAGGGAAGCCATTAACGCCGTTATCTCCGTTAAGCTTCCCGAATGCGAATTCGAGGGTCAGACCAAAGGAAAACTGGGAAATCCTGAGGTAGGCCCGGCAGTGTACAAAATAGTAAGCGAAAAGCTGACCTATTATTTCGAGGAACACCCCGACACTGCACAGGCAATAGTAATTAAAGCAATAAACGGGCAAGCAGCGCGGGATGCAGCAAAAAAAGCCATGGAAGCAAAACGCAAATCGGCGGCCGACGGCGCGGGGCTTCCGGGAAAATTGGCGGACTGCTACGACAAGGATATACAAAAAACCGAAATTTATATCGTTGAGGGAGACTCGGCGGGCGGCTCCGCCAAACAGGGCAGAAACAGCCGCTATCAGGCCATTCTCCCCCTGTGGGGAAAAATGCTAAACGTGGAAAAAGCAAGAGTTGACAAGGTTTATAACAACGAAAAGCTTATCCCGGTGGTAAAAGCCTTGGGTACTGGAATCGGGGACGATTTCGACCTTACAAAGCTGAGATACGGCAGAGTCGTTATAATGGCCGATGCCGACGTAGATGGAGCACATATCAGAACCCTTTTGCTGACCTTCTTTTTCAGGTTTATGCGCCCTCTTGTGGAAGAAGGTCATGTGTATCTTGCGCAGCCTCCTCTGTTTAAGGTAAGCAGGGGCAAGCAGGTAAGATATGCTTTCTCGGACGACGAAAGAGACGATTATATAAAAGAACTTCAGGGGGAAACCTCCGCCAAGGTGGACGTACAGCGCTACAAAGGCTTAGGTGAAATGGATCCCTCCCAGCTCTGGGAAACCACAATGAATCCCGACACCAGAACAATGCTTCAGGTAACTCTCGACGATGCCGCAAAGGCTGACCTTACCTTTTCTATTCTTATGGGAGACAAGGTGGAACCGAGACGTGAATTTATCGAAACCAATGCCCAGTATGTGGAAAACCTTGATATATAAGAGATTGTTTGAAAAATCGGAAGCACCGTCTTTTCCTCTATTTTCAAACAAGATTAAATATTGGTATAATGTATCAAAATCACTCCCGCCCAAAAAGGAGTAAAATCAATGAACAGTAAACGATCAAACGAAAAAATAATTCAAATCTTATCGGAAATGCAGCCCATTCACGAGGAAACCGACGAAGAGCGTGAACACCGGGAAAAAATGGCGGAAGAAGCAATAAAAAATGTTGCCGAAGAAGCCCCGTTAGCTTTTCCGAGAAAGGTAGCGGGAATAATCTGCGTATCTCTGTGGCTGTTTTCCCTTATCGCACTAATGTTCGGATTCGGTGAAATAGGCGTACTGCTCCCCTTTATGCTTTTATCATTGGGAGCGGTAAGCGGACTAAATATTCCCGTTTTTTTTAAAAAAGGAAAGATATTCGACGTAGTCGTAGCAGTAATAGCCTGCGCGGTATGCGTATTGTTTGCATTGGGAATCCTCTTTGTAGGCGGAAATCGCTGAACGCACATACAAATTTACGGCACAAAATGAAGCAAAAAATACAACTTATGTTTGATATCCTCAGTCTCTTAGGCAGCAAGGGTTTATGAGACTTTGCAGGCAAAGTCTTTTTATTTCTCGGTTCAGCGGGGAATTTTTATCCCTACTGAACCTCGGAATTGCTTTCGTACTAATTGAAAATCATATTGCAGACAAAATTTTAACAGTGTCAAATTCCGGCAGCTTGTTAAAGCTGCCCTTGAAAACGCCATTGCGGTAAACCACAAAAAAGCCCTCTGCGGGAGAAAGGACAATACCACCAAAATGGAAAAATTTGTAATAAACTACACCAACACCCTCCCCGAAATAGAAACGGGCTATAAACTCTTCCAGCGCAAATATATGCTGAAACGCAGCATAATCTTTACCGTAGTATATTCCATAGCTGCCGCAATCGGAATAGACTTTTTAGTACACAGCATAATGGAAGGCAATTACGGCAATATGCCCGGCTACATATTATTGGTAATAGGTCTCGGCATGATATTCTCCACATGGGCGCGCCCCTACTACGCCAGAAAAAAGCTTATGAAAACACTTGAAAGCTTCGGCGACGAAAAATATTCCGCAAAATTTGAGGACACAAGGATAATAATAGATACCGAAATTCTCCCGGAAGAGGAAACCGAAACCGTAGCCGTAACTCCAAACGGAGTAATGACCATGGATCAGGATATGGAAATCCCCGAAGAACAAAAAATAACCCACGATAAAACCAAAATAGAGCTCCGATCAAATACTTTGGATTCAATGGAAACAAACGAGCTGTTTCTGCTCTTTCTTAACCGCTCTCTTATCTATATCTTCCCCAAAAGATGCCTTGCCGAAGAGCAAATAAACAAGATAAGAGCTTACTTTGAAGATAAAAATATCTGAAATAAATCTCAACAAAAAGGAATAAAAAAATGGACGAACAGCAGACCTCAACAGAAAAGCTCATACAGGTTGACATCGACAAGGAAATGAGAGATTCTTTCCTTGAATACTCAATGTCGGTAATAGTACAAAGGGCTCTCCCAGACGTAAGGGACGGATTCAAACCCGTACACAGGCGTATAATCTATACCATGGACGAAGCGGGTAATACCTACGAGCACCCATACCGTAAGTGCGCTTATACCGTCGGCGAGGTTTTAGGTAAATATCACCCCCACGGCGACGCTTCCGTATATGACGCCATGGTAAGGTTAGCTCAGGATTTCAGTCTTCGTTATCCCCTTGTGGACGGTCACGGAAACTTCGGCTCCATAGATGGAGACCCACCGGCCGCTTACCGTTATACCGAAGCCCGAATGAGCAAAATCGCGGGCGAAATGATGTCGGATATCAATAAGGATACGGTGGATTTCGGCACCAACTACGACGACAAAATACCAGAACCCAAAGTACTACCCAGCCGCTTTCCCAATCTTCTGGTAAACGGAAGCACCGGCATAGCCGTAGGAATGGCCACCAATATTCCTCCCCATAATCTAAGAGAAGCCATTGACGCTATAAATATGGTGATAAACGATAGAGATATCCCGCCAGAACAGCTTATGACCGTCATAAAAGGCCCCGACTTCCCCACCGGCGGCATAATTATGGGCAGGGCGGGAATAAGAAGCGCATATATGACAGGCAGAGGCAAAATTATTTTAAGAGGAAGAGCGGAAATTGTCGAGGAAAAAACCCATACCAGAATAGTGGTTACAGAAATCCCCTACATGGTAAACAAATCGAGACTGCTGGAAAATATAGGAAATCTTATGCGGGACAAGCGTATCGAAGGCATCTCCGTACTCCGCGACGAAAGCGACAGAAACGGTATGAAAATCGTTATGGAGCTTAAAAGAGACGCCAACGCAAACGTGGTTCTGAATAAGCTGTATAACTATACCCAGCTTCAGGACACGGTAGGCGTTATCCTGCTTGCATTGGTGGACGGTCAGCCCAAAATACTCACTCTTAAAGAAATTATTGCAAATTACATCGACTTCCAGACAGAAGTTATCCGCCGCAGAACCAATTACGACCTGAGAAAGGCTAAGGAAAGAGCCCATCTGCTTCAGGGCTTTATGCTATGTATAGACAATACAGACGAGGTAGTATCTATTCTCCGCTCCAGCAAAAACATTCCCGAAGGCAAGGAAAGGCTGATGGAACGCTTTAAGGAAGCCGATCTGTCCGATCTCCTTCACCGCGCCATGGACGATCAATACAAGGATATTGTTTTTGAGCACACAATCGGGCTTTCATCCGAACAAGCCGACGCTATCGTACAAATGCGTTTAGGTCAGCTTACCGGTCTGGAGCGGGAAAAAATCGAGTCTGAGCTGGCCGAGCTTATGAGCAGGATAAAGGAGTATATGGCCATACTTGCCGACGAGGGAAAAGTGCTTAAAATTATCTCCGACGAGCTGGAAGTAATAAAGAAAAAGTACGGCGACGAAAGACGCACAAGCATAGAGGACGTAAGCGGCGAGGTGGATATAGAGGATCTTATCCCCGTGGAGGAAAGTGTTATCACTTTCACTAACATAGGATATATCAAGCGCCAGCCAATAGAAATATACAATACCCAAAAAAGAGGGGGCAAGGGCGTAAGCGGAATGAAGCAAAGGGACGAGGATTTTATAGAAAGCGTCTTTGTCGCTTCAAGTCACGACGATATTCTCTTCGTCACAAATATGGGAAATATGTATAAGCTGCGCTGCTATGAAATCCCCGAAGGCGGAAAGCAAAGCAGAGGAATTAACGTAGTCAATATCTTACAGCTTTCCGAGGGTGAAAGAGTAGCGGCTATGATGAAAACCTCGGATTTCGCGGAAAATAAATTCTTTATCTGCATAACTAAACAGGGTAAAATAAAGCGCACTCCCCTTTCCGACTATAAAAATCTCCGAAAGGGCGGTTTAAGGGCGGTAGGCCTTGACGACGGCGATGAAATAGCGGCGGCTTATCTTACGGAGGGCGACAGTCATGTGGTGATAGGCACAAGAAACGGCATGGCGATAAACTTCCTTGAAACTGATATCAGGAGTATGGGAAGAACCGCTCACGGCGTAAGAGCCATAAAGCTCCGCCAAGGAGACAGCATAGTGGGCGCCTGCAAGGTTTACGATGAAAATATGACCATACTAACAGTAACCGACAAGGGTATGGGTCGCCGCTGTCAGGTCACCGATTACAGAGTACAGAAGCGGGGCGGCTTCGGAATACTGAACTACAAAGCAAACGAAGAAAAAGGCTTTGTTTGCGGTATAAGAGCGTTAGGTACGGACGACGACGTTATTCTGATAAACACCGACGGCGTTATAATCCGAATAAGAGCCAACGATATAAGAGTAATGGGAAGATACGCCACCGGAGTAAGAGTAATGAGACTTTACGGGGACAGTAAGGTAGTGGCCTTTACCAGAACGGAGCACGATGATACTCAGGAAACGGAACAGGTTGAGGAAGCCAGCGAGGAGGATATCAGAGAAGCCGAGTTGGAAGAAAAGAACGAAATCCTGACGGAAGAGGAAAACGACGCCGAAGAAACCGAAGAAGAATAACCTCCCTTAGCTGCCGCATAAATATTATACTATAGCAATTTAACAAAAATATAAATAGGAGCGAAGCGACTAATACTAATATCGGTTTAAAAAGTG
>CAJUFF010000151.1 GCA_910585505.1 uncultured Ruminiclostridium sp. | reverse complement strand
TTTTCCAATTTTTAATTGGTTAACAGTATTAGTTTTACATACAGGTTTAATGTAATGCACGGTTCTGGTGCTATCATCTTGCGTTTTTGAAACGCATCGGAGATATTCCCTCATATCTTTTAAAAAGCTTGCAGAAATAACTTGCGGTGCAAAAGCCGGTTTCCAGAGCAATTGTCTCAACTGTTTTTTCGCTTCCAATCAAAAGCTCTTTTGCCGCCTGAATACGGCGCTTAGCAACATACTCCATGGGACGCATATCAAGATTCTTTCTAAAAAGTGTGCATAAGTGTTCCTTAGATACTCCAGAAACTGTGCAAAGCTCGCTCATTGAAATATGTGCTGCAAAATTGGAATTGATGTAATCAACCGACCTCATCAAAACGGCATTTGAGGGTGTCACCGCTGATTTTGCAGAAATTAGTCTGTAAAATTCTATCAGAAAATCGTATAAATACCCTGAAGCCTTATAGTTTCCGAAAATACTGTCGGAGCATACAGCGTCATGCATTTTTCTGAAAATATGCTCCAACACGTTTATTTCCTTAAGCGCAAAAATACCCGGTTTTACCAGTCCAAAATGACTAAGTATGTCATTCGTTGCATATCCTGACGGAACCACCCAATGAATATCCCATATATCCTCATTGGGATAATATTCATGGGGATAACACGCAGGCATGAAAATCGCTTTATTGGAGGATATAATAATCTCCTTACCGTCCAGCAAAAGCGTTCCGCTGCCCTTTGTGCAATATAAAATCTGGTGACATGGGTATCCTGCGCTTCTTGTAATATGATCCTGACAATGCTGCAATCCCATATTTAAAAGAAACAAAGGAAGATCCCTTTCCGCGCGAATTATAGGATAATCGTAAAAAAACAAAAAAATTCCTCCCGCCTCAATATTGTTATATAATCATAATATCATTTCTTGACGGCGGTGTCAATAGAGTTTATAATAAATTTACAGTTCAGGTTTTAGTATTAATTTTATATATTCGGAGGCAGAAATGACACTTGATGAAAGACTTGCGGGTATTACTCCGCACAAAAGGCAAATCAGCTTTCAGCAACTTGAATTTTACGCATTTATACATTTTACGGTAAATACTTTTACGGACAGGGAATGGGGCGACGGCACCGAAAGCCCCGCGATATTCAATCCCATGGAGCTTGACGCGGAGCAATGGGCAAAATCCGTAAAAAAAGCGGGAATGAGGGGGATAATACTTACCTGTAAGCATCATGACGGCTTCTGCCTGTGGCCGAGCAAATTCACCGGACACACAGTTGCCGCCTCTCCTTGGAAAAACGGAAAGGGGGACGTTGTAAAAGAGGTTTCGGATGCCTGTGAAAAATACGGGATAAAATTCGGCGTATACCTTTCCCCTTGGGACAGAAACTGTCCGCTGTACGGTCAGGGGAAAGCTTACGATGACTTTTTCGTAAATCAGCTAACGGAGCTGCTTACCAATTACGGGGAAATTTTTTCCGTATGGTTTGACGGTGCCTGCGGCGAGGGTTCCAATGGAAAAAAGCAATATTACGACTGGGAACGATATTACGATGTAATACGAAGGCTTCGTCCCGAAGCTTGTATTTCCGTGTGCGGTCCGGATGTACGCTGGTGCGGAAACGAAGCGGGACATACCCGCGCTTCGGAATGGAGCGTTGTTCCCGAAAGAACGAAGGACGGTGAAATTATTTCCGAAAAGAGCCAGCAAAAAGACGACAGCGAATTTCGCGCGCGAAAAATTGATGCGCGTGATTCCGACCTGGGAAGCAGAAAAATGCTTGAAAACGAGGAGAAGCTGATATGGTATCCCGCCGAGGTAAATACATCGATTCGTCCCGGCTGGTTCTGGCACGAAGGGGAAAACGACAAGGTGCGCAGTCTTGACGAGCTTGTTGGGATTTATATCAATTCCGTCGGGGGAAACGCCACCTTTTTGCTTAACATACCTCCGACACGCAGCGGTCTGTTTCACGAAAACGATGTGAAACGTCTTAACGAGTTGGGAGATTTTATTCGCAGCGCCTTTTGTGAAAATCTTTTGGAAAAAGCGAATCTCTCTTCTAACGGCAGAAACGCCGAGGCAATGCGTATGGATAACTACGACGATTCTTTTATTACCGAAAAAGGCAGGAATACTGCCGTAATTTCAGCTCAGTGGAACAAACCGGTTGCGATAGATTATATTGTTCTTAAAGAAAACATTACATTGGGTCAGCGTGTTGAAAGCTTTACGGTTGAAGCGGAGCTTAACGGTGTATTTTCCGAAATATATCGCGGGACAGTGATAGGATATAAACGGATTGTTCCGATGAAAAATATAACAACAGACAAAATACGGATAAACATTACGGATTCCCGAACCGAACCCACTTTGGCGTTTATGGGAATTTACAAAAGTAAAAAAGATTAAGAGGAGGAATACAGGTATGGATATCTCAAAAATTGCGGCAGCCAATACGCCGAAAAGCAAAATGTTATATCACGAAAACCCCGAAAAACTTCATATAAACACTCTTGATAAACACTGTTATTTTATTCCCTTCGGAAAAGACCAAAATCCCTTTGAAAACAGAGAAAATTCCGATCGCCTTGAGCTTCTCAACGGCCAATGGGATTTCAGATATTACGACAGTATTATTGATCTGGAGGATAATTTTATCGAAGCCGAATTTGATAAAACCGTTCCCGTTCCTTCAAACTGGCAGCTTCATGGTTACGATAAGCCACAGTACACCAATATCGCCTATCCTATTCCCTTTGACCCGCCGTTTGTCCCCGACGATATACCGGTAGGCGTGTACCGCCGAAGCTATGACTATACTCCCGACGGAATGGACAAAATACTTGTCTTTGAGGGAGTGGACAGCTGTGTTTATCTGTACGTCAACGATGAACTTGTGGGTTATTCCCAAGTGTCCCATAGCACTTCGGAATTTAATATAACGCCTTTTTTGCATGATGGCTGAAATATCATTTCCGCCGCCGTTTTAAAGTGGTGCGACGGAACATATCTGGAGGATCAGGACAAGATAAGGCTGTCAGGAATTTTTCGCGATGTTTACATTTTATCGCGTCCCCCAAAAAGGCTTGAAAATTACATTATAAAAACGGAACTTTCAAAGGATTTTTCCTCCGCAAATCTTATATTTACGGCATTTGGCTGCGATGTAGGCGGAATTCTTTCAGACAAATCGGGTAATACCGCAGCGGAATTTACCGCAAAAAACGGCGTTCCGGTTTCCGTAAAAATAAAAGATCCGGTCTTGTGGTCGGCCGAAAAACCCTATTTGTACAAGTTAACGATTTATGCAGGAGAAGAAGCTATTGGTGAGCGTGTGGGGTTTCGTGAAATTTACATAGAAAACGGCGTTGTAAAAATCAACGGCAAAGGAATAAAGTTTAAGGGAGTAAACCGCCATGACAGTTATCCCGACACAGGATACTATGCTTCCGCTTTGCAGATGAAGAACGATCTTGTCCTGATGAAAAAGCATAATATCAACGCCGTGCGCACCTCTCACTATCCGAACGCTCCGTTGTTTTACCAGCTCTGCGATGAGTTGGGGCTTTATGTGATTGATGAGGCGGATTTTGAATCGCACGGCTGTGTAGAAGTATACAACGATTTCAAATGGAGCAACGGAAATTATGACGGGATAGCGCTTCTGGCATCGGACAAACGCTTTGAAGAAGCCATAATCGACCGTGCCGAATCGCTTGTAAAGCGTGACATAAACCGTCCGAGCATTATTTTCTGGTCTCTCGGAAACGAAAGCGGATACGGAACAAACGTGCGAGCAGCCGGAAAACTTGTAAAGAAACTTGACAACACGCGCCTTCTTCATTATCAAAGCAAACATAAACTTGATGATACGCCTGAGGATATTCTTGACGTGGTTTCGGAAATGTATTGGTCACCAAGTGCCATGCTCGGCTTTCTTGACGATAAAAGCGAATGCCGTCCGTTTATCCTTTGCGAATACTGTCACGCCATGGGCAACGGTCCGGGCGATCTGGAGGATTATCACGAGGTCTTTTATTCCGATGACCGTTTTTGCGGCGGCTTTGTATGGGAATGGAGCGATCACAGCGTTATTTTGGGTCATACCGAGGACGGAAAAGTAAAATACGGCTACGGCGGCGACTTTGACGAAAAGCACAACGATGGGAATTTCTGTATGGATGCTTTGACATATCCCGACAGAACGCCACATACGGGACTTTTAGAGCTAAAGCAGGTTTTCCGTCCTGTCCGTGTGGAAAAAGGAACAAAAAGGGGATATTTTTTAATAAAAAACCTGCTTGATTTTGAAAACGCGGAAAATATCCTTAACTGCCGATATGAAATTATCTGTTACGGAAAAGCATTGGGCGGGGACGACGTTAAGTTTTCCGCAGCACCGGGCGGTAGTATGGAAATATACTTACCCGAAGCCGAAAAAATTACCGGCAGAGAAGCATATATCCGATTTATCTTTTCCGCCAGTGAAAATAACCCCTACTGTGAAAAAGGCTATGAGGTATGCTTCGATCAGCTTAAGCTGTGCGATGCTCCCCCAAAAAAGCGGTTATCGGAAGAAGGCTCCGAGGTTCAAATCGAAGACCTTCCCTTATTTGTAATAATTACCGCAAATAAAACCGTTTATCGTTTTAACAAGAGGATTTCCGCCTTTGATTCAATTAAAAAGAACGGAAAGAAAATCCTTGACAGACCGCTTTCCTTTAATTTTTTCAGAGCGCCCACAGATAATGACGTAATGAAACAAGACTGGTACAGGGCGCACCTTAATGATTACACCGTGAAAAATTACGGAATAAAGGCGGAAAAAAACTCTTTCGGCGCGGAAATTTCTCTTTGCCAAGCCTTTGGCTGGAGCATTCATCAGCCTTTTGCATATATGGATATTGTTTATACCGTTTCGGGAAGCGGCTCTCTTGCGATAAGCTGCAAAAGTGAATATTCCAACAAGGTTACGTTTCTCCCCCGTTTCGGCATAAGGCTGTTTATTCCCAAAACCTTTGACCGCGTGGAATATTTCGGATACGGTCCGTATGAAAGCTATATCGACAAGCACCAAGCAAGTTATATGGGGAATTTTTCCTCACGGATAGAGGAAATGCACGAAGACTATATCAGACCACAGGAAAATTCTTCTCATTTCGGCTGTAAACATATGAGCATAACCGACGGAGAAACGGTAATACGTTTTACAACCTCGGACGATTTTTCTTTTAACGCTTCAGAGTACACCCAAGAAGA
The DNA here is from genome assembly GCA_910585505.1 of uncultured Ruminiclostridium sp. Taxonomy (GTDB): domain Bacteria; phylum Bacillota; class Clostridia; order Oscillospirales; family Ruminococcaceae; genus Ruminiclostridium_E. Next base: position 1,557 of record CAJUFF010000151.1, on the reverse strand, counting down.
GCTTTCATCTAAGCGGCATAACTTTGAACTTGAAAAGTGCGAAAGCAGCGTTATCTGTATTGACAGCCAAATGGCGGGAGTGGGTTCAAACTCCTGCGGTCCCGCTTTGGCGGAAAAATACCGTCTGCCGCTTCCGGTGATTTCGGCGGAATTTTATATGGAAATATCGGAAAAGTAAATTTGCTTGCAAAGTCTCACAAACCATTGCCGCCTAAAGGGTGAGGAATATCCGACAGCGGTTATAATACAACGGCGTAGGCGGAATGATCTTTGTTGTAACCACCGGTACTAAGATAGTGGACATTCAGGGCAACGAGATTATCAATAATCTAAGAAACGAAAACGTGTCTCGGTGTATGCTTTGGCTGGAAAATATGAGGCGGCAGGGTTTGTTGGGTGCTTCTGCCGAGCAAAAGGCGTTAGGCGCGTCCAGCGGCTTTGTATCGCCCGATCAGGCGTTTGTGGACGGAAATCTTTTGTTTTTGGGAATGGATCCGTCGTGGACATATCCATCTGCCAAAGAAGCACTTGACAAGAAAGGAATAGAAAACGATATTAAATTTCTGCCTTTCCCAGGGGACGAGCTTTCCGATAAATATTACAGCGGTATAGACACATTTGGCTATCTGATTCCTTCCGGAGCACCGAACGTTAAGGGAGCGGTGGATTGGATAAATCTGAATCGTATAGAAGAAATTGACGAAGTTAATATTGCCAAGTACAAAGCAGAGGCTATCAGCACTGAGAAAACCTACTATCCGAAATGCTCAAACGCTGAGTGCGGCGATACGTCGGACAGTCATGACGATAAGGGACGGCATATTTATACAGATGAAGAAAATCAATTGGGAATAAGCGTCTGCCCTTCATGCGGAACCGCAAGGAAAGAAAAATACAAGGCTGTCTGGAGTGAAGAACAGTATGATCTATATCAAGAGATGATGAGTACGGACGGGAGATTTACCATGCTGTTTGATCATTGCTACGGCTTCGGCGATGATATTTCCAGATTGTTTGACGGAGACGAAAGCCTTTTAGACAGCCCTCTGTGGGAGGATTTGAATTTCACTTCTTTGGTCGAATCCAAAAACAGCGTTTTGGAAGGATATCTGAATCATTATCGGGATATTATGAGGAAAAACGCCGAAGGTGAGCTGGTTACCTATCCTGTTGAAAATTCCTAAACGGGTGATGAATGCCTCATAAAATTAAAAGAATGAAAATTATATGTCATTTTTTGAAAAATATTAAGCGGGTTGTATATTTCCTTTGAGGGAAACAGTATTTTTTAATAAATGCAACACCGCACAATGACCGCCTGACGGCTTTGCGTGCGGCTTGCTTGCAATTTTTCGTCATCTTGCACAAATCCTCATTGAAATACGCCGCCCTTTTACCTTTCGTGTTGATGAACGTTTTGCTTCTAGATTTTTCGTCAAAACAACGATGCGGGCAGTTATTCGTTATGAATAACTGCCCGATAAATATGAATTTGGTTAGCGCGACCAAATATTAAATTCCTGCGGTTCAGGTAATTGTTCCCAAATATCTTTTATT
>CAJUFF010000150.1 GCA_910585505.1 uncultured Ruminiclostridium sp. | reverse complement strand
GTTCAGACGTGTGCTCTTCCGATCTAGCGAGGGAGACAGCGGATTTTGCACATTGAGCTTTTACGGAGAAGGACGCGAGCAGCTTTTATCTCTTTCCACAGGCTTAATACAGAATTTTGACAATTACTCCCGCTTTTATATAGGAGAAGAGACAAGCTATTTTCCCATTCCGGAAGGAACGGAGACTGTTGAGGTCGTTCTTAACGCGGAGCAAAACGGCAAAGGCGAAAGGATTAATATCTATTTCCGAAATCTTTCTTTACATCTGAGCGGTGAAAAACCCCTTTTGCCAGATGAAAAAAAACTTTATCTGGAAAGCACCGCGGGGCTTACAAAGGTTGAAATCGGGCTGACGCCTTTTACCAGGTACATATGGATAGGCATTGTTTTTTTCGTGGCGCTTGCGTTTTATATTGTAAGAATATGGAAGCAGAAGTACAGCTCTCCAAAGGTTATGAAGTCTACGGACAGGAAAATAAAATAATCGGCGGTAAGCTTGCAAGCCGTGCTATGTGAAGTTTTTGTTAATCAATATATAATCGGTATTTTGCTTTTTGTTCAAATATTTATTTGGAAAAAGCGGTATCGGATACTGCATAAAAAGGAAGTTGAATATATGGAGATTGGAAAAAAAAATACGCAAAAAACAGTCGTTTCCGAAAAGGATACCGCTTTGGCTCATGGCAGCGGTACTTTAAGGGTATATGCTACTCCCGCGATGATCGCGCTTATGGAAAATACCGCGATGAATCTCGCGGCTCCGTATCTATCGGAGGATGAAGCTACGGTAGGTACGGAGATAAACATAAAGCACGTCAGCGCAACACCCGTAGGCGGTGCGGTTTCCTGTGAAGCCGAGCTTATTGAAGAAGATGGAAGGTGTCTTGTTTTCAAGGTGAGTGCTTTTGACGATAAAGGCATTATCGGTGAAGGCACTCATAAGAGATTTATTATAAAAACCGAAAAGTTTCTTGTAAAAACATATGATAAATTAAAATAAACACCGAAAATATTCTGAAAGGAAATAACAAAATGAAAAACAAAGTATTTTATCTCAACAACGAAAAGACCGCTTATGTAAAGGCGTATCTTTTGGACAAGGTTGAAAGCATACCGTTCGGTGAAAAGCGTCCCGCCATCATCATTTTTCCGGGCGGAGGATACAAATATTGTTCCGAAAGGGAAGCGGAGCCTATTGCCATGCGCTATCTTGCGGAAGGTTACAACGCTTTTGTGCTTTATTATACCTGTGACAAGAAGTTTCCCGCCGCAATTATAAACGCCGCCTACGCAATGTATAAGATCAGGGCGAGGGCGGACGAGTTCAATATTGATAAGGAGAAGATAGCCGTATGGGGAGCCAGCGCGGGGGGACATTTAGCGGGCTGTCTCGCCACAATGTGGGGAGACGCGGGGATTTATAACGTTATAGGCTGTGAGCCGCAGGATATCAGACCTAATGCTGCAATACTCAGTTATCCCGTAATCAGCGGCATTACTTCTCCCCACGTGGGCAGCTTTGAGGTGCTACTCGGAACCGAGGCGAAATCCTCCGAGCTTTCAAGGCTTTCACTTGAAAACAGAGTAACCCCGAAAACTCCCCCTTGCTTTATATGGTGCTCCGCCAACGATGGCTGTGTTTCGGCGCACAACAGTCTTGTTTTCGCCAAGGCGTGCGTTTCCAACAAGGTTCCGTGTGAACTCCATATGTTTGACGACGGACCTCACGGGCTTTCCGATTGTTCAAAAAATACCGGTTGGAACGAGTATTTTTATAACAATAGCTGCAAACGGTGGATAAAAATGTCAATAAAATTCCTTGAAAAATATATGAATATCTGATCCTATGAAAGGCTGTTGATCTGATTTATGCTGAAAAGAACAAAATATAAGCGAAGCCAATTCGTGCTGGAATGGGTTACGCTTGGACTGGCCATTGCATGGTTGGTTGCGGCACTTATACTGTTGAATAATTTTTGTGACCGTGAAAATGAAATATTAAAAAGAAATCTTCTTATGATAAGCATAATTTTAGACTTTTTCGCTTACTTCGGATTTTCGTCAATGAGCGTTCTGCCCGCCGACAATATGATTATCAAAACGGGGAAATATTCAAGCGGTGAAAAGGAGTACAGATACAAAAAGGAGAGCGATCTCAGAAGATTTGCTCTGATTGCAAAAATTGTTTCCGTTGTTATAATTGCATTTATCGGTCTGTATAAGTATTTTTTCTGATTGCGGGCAAGCGTTAAAATGGGAAATAAAAACAAAAGAAAGGCAAATTTAATGAAAAAAGAACCATTTGTAACCAAAGAAAAAATTGAGGAGATTGTAAAGGAGTACCCTACCCCATTTCATATTTACGACGAAAAGGGGATAAGGGAAAACGCAAAGCGGCTGAAAGCGGCATTCTCATGGAATAAGGGCTTTCGGGAGTATTTTGCGGTTAAGGCTACGCCCAATCCTTATATAATGGAAATACTTATGGAGGAGGGATGCGGCTTTGACTGCTCCTCCTACACAGAGCTTATGCTGTCCGAGAGGGTAGGCGCAAAGGGAGATGACATTATTTTCAGCTCCAATGCCACTCCGGATGAGGATTTCCTGTTGGCAAAAAAAATGGGCGTACAGATAAATCTTGACGATTTCACACATATAGAGGTTCTTGACAGACTTTGCGGGATCCCCGAAACCATTTGCTGCCGCTACAATCCGGGAGGAGAGTTCAAGACGAGTGAAAAAGGCAACGTTATGGATACTCCAAGGGACGCCAAATACGGTTTTACACATGATCAGATCATAGAAGGCTTTAAAATCCTTAAGAAAAAGGGAGCAAAGCGTTTCGGCATACACGCTTTTCTTGCCAGCAACACGCTTACCAATGAGTACTATCCGGTTCTCGCTGAAATTCTTTTTAAGACGGTGGTGGAGATTAAGGAAAAAACAGGTGTTGAAATAAGCTTTATTGACCTTTCCGGAGGAATAGGAATAGCTTATCGTCCCGACCAGCCCGAAAACGATATATTTGAAATAGGGAAAGGTGTTGAAAAGGCCTATAACAAAATACTGATTCCCGCCGGACTGGGAAACGCGGCAATATATACCGAGCTTGGTCGTTTTATGCTTGCTCCCTACGGTCACCTTGTGGCAAAGGCGATTCGTGAAAAGCATATATATAAGGAGTATATAGGTTTGGACGCATGTGCTGCAAATCTGATGCGCCCTGCGGTTTACGGCTCATATCATCACATTACCGTAGCGGGGAAAGAAAATGCTCCCTGTGATTTTAAATACGACATAACGGGCGGGCTGTGCGAAAACTGCGATAAATTTGCCGTTAACAGAATGCTCCCCAAAATAGAAACAGGCGATTACATTATAATTCACGATACAGGTGCGCACGGATTCTCCATGGGATATAACTATAACGGAAAACTTAGAAGCGCCGAAATACTTTTAAAGGAGGATGGAAGCTTTAAGCTTATACGCCGTGCTGAAACGCCGTCCGATTATTTTGCGACCTTTGATTTTGATGAAAAATATCGCTTTTAGTATAAGAAACTGTTCCAACAGAAATTGGCGCACGTCTTTTCGGCATATTTTGCCGCTGACTGCGTTAAAAATCCTTGACGGGCGACAGCCCGCCTGCGCATTTTTGCCTTGTCATCAACAAAATATGCTTGAAAATCCGCACACCATTCCTATTGGAACAGCTTCTTATACGTTTTATACAGATAAAAAGTATTGATTTTACAAGTAAAAACGCCGCATAACGTTTCGTTTTAAACGGTATGCGGCGTTTGCTTAAAAAGAATAATTTTGTCGGACTTTTGGATATAGAGTCATTCTTCGTCTGTTTCGGGAAGATATTTGTTTATTATCTCGTCTAACTTTCCTTCGGATTTTAGTTCCTTAAGAGCTTTATTGATTTTTCCGAGCAGCTCATAGTTGCTCTTATTTACGCAAATCGCATAATCTTCATCGGCGTAAGGGGTATCCATTATGCGCAGCTCATTGTACTTTTCAACAAATGCGGAGGCGGGTTCGTTGTCTATAATAACTGCTGTGATTTTTCCGTCGGACAGCGCTTGTACGGCTTCCTCTCCGGTATTGTACTTTTTTACGTTAGTTTCTCCGAAGCCCCATTTGATTGGAGGATCACAGGCGTATTTGTCTCCCGTGGTGTTTTTTTGGACTCCGATTGTTATTCCCGCTTTGGTAACCGAAGGATTCCCCAAGTCGTCAAAGCTTGTATAAAAATCCTCGATTTTATTATAGACGCTGTCGGCTCTTACTATAACCGATTGAACGCCTTTGGCATATGTATCGGAAAACAGAACCTTCGCTTTGCGTTCTTCGTTTACGGTGAGGGCGGCCATTCCGAGATCATATTTTCCGTTTTCCACTTCGTCTACAATGCGGTCAAAAGAAATACTTTCCACTTCAAGCGAAACTGAAAGCTTTTCGGCGATAGCTTCCGCCACTTCGATATCAAGACCGATTATGTTTCCCTCTTCGCTAAAATATTCAAAAGGCGGAAAATCCGCATCTGTAACCATTATTAGCCGATCGTCTTCACTTTCAGCGCATGACGCCATGGCAGCGCAGCCGAGAAATGCCGCAATAAAAGATATAATTAAAGGACGCGTTTTTTTCATATGATCCTCCCATATATTGCATTTATCGTACTTTTATTATAACATTATTGCTAAGAAAATGCAATGTTAAATTATTTTTTTGGTATTTTTCACAATAAAGCGGTTTCATTTGTATATAGAAAAACCAACTATATTTTAATACTTATAGCAAGAACTGTTAATACTATAACCGTTGTCGGATGTTCCCCGCCTTTTACCCGGAATTGCGAAGCAATTCCAGCAGATTGTTTAAGTTGCGATTTAAATTGCGTTTTATGCATTTAGCAAAAATATTTTTTTCTTGCTTATAGTGTACTGTAAGTCGGATATGAAAACTAAGTAATTTTGTACAATTTCGCTAAATGCGTGGCGATTTTTAAGGAAAAGAGTGGGAAATACGGTAATATTTCAAGTGTTTTTGATGCGGAAAGCGTCCGCAATTAGCAGAAATTGTGCAAATTGCGAATTTGTCGGATAGTCCCTAATATTAAAATATCAAATCTCTCTTGACAAAACCTTAAATAATGTGATAAAATATAATTAAATTGGCTTTAAATAATGTAAGGAGAACGACAATGGACTTGATCAATGAGCTTGAGGCATTAGGCGTCAATACACAGGAAGCGCTCCGCAGATTCAGCGGGAACAGTGCGCTTTACGTAAAAATGTTAGGAAAACTTACCGCCGCTGCCAACGATTTAGAGGTAATGCCCTGTATAGAAAAGGAAGATTATGAGACGGCGGTGACAAATGCGCATACGCTTAAGGGCGTAACCGGAAATCTTTCCCTTACCCCTTTGTACAATGCATATACCGATATTACAAATTTGCTTCGAGAACAGAAATACGGCGACGCAAAGTCGGTGTTGGAAAAGATACTTCCGGTTCAAAGCGATATTTTGGAGTGTATAGAAAAAAGCAAATCATAAAATAAGTCTTTACATATTAACTATCGGAGGTTTTACAGTGAGCAAAGACGATAAAAATGTCATTCTTATAGTGGATGACATAGAAATCAACAGAGTTATCTTAGCCGAAACATTCAGGGAAAATTATGATATACTTGAAGCCGAAAACGGTGAGGAGGCTTTAAAGATCATAGATTCCGACGAAAGAGTCGTTGCCGTTTTGCTTGACCTTTTAATGCCTGTTATGAGCGGAATTGACGTTCTTAGGGAAATGAACAAAAGCGGAAAAATTAACAATATTCCTGTTTTTATAGTTACCGCCGCCAACGATGACCCTATGCTGATGGACGCGTATAATTTGGGCGCCACGGATATTATATCTAAGCCTATTATGCCCGACTTTATAAAATGCCGTATCAACAACGTTATTGAACTTTACCGCCACAGATACGATCTTGAATCTCTTCTTGAGGAAAAAGTCGATAAGCTTAATCTTATTAACCAATCTATGATAGAAACCCTTGCGAATATAATAGAGTTTCGTGACGGCGAATCCGGAGAGCACGTTAAGCGAATCAGCAGCCTTTCCAAAAAGCTTCTTATCAAGCTTTGCAAAATGTATCCCGAATATTATCTTCCTAAGGCGGAAATCGATAAGATATCGAGCGCTTCCATTCTTCATGACGTAGGCAAGATCGCCATTCCGGACAGTATTCTCAACAAGCCGGGCAGGCTCACCAAAGAGGAATTCGAGATTATGAAAAGCCATTCCGTTAAGGGCTGCGAAATTTTATCTCATATACCGAATTTATTGGACGAGGATACATATAAGTACAGTTACGATATCTGCCGCCATCACCATGAGCGTTGGGATGGCAAGGGTTATCCTGACGGGCTTGCGGGTGATGAGATTTCCATTTGGGCACAGGCCGTTTCTATTGTAGATGTTTATGACGCGCTGATCTCACCGCGTGTATATAAAGCGCCGTTCCCTCACGATGTGGCGGTAAAAATGATTTATAACGGAGAGTGCGGCACCTTTAATCCAAAAATACTCGAAGCCTTTAATGAAGCTATCGGAAAAGAGTCAGAGTCATAATTTTTTGGATAAAGTAACCGCTGTTGGATGTCTTTGTCTCTTAGGCGGAAAGGATTTATGAGGCTTTGCAGGCAAATTCTCTTCATCTTTAGGTTCGGTGGAGGGTAATAAACTCCATCAAACTTTGGAATCGCTTTACAATTTCGGCAGATTATTTAAGGCAACACCGCGCTACGCGCTATGCCGCGCATACGTTTGCGTTTTTTCCGTCATTTTTGCCCAAAACTCATTGAAATACGCCGGTATTCCTGCGTTGTTTTGGACAATCTGACGAAAAAGCTCACTGCGCGT
>CAJUFF010000149.1 GCA_910585505.1 uncultured Ruminiclostridium sp. | reverse complement strand
ACGTGTGCTCTTCCGATCTTTTGTGTTTTGAATTTGCATTGTGCAGATTTTACGATTACAATATAATTATCAAAAAAGAAGCGAAAGGAAAAGCAAAAATGGAACGTACGGCAGGCAATAAAATTATGAAAACAGTCACCGTCGGCTTAATGGCGGCGTTGGTATTTGTGGGAAATTATCTTTCCTTCCCCATACCCAACGGACTATTGGTGACAAGAATACATCTGGGCAATTCCATGTGCCTTCTGGCGGGACTGCTGTTCTGCGGAAGTACGGGAGGAATTGCCAGCGGAATAGGAGCGGCTCTTTACGACCTTTTTAATCCCGCATATGTCCTTTCAGCCCCATATACGTTTATATCCAAATTTGCCATGGGTTTTGTGGCGGGAAAGCTGAACAAGCGGAATAAGGAAGGAAAAATCCCCCTTGCCTCAACAATTTTGGCGGCGGTGTTCGGACAGCTCACTTATATAGTGCTGTATCTCATAAAATCTTTTTTTACGGTGCTTATAATAGGCGGCACAGTTGAAGCGGCGTGGATAGCTGTTGGCACAAACGCGGTAACTTCTTCGGTAAACGCGGTTCTTGCGGTGATAATTTCTGTCCCCTTGTACTTGGCCTTGAGAACCGCCCTTACAAAAACTCCGATTCGTTCGCTTATCAATGAACGTAAGGAGAGTAAGGGATATTTAAATCCCTTAACAGCGGGATTGACGGCGTTCGCTTTTCTGACGGTAACGGTTTATACCATAAATCTCGCGGCTCAGAGCAAGCTGGAGAAGAAGGAGGAAGAGGAAAGGACATTGCTAGAAGAAAGGCTGGAGGAATACGAGAAAAGGATTGATTACTTATACGATTATCTGAATATTGTGACTGACGGAGAGGGTGAAATCGTCGTAGAAGGATAAAATAATTTTCTCCCATTAAAGAATCTGCTCACACGGAAGTTTATATCAATCTTTGGTCAACCGTATTATTTGTTTATACTTTGGCCAAAGATTGATATTATACTAAATCCAAATAAAAATCAGACAAATCCAGCGATCGGAGCGTTTGTCTACTTTTTACTTGGGATTAGATTAGATAATATGAAGTGACCCCTAACTTGCAAAACATGGATTACTCTGCTAAAATATAAAAAAACAGCTGAGATACCACATACAAGGAGGAGTCACCATGAATAATATTACACAATTGTGATCCACGCGATTAGATAGCAAAACCTACGGCGTAGTCATTAGCCTGTGGTATCCAATCCACGTATAACAGAGTGGCTAATGCCGGAATCAGTTTATAGGCTATCGGCATATGCTTTCATTTGTTGCTGTTTTTCCCTCACAAATTTTAATTAGCTTTTTTGGCTAATTTGACAATTGGCAGAGGGGGACTTCATAACAGTATTATTAACCGATGTTGGTAACTCCTATTGTCAAATCTCAAGATTGAGCAACTCTTTCACCATTTTCAATTATTTTTGCATCATATTAAAATAGTTAATTCAAAAACATTTTACAGAAATACTTTTATAAATTTTTGCTTATGCTTTTGATTGTCATTCACATACATAAGAATAATCCAATATCAAAAATAATATAAAATTATATAACCAATCACTTGACTTTGACGCAACGTCAAGTGATATACTTTTTTATAGAAAGGAGAGGCAAGTATGTGCTTGATAAAAATAACCGACCTAAGCACGCAGCTCGGATTATCGTCAAGAACACTGCGTTATTACGAGGAAGCGGGGCTTATCACAAGCGTTCGTCCGCAGTTTGAAAAATACCGCTATTATGATGAGCAGAATGTACAAAGGCTGCGGCAGATCATGGTACTTCGCAAAATGCAGATACCCATAAAAGACATTGTAAGAATTTACGACAGCCGTGAAACGTCGGACATCACGCAGGTTTTTGTGGACCGGCTTAGTGAAATAGACCGCGAGGTCACGGCGTTGTCTGAACTTAAACGCATTATTAACGATTTTTTGAATAAAATGATCGAAAAAGGCATCAAGCATATCTCCGCACTGCCTCTTTTGTACGAGGAAATGGACAAGCAGCTTACCGTTCGGGAAAGTGTCAGTATGGAACAGCTTTCCGAGGTATCTGAAAGGCTTGCGCGTTCTCTTAATATATCCATTGTAAAGCTGCCGAAAATGCGTGTGTTATCCTCATACCTTAAGACCGATCCGCAAAACTCCGATGCCGACGCCTTTTCGCGTTATATTCAGTTGAATGGTATGAAAGCAGATTGTCACGAAAGCTTTGAGTATCGAGAATATGAAAATGAAGTTATGATCTCAAGAATTGACGATGACTTTGTAAACGACAGCGACTTTACGGATTTAACTTTTGACGGAGGACTGTTTGCTGCGGTAAATCTATATCTCGATGACGATATGAATCAGTCTTTTCGCGCTCTGATAAAAAGCTTTGACGAAAATAAGTTTTATCAAATAGATTACGCGCCGGACGGCAGTCTGCGCCACGCCGCAATGACAGAAAATCTCATCTCTCCCGACGAACGCAGACAGCTTGTTGCGTTATATGTTCCTGTAAAAAAAAGAATTCCGGATGCAACGCTTTATCCAAGACCTGTCGAAATCACGGATATTACGGAAGACGAGATCAACGGTCAAAATCCGATGTTGTGGAAAAAGGAGGTCGCGCTTGATAAGATTACGCCTATCAACGCCCCTCATTACCGAGTACTTGACAGCGGCGAAGCCGAATATACCGGCTGGATCTCCACGCGGACGCTTAATACAAACGTATCTGTAAAGCTGCCGTTCAGAGTGGATATAGACTTTCGCGTACCGATGGACGATGAGCAATTCGGCTATGGTGACAGTGAAGGCAGCATTGTTTTTTATCATGGTTCCGACAGCTATAACAGCGGAGTAAATCTGAAAATTATGGATTTCGGTATCAATATGAATAACCATTCGAGTTGTCGGGAAGAAGCAATCAGCTTTCACCAACCGATTTTTCACGATCTTTATAATTTCCCGAGCAGGGGTCGTATCAAGCCGAACGAATATAATCATGTCACATGGATTGTCGGACAAAAACATTTGGCGGTTATAATAAACGGTGAAATACGATATTGCGGAACCGATTTTCCGTATATGTTTTTTGATCTGAACCGTGAAGAAGCATATCCGGTTGTTATCGGCTCGAACGGTCAGGGAATGAAATATTTCAGAAAAATCAGTATTTCACAGCTTGCGTATTCTCAGCGAAATAAAATAAAAAACCTGGAACTTACCGTAAATACAAGGCGAAGCAATAACCTTATCCCGATTATTCACCGTCTTATTATAGAAGAGTACGGTGAAATTTATCGGTTCAACGGGAGTGCCGCATATGCAATGGAATGTCTTGGAGAAAAGGAGTATGATTATCTGTTTTTTGCCGGACTTACCGGAGACCTGTTTGCTCAGCATTATAGACAGCCGTTTTCCGGCAACGGCGTGAACGCATATTATCAAGTCAACGGCGACAGAAAATTTTTTGAGGGTGTTTTTGAAAAGTGCGGTTATTCAGCCGCATATGTTTTTAGCCGTGAGCTTCTTAAAAACAAAGAAACGTATCTGAAAAAACTCATTGCCTATATTGACAAAGGCATTCCCGTTATATTCACGGGATATTCTGATCAGCCGTGCGGTGTGTTTGCGGGTTACGAGGAGTACGGAAAAACACTCATATATATTTCGGGAGATAACAGCGAGCCGCAGCGTATTTCCTGTGATAAAGCGATGGGATACGATACCGATACAAGCGGATGGATATTTGTCGGCGAGAAAAAAGAACAAGAGGATATTGCGGAAATTTACCGTGAAGCAATTTTTGCGCTGCCGAAGCTTCTGACGACCGACAACGATAGATATTGCTTCGGTGCGCCGGCTTTTCACAAATGGGCGAATGATATCGAAAACGGATATTTTGAGAAAATAAAACCCGAAGAATTTGACTCACGGTCAATGTATGTTAATTTCGTTTTCACGCTTGCCACAAACGGCTGCTGCTGCCCCAATTTTTTACAGCGCGCAAATGAATTAAATCCTGATATGACATATCTTTACGACATCAGTCTTTTGTACAAACGCACCGCCGATATTTGGCACAACGACGGCGAAAACGATCTCGAAGCTCTCGGAGGCGGCTTCAACATAACGCTTGAAACGCTGCAAACTCCCGAGAGATGTGAAAAAATTGCCGCAAGAATTCGCGAATGTGGTGATATTATCAACGAGGTTGTAGAAATACTGAATAAAAACATACGGAGGTAAAACAATGGAATTTGAACACTTGACCTTTACACCAATGGTAAAAGAGGATATTCCGCTTCTGACTCCTATTATGAAACGTTGTTTCGACAACGACTCGCAACTGTTTTTTCAAAAACCCGCGGGCGGACCGCCGGGTTACGATGACGGCAGCTTTTTGGAGGAATGGGGATTTAATCCCGAAGCCACATCCTATCGCATTGATCTTAAGGGCACGCCTATAGGCGCAATCATATTATTTATCCATGAGGAACACGGTTCGGGTTTCCTTGGAAATATTTTTATTGACACCGACCTGAGCGGCAATGGATATGGCAGCACGGCATGGCGTTTTGTGGAACATATGTATCCGAAGGTTAAGACATGGTATGCGGAAACTCCCGCTGTCTCATACCGCAATCACTATTTTTACACCAATAAATGCGGGTTCCATATAGTTGCCGTTGAAGGCGGCAGAAACAGATTTGAGGCTCAATTCAAACTCTGCAAAACAATCAATCACATGGAGGAATTAGCGTGAAAGAATTAAGCGTTACACCGCCCAACAGGCATAAGGAAAAAAGCCCTGCAAGAGAAAGAAATTTTGCAGAGTTAGCGAAGAAAGATAAAGCCAAACTTTAAGTTACGGTCATACCTTGTAATCCAAGAAATTTGATTGCTTGTTTAACAGCCTTTGCCAATTGCTTTTCTTTGAGAATTTCAGGCATATCTGTTTTTAATAAATCGGTGGGATTCCAAGACTTGCCGGTACACATCATTTGAAAAACAGCAGTGTGAATCATACGTGCAATAGCAATAATAGCTCGTTCCTTGCTTCGGCGTTTAGAAATCTGATAATACTTCAAACGATAATAAGAATTGTCAGTAGCTTTCACGGCTGCATATGCAACTTGCGCCAATGCAGATTTGAAATAAACTCCCGCACGTGTACTCCACAGCAAATAGGATACACGACTCTCAAATATTCTTCCTCCTAATAAAAATTTGAGGACGAAGGCAGGGATTGAATCATCACACAATTTAACAGGTGCTAAAACAATTCTTAGCATACGTGCTCTAAGTCAACACTTATTTGTGCTTGAAAAGATGATTCTAACACTGATTAAAATACTGTTTAAAGCGAGAAAGCACTTCTACGACTCCTCCTGCCGTGCGTTGTAGTGTGTCTTCTTCCCAATAACAATTATACACCAAAACACGCCGCTTTTCAGCACTCTTTCATCTCTATTTGTGCTGACGCTTTTGCGGCATAATGGAGATAAAAATGATAAAAAATATTGAAAACATAGTTTCTTTTCCTGTAAATGCACAGAGGAACTCTTTTTTTGGCGCCCTTTCTTCCATTCTTTTATATCGGGACGCTTACACAGAGGACACTCCTTTTTTCTGCGGCAAGCATCAAAACAACTGTATAAAGTGCGGAGATTGCAAAAACGAACTTTTTATCAATAAACATCACCTTAAAATATATCAATATTTGATCACAATAACCGGCTGCGCATATTTTTGGATAGATAAAGAAATCGGTAATTCGTTCGACAAACCGTACTCGGCAGACGAATTTTCGGAGACCGCCCTTGATCGTTTATCCTTAGCGTTATACGCGTCCGGTTATCACTATGAGTCAATGAACAAAGATACAGAGGCAAATATACTGTTTGAAAGAATAAAGCAGGCTGTAGAGGAGAAACAGCCTGTCCTGATAAAATTGAGTCTTGGCGATTTGTGGGGGGTGGTAACAGGATACGATGATGATAAAAATCTTCCGTACCTAATGAAATCCCGCCGTTTACCGCAGTTTGACAAGGATTGGTATCATAAGCTCAGCAATATTGTTTTCATAACGGATAAATATGACAGTACGATCTCCTTGTCAGAATCCCTCGATCATATGATACGGCACTTAAATACCGGCAACAGGAATAAGCTGGAGCAAAAGATATATCAGAAGTTAGAAACGGAACAAGACGGAAAAAAGCTTGGCAAGTGGTTAAATCAAATAAACGGTCTTGCCATAGAAACCAGGTGGCATGCGTCCGAATGTTATCGGAATACGCTGACGCCTATGGCTGGCGACAAAAAATGCAAAAAGCTCCTTTTGGATGCATCGGATTTGCATCTTCGTTTTCATGATCAGGCATGGAAAATTTGGGGGCTATTGGGTATTTCATCGGAAACTTTCTTTTGTGCGCCCAAAAACATCGATGAATTGTTGAATAAATTATCTACCAGAGCGGAACTTAAATCCTTATTTCAGGAATTATTTACTATAGACCGTCAAGTGTCTCATTTACTGCAAGAATGTTTAACTATGCTGTAATCCTATCCCCTCAAGCGAATTGAGAAATTTCTTGCGGATATAGCCGTATTACCGTTTTGCATGATCTGCTTGAACTTGAGATAATTCTCATCTGTTTGACATATGATCGTGTCAATATTACTTTACACGATTTTCTCAAAAAATTCGAGTTTTTTTGAATCAGCACCGATATTAACGGAGCGAAACGGAGTGAATATCGGTGCTGATAAGACCGCATAGCTGGAACGGTCATGCAGCCGCGTTTAAAGCTGCGTAATAATTACGCCGTTTCACTGAGTTATGAAAAATAAACCGTGTAAATGCATTATCCCTAAAAAATAAGCGAATAATA
>CAJUFF010000148.1 GCA_910585505.1 uncultured Ruminiclostridium sp. | reverse complement strand
CCATGTCCCTTATTATACTGCTTCTTTCTAAAAAAGTAAATGCTGTTGCCCTGAGCGATTATAACAAATCACTTGACAATAAATCCCATTTGTGCTATAATATTTTTCATTAAAAAGTCTGCGTCAGATGTTTTTTTCACGCCTAACATCCGACGCGGACATTGTGTTTTTTTACGGGAATTTTCGACTGACAGTCACAATTGAAAATAGTATGAATTACTGTATAATTTTCCCGTACTCACAGCAATACTGATAATGACATTTTGAAAGGAGCCTTTAACTTGAACAATCGGCAAAACAACGATTCGGAAAAACAAAGTCCCCTCGAACGCATATCTGCGTTTATAGTGGACAAAAGAAAAGCGTTTTACCTACTGTATATAGGTTTTGCGATTTTCTGCATCTTTTCCGGAAGCTGGACAAAGGTAAACGACGATCTTACCAGCTATCTTCCCGCCACAACGGAAACCCGAATGGGACTAACCATAATGGAGAACGAGTTTGTGACCTTCGGCACCAGCCGTATAATAGCGGATAATATTTCCTTTGCCAAGGCGGAAAAGCTGGCGCAAGAGATCGAACGCATTGAGGGAGTAAAATCCGTGGAATTTGACGGAACGGAAGAGCATTTCAAAAACGGAGCGGCACTTTTTTCCATAACCTATGACGGTGCGGCCGACAACGAAATCAGCGTCAGCGCACTGAAAAGCGTTACCGAGCTTTTGGACGGCTACGACATTTACATAACGGGCGATACGGGAGATTCGGCCTCGGAGGGACTTGCCGCCGAAATGCAAGTGGTAATGATAATTGCCGTGGTTATCATTATGCTTGTGCTGCTGTTCACTTCTCATACGTATATGGAAATACCAGTGCTGTTGGCCACTTTCGGTATGGCGGCGCTTATGAATAAGGGCACCAACTTTATTTTCGGAGAAATCTCATTCGTATCAGATTCGGTTGCGGTGGTATTGCAGCTTGCTCTGGCGATAGACTACGCTATCATTCTCTGCCACCGCTATACTGAGGAACGCACGCACTTAGATGCAAGGGAGGCGGTAATAACCGCTCTG
The DNA here is from genome assembly GCA_910585505.1 of uncultured Ruminiclostridium sp. GTDB lineage: Bacteria > Bacillota > Clostridia > Oscillospirales > Ruminococcaceae > Ruminiclostridium_E. Next base: position 6,175 of record CAJUFF010000148.1, on the reverse strand, counting down.
TCAAAGGCTATACCGGAAATTGCAGGAAGCTCAATGACAACTCTTTCGGGACTGGGCGCCATGTGCTTTATGCACTTCGGAATAGGCAAGGATCTGGGGCTCGTGCTGATAAAATCCATTATTCTCAGTTTGTTGGCAGTATTTACGCTTATGCCCGGACTTCTTATGAGCTTCAGCAAACTGATCGACAGTACTCACCACAAAAGCTTTGTGCCTAAGATAAGCGGCTGGGGTAAGCTGGCGGTAAAAACCCGCTTTGTTATGCCCCCGATTTTTGTTTTACTGATAATCGCCAGCTTTATTTTTTCAAATAAATGTCCTTACGCCTACGGACAGACCGATCTCACTACCACCAGAAAAAATGAGACGCAGATAGCGCAGGAGACGGTAAACAACATCTTTGGCAGCGTAAACACACTGGCAGTGCTTGTTCCCAACGGAAGCTACGAAAAAGAGGGAAAACTGCTACGTGAGCTGGAACGAATGCCAGAAACCAATACGGTCTTAGGTCTGGCAAACATTAAAGCCATGGACGATTATGTGCTGACTGATAGGCTTACGCCGCGCCAGTTTGCGGAAATGACCGATCTGGACGTGGAAGCGGCCCGGCTTCTCTACTCCGCTTACGCGGTAAATCAGGAAGCATACGGTCAGTTGGTGTCGGGTGTGGACAACTACGGCGTACCGCTTATAGATATGTTTATGTTTCTTTACGACCAGATGCAGGATGGCTATATAACTCTTGACAGCGAGACAACCGAAACTATCAGAGAGCTTCACGAACAATTGTCCGACGCGAAACTTCAGCTTCTGGGAGAGAATTACAGCAGACTGGTACTCACTCTTAATCTTCCCGAAGAAAGCGATGAAACCTTTGCGTTTCTTGACACGCTTCATAATACGGCGGCAAAATATTATCCCGACGGCTGTTTTTTAGTGGGCAACTCAACCAGCAACTTTGATCTTTCCGCTTCTTTCGGAAACGATAATCTGCTTATCGGAATACTGACTATCGTGTTTGTGGTATTGGTGCTTGTATTTACCTTTAAATCTACCGGACTTCCCATATTGCTCATTTTAGTTATTCAAGGCTCTGTATGGATCAACTTTTCGTTTCCCTACCTTCAGCAGGAACCGCTGTTTTTCTTAAGCTATCTTGTGGTAAGCTCGATACAGATGGGGGCAAATATAGATTATGCCATAGTTATAGCAAATCGATATGTGGAACTTAAAAAGGTAATGCCATTAAAAAAAGCGGTTATCGAATCGCTTAATCAAGCGTTCCCCACCATTATCACATCAGGCACAATATTAGCCTCCGCAGGCGTTCTTATCGGCTTCCTGTCCACCAATCCGGCTATTTCCTCCATCGGCGTCTGTCTCGGACGCGGCACCCTTATTTCAATATTCCTGGTTATGGGAATATTGCCGCAGATACTGCTTTTAGGCGACTTTATCATAGAAAAAACCGCCGTTACACTAAAACGGCGCCTTCCCTCGCGGAGCAGCACGGGCAAGCTGTGGCTGGACGGCCATGTACGGGGATATGTTTCGGGAATTGTTGACGGAGAGTTCAGCGGTGTTATCGACGGTATAGTCAACGCCCAAATTGAAGCCGGAGCTGTAAGCGGCGAGGAAACCGAAGTAAATGAAAAGGAGGTAAAAGAAAATGCTGCGGTCAAATAAGTTTGTCTCCGCTCTGACGGCTGGAGCCATATTTGTTTCTTCAATATCAATTTCTTATCCGATATTCGCCTCTTCGGCGGATAAAGACGAAATATTTATCTCCTCTGCCGAGGAGATGGCGGAATTTTCTGAGAATTGCCGTCTTGATAGCTGGTCAAAAGGAAAAAACGTTACTCTTACCGCCGACATTAACCTTACAGACATTGATTTTGAACCTGTTCCGATTTTTTCGGGAACATTTAACGGTGCGGGCCACACGATTAAGGGTCTACGTCTTGAAAAAACCGGCTCAAATATCGGACTTTTCAGGTATGTTGGAGCTAGAGGCATGGTAGAGGATCTTAATGTTCAGGCTATAATCACTCCCGGCGGCAGCGCCGGTACGGCAGGCGGAATAATCGGAACCAATTCGGGAACGGTCAGGAACTGTACTTTTTTGGGCACGGTACGCGGAGAAAGCGAAATCGGCGGAATCGTCGGACGCAACAGCGAAACGGGAAGCGTTATCGGCTGCTCCGTCAAAGGTTATATTTACGGTAAAAACGCAGCAGGGGGCATTTCCGGACATAATTCCGGCATTTTGCTGAAATGCGAAAACTCGGCGGGGGTGAATCTTACCAATGCCGATACTTCCCTTAATTTAACCGTAATTGATCCCGAAGCAATTCTGGAACAATACAGATTCTCCGACGAAAAAAGCGAAAAAGAACTTCTCGATAACTGTTCCGATTCCGGAGGCATAGCCGGATATTCCGATGGAATAGTGCAAAGCTGTATCAACAGGGGCAACATAGGCTATCCTCATGTGGGATATAATATGGGAGGAGTAGTGGGACGTCAGAGCGGCTACTTGGCAGGCTGTTCCAATTTCGGAACGGTTAATGGCAGAAAAGACGTGGGTGGCATAGTGGGTCAATCCGAACCGTATCTGACAATCGAACCACAAAAAGCGACGTTAGAGCAGATAAGAACCGAACTGCGGGCACTGAACGATTTGATTGACAAAACGCTGAACGATGTTCAATCGACTGGTGACAATGTTTCCGACAGCTTTTCGCTTATGAAGGAGTACACCGATACGGCTGAGGAAAGCTGCAAGAAAATGTTGGACGGTGTAACAGACTTCGTGAACGGCAATGTGGAAATTATCAACACCACGTCCGCGGATATAACCAACGCGCTTGACAAAATCGTGCCCGCCATGGATGAGCTTGCGGGAGCGGGAAAAAGTATGAGCGACGCTTCGGAGCAGCTTGGAATGTCCGTGGATTACCTTAAAGATATTGCCGATGTGAGCGATATTGCCATGAAAGACGTCAAAGACTCACTTCAAAAGCTGAAAATCGCTTCGGATAACTTAGTTAGCGCTTCGGATGGAATGAAAAAAGCCGCCGAAGTGCTGAACGACGACATAGTGTGGGATCTTCGGGAAATGCTGTCGTTGGCATACAACGATCTTCACAATGCCTCGGAAACGCTTAACGATTATCTTAACGAGCTGATTGAAGCGCTTAAAGACTTTTTTGACGCTCTGAGCGCCGCGGGACTGGCCGATTTCCGACCCACTGCCGTAAACGCCTTTGCCGATGAGCTTTCTCCACCAGCCTCCGATGAAAACGGAGAAGAAGGCAGCGTTTCCGTTACCTCGGAGAGCGACGCCGCATATACTACCGACGATACAGGAGACGAATACTTTTCGGAAGTGACCGAAGAAGTCCGTCAACCCGAAGAACCAAATGAACCGAACTATCCAGGTGAACCCGACGGTACGGAAAATCCCGACAATCCGGATAAGCCAGAAATACCGATAATTCCCGACTTTCCGGAGCCTCCCAGAATACCTGCCGCCCCGGATATATCAATAAGTACGGACGATTACAAACGCATAATCGACAGTCTAAATTATAGCTGGGATATAGTCGGTGACGCACTCAAAAGTTCTGCCGATTCCTTCGGAACGGCGGCGGAAAATCTTAAAAACGCCTTTTCCGATCTTGAAGCGGCGGCGGAAAAGCTTGACCCGGTTTCTGACGATATAAACAATGCTCTTGATAAATTCAAGACTGCTACCGATGCGGTTTCGGCAATGGGAAAAACGCTTCAAAGCTCCTTTACCGCTTTCGGCGGTGCGGTGAGAGAACTCACCGAGGGTGGACCGAAGGAATTCAGGATACTCGGCGATGATTTTAAAAGAGCGGGAAATACGCTTCACGAAGCCGTAATCGCCATTAGCGACAACGCGGAAAAGCTTAACAATGAGCTTGATCACGGCAGCGGTGTTGTGGCGGACGACTTGAGAGCCGTAAACGCTCAGCTGGAGATAGTATCCGAGCTGGTATTAAACACGGTTTCCGATTTGAAAGACGACATATATTCTCCGTCTGTGGGCGATACGCTCCAGGACACTTCAGACGAGGATATCTCCGCCACCAGACAGGGAAAAGTAACCGACTGTGTAAACAAAGGAGAAGTTATTGGCGACCGGAATGTAGGAGGTATCGTGGGAGCTTTGGCAATAGAATTCGATCTTGACCCCGAAAGCGATCTTACTGACGATATACGCTTCGGAGCTACTTATGAAACAAAGGCGGTAATACAAACAGGCAGAAATTACGGCTCAGTTACCGCTAAAAAAGACTGCGTAGGCGGAGTTGTGGGTCAGATGGAGCTGGGAACGACCATATACTGTCAGAATTACGGCAATGTCACCAGCAGCGGCGGAAGCTATGTTGGAGGAATCGCGGGTCGCTCCGAGGCTATGGTGAGAAGCTGCTACGCCAAAAGCGTACTCTCAGGAGATTGCTATATAGGCGGTATTACAGGGTGGGCAAGCCGCCTGCGCGGCTGCTGCTCAATAGCAACGATCAAGGAGGGCGGCGAGTATATCGGAGCGGTATCCGGAGCTGTACAGACCGACGGCGTAATTAACAACAATTTGTTTGTGGATACGGGAACCGCAGGAGTAGACGGAGTAAGCTACGCGGGAAGAGCGGAACCTATTGAGTTTTCGGAGCTTGTAAAGAAAGAAGGATTGCCTAAGGAGCTTACCGATTTTAATCTTATACTCACCGCCGACGAAAAGACGGTGGAAAAAATTCCTTTTTCCTACGGCGACGACCTGTCAAAACTTGATCTTCCCGAAGTACCCGAAAAAAACGGCTGCTTCGGAAGATGGGGAGAGTTCGACACTTCGGGACTTATGTCCGACATAACATTGGAAGCCGTTTACTCTCCTTGGATTACTATCACAGCCAGCGCCGAGGCGGAAGGAAAGCTTGCGCTTGCTCTGGCGGAGGGGAAATTTACCGATCTTGCGGAGATTCATGCTAATGAAAGTACGTCTCAGTCACCATTTGAAGCTGACGAGGATACCGCTGTGCTTGATATATCCCTTACGGGGACAGAACTTAGCGACAGCGACACCGTACCCATCAGACTGCTCAATAAAAGCGGGAAAAAAGCGACTGTAATGAAGCTCGTCGGAGACAAGTGGCAAAAGGTTAATCATACCGAAAACGGAAGCTACCTTATAGTAGATATGAACGGAACCAAAGGCACCTTTTGTATACGGCCGGATAACGGAAACACAGCTGTAATTACAGCGGCTTCAGCTGCAGCAATCATGGCGGCGGTTACCGTTATAATAATCATTTTCACGTTAAAAAAGAAAAAATCCGCCGGAAGTGAAACCAAGTCAGTGCCCACAATAACAAGGAAAAGGAAATAAATCAAATGACCGAAAAGGAAATAAAGGTTATTCTGACAAAAAATCAGTACGATAAAATAAAAGCACTTTTTATCTGGGACGAACAGATTTCCCAGATAAACCGATACTATGTAAATTCCGATACGGACAGCGGAAAAAAACTTACGATACGGGTGCGCGAGGAGAACTCAAGGTATTGGCTTCAGATAAAGCGGCCGAAATCGGAAGAAAACTCTCTTCATATCAGCGAGGAATATCAGAAGGAACTGAATTCCGCACCCGAACTTCTGCCCTCGGAAACTCTTACCGAGCTTACAGGTTTTCATATTCCCGACTCACACCTCATTGGCGCCCTTTCAACCGAAAGAGCCGTATGCCGGAGCTATCCGAATCTGGAAATATGCCTTGACAAGGTTCTTTATTATGATGTAACGGAGTATGAGCTGGAGCTTGAATACACCGACGATTTTCCCGACGAGGCGATAAAGATGCTGTCGGAAAACGGAATAAGTTTCGGTGAAAGGGTTAACGGAAAATATTACAGATTCCTTAGGTACGCAAAAGAGCATGGAATGGTCTGATTTGCTTTATTAGTGACAATATCTGCTCCAAAATCCAAGCACAGATTTTAAAAATACAAGCTCTAATACTAAGCCTTGTTTGAAAAATCGGAAACGCCGTATTTTCGCCCCCAAACGGTCATCTTCCGCGTCAAAAAGCCTCGTCAAACGATGGTTTGACTGCGTTTTTTTCCTTGAAGCTAACCGTTTTGGGTCAAAAATC
>CAJUFF010000147.1 GCA_910585505.1 uncultured Ruminiclostridium sp. | reverse complement strand
AATAAGAACTCTTAATATAATCAATGATACCATTGAAATGTGGATAGAGAAGCACAGCTGAAATATAAGAACCTGTCCACAATAAGAATTGTTATTTTTGTAGCGATTTATTTGAGAAAAATATATGGAAGTTTTATTTGGAACAACATACGATATTGCGCCATGGATGAATCTGGTAAGAAATGTCAGTTCAAACTTTCCGGGATTGGAAACCGAAGAGCTGATCAATGAACACAGGGACACGGTTTTGAAGTTTATGAGCAGGCATGAAGCGCTTTGGGTAAAAAACGGGGAAGAAGCCGCCGGAGTATTGCTGTTTTCCAAAAAACACAATATGATTTGCTGTTTGGCGGTGTCTCCCGAATGCAGAAGAAAGGGAATCGCTTCGCTGCTGCTGACAAAAGCGCTGAGTCTTTTGGATAGGAGCAGGGATATAACGGTGTCCACATTTAGGGAAAATGATGAAAAGGGAGCGGCACCGAGAGCACTGTATAAAAAATTCGGTTTTGAGGAGGGGGAATTTTTGGAGGAATTCGGTTATCCTAACCAGAAGTTAGTTTTATCTCGGATTGATTAAATTTATTCGGACAAAACTTGACAAATTGTTTTTAAAAGTGTACAATATGAAAGTAACTTTTGAAAAATAAATTATCGGGAAGGTGACTTTATAATGCGCAGTATGACCGGATTCGGAAGGTCAAGGGGTATTGTAGGCGGAAAGGAGTATCTGGTTGAAATACGTTCGGTGAACAGCCGATACTGTGAGCTTTCCGCTAAAATACCACGCGGCTATACATATCTGGAAGAGAAGCTCAAAACTCTTGTCAAAGGAAAAATCAGCAGGGGAAAAGCGGAGGTTTTTCTGTCGGTGACTGATGTGGAAAGCCGTTCTACTGCTGTTACCGTTAATATCCCGGTTGTCAGAAATTACCTTGACGAGCTTCGCAGGTGTGCCGGAGAGCTTGGTCTAAACGACAATTTGGCGCTTACGGACATTTTTCGTATGACCGATGCGTTTACCGTTGTAAGAACCGAATCGGACGAAGATGAAATCTGGAATGCCGTAAACTCCGTGGCATCGGAAGCGTTGGATCGGTTTGACGAAATGCGCCGCATCGAAGGCGAAAAGCTTAAGACCGACGTATTGGAAAAGCTCGGCAATATTGAAAAAATGACGGGGAAAGTAGAAGAACAGTCTCCGAAAACTACCGAAGCTTATCGATGCAAGCTTTTGGAAAAGATAAAGGAAATTTTGGAGGACAAGCAGGTAGACGAACAGCGTATTCTCACCGAAGCCGCCATATTTGCCGAAAAAACGGCCGTTGATGAGGAGACGGTAAGATTACGCTCCCATTTCAAGCAGTTCAGGGAAATGTGCGAAAGCGTTGAACCTATCGGAAGAAAGCTTGATTTTATGGTTCAGGAGCTCAACAGGGAATCCAACACTATCGGCTCAAAAGCGCAGGACGTGGAAATAACAAAGTTGGTTATTGAAATGAAGAGCGAAATAGAAAAAATAAGGGAACAAATTCAGAATATTGAATAGTATATAAAAAAGCCGAGGTTTTTCACCAAGGCTTTTTTATACACTATTCAACAAAATAACAATAATCCATTATAATATTCCCGTTTTCATCGGGAGTGGTATACCTTGGGCACAGACAATTTTCAAAGGACCAAATGCCTCCTCTTTCATCCCGCCAAATCTCCATACCCATGTTTTCAATCGCTCTGCGGCAGCCGCTTGTATCATGAACCTCGCTTTCTTTTCCGTAAATAAAGCATGTTCCCAGTCCAACGGCAGGGAAGTCAACGCTTTCAAAACCTTCAGGAACATCAGTATCGGCGGGAGTAAACATTCCGATCCAATACTCAAAGGGCTGACCGTCACAGCGGCGCTCCAATCCCACATATCCTCCGCCGTTCGCCCATATTTTAAGAATTGAGTCAACACCTCCCATTGCATTTTCCAGTTGATCGAACCAACCGTTTGAAAACCAATCTCCCCACCAACCGCCGAAATCGGAATATTTTTTTCCTATAAACTGCATTGCGGGTACGGATTCTTTAAAAGTTTTTATTATTTCTGCCATTTTCAATTCCTTTCAAACCTATTTTATTTATCAATCTCCAAACGAAATCCCTATGTCTCTTGCCGCAACAACCACCTTATCATCCGGTGGAACAAACTTGGTTTTCATGGTAACGTCCGACAGCTTATTCTCCCCTATTTCGATGCCGATTTTAGCCACGGAATACCCATACTTTTCCTCCGAAATAAGCGTAGCCGCCCTTGCTCCGAATTGTGTGGCGAGTACTCTGTCATACGCCGAAGGACTTCCGCCTCTGAGCATATGCCCCGGCACCACGGTACGGGTTTCAAAGCCCGTTATCCTCTCAATATCCTTGGCGATCCTTAAAGTAGCCGTGTTATAGCCGCTTTCGGATCTCACCCTCATTCTGTCCTTTTTCTTCATTTTGGATTCGTCAACGTCCATACAACCTTCGGCCACCGCCAGAATGGAGAAGGACTTTCCCGACTTGGCTCTTTCTTCCACAGCTTTTGCCACCTTATTTATATTATATGGTATTTCGGGAATAAGAATAATATCCGCGCCGCCCGCTACACCCGTGTATAATGTGAGCCAGCCCGCTTTATTGCCCATTATTTCTATAACCATAACACGACTGTGTGAATTGGCTGTAGTGTGTATACGGTCAACCACCTCCGTACCTATATCCACCGCCGTGTGAAAACCGAAAGTAACCGAAGTGCCCCAGATGTCGTTATCAATTGTTTTGGGGAGCCCTATAACGTTCAATCCTTCCTCCGATAAAAGATTTGCCGTCTTGTGAGTACCGTTTCCGCCTAAAGTCAATAGGCAGTCAAGCTTGCGGCTTTTATAGGTTTGCTTCATTTCCGCAACCTTGTCTATGTTGTCATCCTCCACAACCTGCATAAGCTTATAGGGAGTCCTGCGCGTACCCAATATTGTGCCGCCCTGAGTCAGTATTCCGGAAAAATCCGACTGCTTCATTTCCCGACACTCGTTGTGTATAAGCCCGTGAAAGCCGTCGGAGATGCCTATTATTTCCACCTTGTCCTCTCCCAGCTCATTGTAACAGGCCTTTGCCACGCCTCTTATGGTTGCGTTAAGTCCGGGGCAGTCACCTCCGCTTGTTAAAATACCTATTCTGCGTTTTGCCATTGTGGTTGTCCTTTCTTAAAAAAGATATCATCATTTTATTTATTTTTTTGATTCTTCCGATATAATTATACAGCAATCGGCTGTAAAGGTCAATATAAACATTGTAAAAATTTGTTTAAATCGCATAAATTTCTATTGACAAAAGCTTAAGAATATATTACAATATTATGTAACGGACGGTAGTCTGCGATTGAAAATGAAAACGATAACATTTTAGGAGGAAATTCCAGATGAGCGAATTTTTCAAAATACCCAAGATTCAATACGAGGGAAAGACTTCAACCAATCCTCTTGCCTTTAAGTACTACAATCCCGACGAGATAATAAACGAAAAACCTATGCGTGAACAGCTTAAATTCGCCCTTTCGTGGTGGCATACAATGTGCGGCGACGGTACCGATATGTTTGGCGTAGGTACTACAGATAAAAAGTGGGGCGGAAGCGATCCTATGGATATTGCCAAAAACAAGGCATACGCCGCTTTTGAAATAATGGATAAGCTTTCAGTGGATTATTACTGCTTCCACGACAGGGATATCGCTCCCGAAGCCGGATCTTTAAAGGACACCAACGCCCGTCTGGATGAGGTTTCCGATCTTTTGAAAGATTTAATGGAGAAATCCGGAAAAAAGCTGCTCTGGGGTACCGCCAACTGTTTTAACAACCCTCGCTATATGCACGGAGCGGGAACGTCGCCCAACGCAGACATTTTTGCGTTTGCTGCAGCTCAGATAAAAAAAGCCATTGACCTTACAGTTAAATTAGGTGGAAACGGCTATGTTTTCTGGGGCGGAAGAGAAGGCTACGAAACGCTTCTGAATACAAATCTGGGTCTTGAACAGGACAATATGGCTCGCCTTATGAAGATGGCCGTGGAGTACGCCCGTTCCATCGGATTCAAGGGAGACTTTTACATTGAACCCAAGCCCAAGGAGCCCACCAAGCATCAATACGATTTCGACACCGCAACTGTTCTCGGCTTTCTGCGCAAATACGATCTGTTAGACGATTTCAAGATGAATATCGAAGCGAACCACGCTACTCTGGCGGGACATACCTTCCAGCATGAGTTGAGAGTTGCCCGTGAAAACGGAGCATTCGGCTCCATTGACGCCAATCAGGGAGATATGCTTTTAGGTTGGGATACCGATCAATTCCCGACAAATATTTATGACGCAGTACTTTGCATGTATGAGGTGATCAAGGCAGGCGGATTCACCAACGGCGGACTTAATTTTGACTCAAAGGCGCGCCGCGGTTCCTTCACTCCTGAAGATATATTCTACAGCTATATTGCGGGTATGGATACCTTTGCCCTCGGTCTGCGCCTTGCGGATAAACTCATAAAGGACGGCAGAATCGACAGGTTTGTGGAGGATAGATACGCAAGCTGGAATACCGGCATAGGCGCGGATATCATTTCGGGCAAGGCAAAGATGGAAGAACTTGAAAAATACGCTCTGGAAAAAGGCGATGTTATCTCATCCGTTTCCAGCGGACGTCAGGAAATGCTGGAAAGCATCCTAAATAATGTACTTTTTTCCTATTGATAATCGCTACCAAATGTCTCCGCTTCTTTGGCGGGGGGAACATATCTCGGTTCAGTTGGTGATAAAAATCCCCGACTGAATCTCGAAATTGCTTCATAATTCCGGCAGCTTGTTTAAGCTGCGCTTTAAACCGAATAAATGAAAGGAACTGGCTTATGGCTTATATTTTAGGTGTTGATATCGGAACATCGGGAACCAAAACAGTGCTTTTTTCCGAAGACGGCGTTCCAGTATCCTCCGCGACCTATGAGTATCCCCTATATACTCCCCGCAACGGTTACGCGGAACAGGAACCCCTTGACTGGTGGAATGCCGTTGTAAACGGTATCCGACAGGTTATAGAGGACAGCGGAGCGGCCCCCGTGGATATTAAAGGAATAGGTCTTTCGGGACAGATGCACGGTCTTGTAATGCTTGACGGGGACAATAGGGTTATCCGCCGCAGCATCATCTGGTGCGACCAACGCACCGCCAACGAGGTAAAGGAGATCACCGACAAGGTGGGAGCGGAAAGACTGATCGACATAACCGCCAACCCTGCTATTACCGGCTTTACCGCCGCAAAAATAATGTGGGTAAAAAATAACGAGCCTCAGAACTACGAAAAATGCCGTCATATTCTTCTTCCTAAGGATTATATCAGGTTTATGCTCACCGGAGAATACGCCACCGAGGTATCCGACGCTTCGGGTATGCAGCTTTTGGATATTCCCAACCGCTGTTGGTCAGACGAAGTGCTTGATAAACTGGGAATAGACAAATCTCTGCTTGCAAAGGTATACGAAAGCCCCGAAATTACGGGGAAAGTAACTAAGCAGGTTGCCGACCTTACCGGTCTCGCCGAGGGAACCATCGTTGTGGGCGGTGCGGGCGACAACGCGGCCGCAGCCGTAGGAACCGGAGTTGTCGAGGACGGTAAGGCATTTACCACCATCGGCTCAAGCGGCGTGGTCTTTGCACACACCAGCGATATTTCAATAGACAATAAGGGAAGGGTACATACCTTCTGCTGCGCGGTGCCAAACTGCTGGCATGTTATGGGAGTTACCCAAAGCGCGGGTCTGTCGCTGAAATGGTTCAGGGACAATCTATGCTGGAGTGAAATGGAAACCGCTTTAAATATGGGTGTAGACCCATATTATCTCACAGACAAGGCGGCTATGGAGGTACCCATCGGCGCCAACAAGTTGCTGTATATGCCATACCTTAACGGCGAAAGAACCCCTCATCTTGATCCCAACTGCCGCGGAGCATTTGTGGGACTTTCCACTATGCACAAGAAAAAGGATATGATAAGAGCGGTTATGGAGGGGGTTTCTTATTCCTTGAGAGACTGTGTGGAGGTAATGCGAGAGATGAAGATCAGCGTTACCGATATGATGGCCTGCGGAGGAGGCGGAAGTTCACCCCTGTGGCGTCAGATGCTGGCTGATCTTTACGCTTGTCCTGTAAAAACCACTCAGAACAAGGAAGGTCCCGCTTTGGGCGTAGCCCTTTTGGCAGCAGTAGGCGCGGGAATTTACTCAACCGTTCCCGAAGCCTGCAAGGCGGTTATATTGCCCGACAAGATTCAGAATCCCGTTGAGGAAAACACGTCTGAATATGAAAAGATATACGCCGTTTACAAAAAGCTTTACCCTGCTATGAAATCCTGTTTTGACGAAATAGCCGCAATGTAAAAAAGAGAAAAATTTTTTTAAAAATTTAGGCGTAAATGCGTCTTTAAAAGAAAGGAATAAATAGAAATGAAATTATTTATAGACACCGCCAATGTATCGGACATCAGAAGAGCCAACGATATGGGTATTATCTGCGGCGTTACCACAAATCCCTCTCTTATCGCCAAGGAGGGAAGGGATTTTAAGGAAGTTGTAACCGAAATTACAAACATAGTTGACGGTCCCATCTCCGCCGAAGTTATTTCGTTGGAAGCCGATAAAATGGTAGAGGAAGCGCTTCCACTTGCCGCAATCAATAAAAACATCGTTATAAAGCTTCCCATGTGTGAGGAGGGGCTGAAGGCCTGCAAGCAGCTTACAGCTAAAGGAATCAAGACAAATGTAACCTTAATTTTCTCTGCGGCTCAGGCACTTTTAGCGGCAAGAGCGGGAGCTACATTTGTAAGCCCATTCTTAGGAAGACTTGACGATATAGGAATGGAAGGAATGGCACTTATTGAGGAGATTGTCGATATTTTCAATGCCTCCGCCATCGACACTGAAATTATTGCCGCCTCCATCAGAAACCCCATTCACGTTACCGCCGCCGCAAGATTGGGCTGTCATATCGCAACAGTTCCAATGAGCGTACTTTTGCAAATGGTTAAGCATCCCATGACCGATAACGGTATTGAAAGGTTCCTTAAGGATTGGGAAGGCTTTACCGCCAAGAAATAATTTAAAATATACCAATGCGGTGTTGCATAAAAGCAATACCGCATTTTTGTATATTATTTATACTTTCCGTAAATTCTCAAAGTAAATGCAACAGTAGCAAGGAAGCTGCATTAAGTGCGAA
>CAJUFF010000146.1:3480-7532 GCA_910585505.1 uncultured Ruminiclostridium sp. | reverse complement strand
TTGCATTATACTTCTTTGTGAAAATCGTGTCAAGTTTTATTATACAACATCATCTTCAATTTCCTGCGGAATATATTCAACAACGCTGTCCCTGCCGTGATTTTTGCCATAGTACAGCTTATCGTCCGCCGCTTTCACCAGAGCGTCCACTGTTCCTCCGCAATAATCCGCTATACCAAATGTCATTGTTACCGAAAGCTCCATGCCCTCGTATCGGCAGCGATAATCATGTATATTATCCATTATACGACTGATTGCCGCAGTTGCCTCTTTATACGGAACGCCGAAAATCAACAAAAATTCCTCGCCGCCCCAGCGCGCCGCAAAACCTATATTCTTGACCCCATTAAGCAAAATATCGGCAATATCCTTTAAAACCTCATCGCCGCAGGCGTGACCGTAGTTATCGTTAAACCACTTGAAAAAGTCGATGTCGCCTATTGCCACCACAAACGGGGCGTTTTCCGTCTCCGCTTTTATACACATATCGTTCATTTTTATCCCGCAGGCGCGGCGGTTGTAAAGTCCCGTAAGCGGGTCGTTTGAAATCAGATTTTTCAGCGCCTGCTGAAACTTGACCGCGCTTATTCCCATATCGCCTATCTCATCCCGGCGATCTACAAATCGGCTGTCTGCCGCGCATTCCGTATCACCCTGAGAGATCATTTTGAGAAAGTTTGCCGCCGACAGCAGCGAGTTTACCATTCTCCTGGATACCAGCACGCTCAGCAGACCCGCTGCCAGCGCAGTTATCCATGAAAGCACCAACGAACCTGCCACCGAATTGAACAGATTCGCCATCACCGATTCGCGGCTTTTTCCCGCAAAAACCATTCCCGTGACCGCTCCGCCCGAATCGGTCAACGGCATATAATATCCGAAGAACGGCGTGCCGTTTACGTCCACATTATCCGAAAAAAATTCCTCTTTCCTGCCTATAACCGTATCAACAACCTCGGAAGCTGCCTTTGTGCCTACGGCGCGTTCTCCGACCGCATTGGTCACCGTGGTGATCCTTCTCTCATCTTTTTCAAATATTGTTATGTATATTCCGGTGCTTTCGGTTATACCGTCAAACAAATCCAGATTATCATTAAAAAAATCATATTTTTCCGTCACATACCGCTGATTGTGCTCAAGCATCTCAAACACGCTCACGCATATGCCCGACATTTCGTGAGATACCTCATCGCAAACATTGCGGTATCCCGAATATCCGATATACACCGACATAACGAACGAAAGTATAATAAGCGGCGATATCGTCATCGCTGTGACTTTGCCGGTCAAACCAAATCTTTTGTTTGCCATCGATCGTTTCCCCTTCTCAAATATATTTTAAAGCGAAAACCCTTATAATTTTTCTTCGGGAGAGGTTTGTAACACACTGAAGCCAGAACGGCCCCGATTTTAAATTGCCTGTATATATAAGGTTGACCAAAAGCAGAACATTTGAAATATTCCAAAATTTCCGTTGTTAATACTCCGCTGCACTTCGTTCCGCTTTGCATGTATAGAAAAAACCGTGCTGTATTTGCCATTCGCCCAATATGTATATTTGAAATTTAATGCGTCTGCATTGCGTCACATTATAGGCTTTTTCTACAAACTGGTACATATTAGTGCGTTTTGTTATATCCCCCGCCCTCCTTGCTTTACTTTAGCATTTTAGCAAATCCATATCAAGTTTTCAATATAAATCACTTAAATGACGGGAAAATCACTTATTTGACATAAGCGCTGCTTGCAATATGCCGATAAATGTAGTATAATATAGTAAATCGCTTTTTTACTGGGGGATCTGCCGATGTACCGTATTTCAGTCTGCGATGACAACAGCGCTGAGCTTGAAAAAATATGCGATATGATCAGCGAATATGTCGGGGCAATTAACATACCCGTAAAAATCAGCGCGTTTTCCTCGGGCAGAGAGCTTCTCGAACATGAGGAGACCGATGCTGATATTTACATACTGGATATAATCATGCCCGACATGAACGGCATTGAGCTGGGGCAAGCCCTCAGACGGAAAACCCCCAGAGCGTATATAATCTTCCTCACAACGTCAAAGGACTACGCTTTGGAGTCCTATTCGGTAAAAGCATTTTCCTACCTTATAAAGCCCGTTGAAAAGGAAAAAATCACAGCAGAGCTTTCGGACTGCTTTTTCCATATAAGAAAGCCGAAACGGCATTTTGTTTTAAAGTGCGCCGCGGGGACGACCTCAGTATGCGCCGAGGATATTATTTACATTGAATACTACAACCATCGCATGATATATCATATTACGGGAGGAGATACCCTTGAAAGCATTTACTTCCGCGTAACGTTTGACAGCATGATAGCGGAATATATTGAAAACGGCTCTTTTGTAAAGAGCTCCGCCAGTTATCTTGTAAATATGGAGCATATCAGAACCGTAAACGCCGTGGGCTTTGTTATGTCCGACGGAACGGTTCTGCCGGTCACAAGAAAATATGCCGAGGCAAGGAAAAAATATATAGACTACGAGTTGAACGGAGGCGGGTACAGTGATAACCTTTGAAAACGATATCACTTATTATATGGTAAAAGCATTGGTCGTTGTGGTCGGAACGCTTGCCATGATGTCCTCCTGCATGAAAATACAAAGCAAAGCAAAGAAGATAATTATTCTGCTTGCGTCATATCTGCTGTGGGTATGCATATATACGTTTGCCGCAATGAAGCTTCTCGGTTTAGTCGTTACGCTGCGGCTCTGTATTCCCGCGCTGTCTGTTCCCGCAATGCTTGTCCTTTATTTTATATCCAACTTTTCACCGTGGCAGGCGATATTCAATTATACTATGCAGCTGAGCATATCGGTGATGCTTGCCGTTTCACAAACTATCGCCGTTACCGTTTTAGGCGGAGGAAAAATAGTGGATCTGATGATAAGACTCGGCAGCTATGCTTTGTGTATTTTTGCCGAATATAAGCTTTTGAGAAGGAAGTTTATGCTGTTGGATTATCTTCCAGACAAAAGCTGGCGGACACTTACCTTTGTACCTATAGGCTTTACGATTCTGCTTTTCCTGATAGGAACTTATCCCGAACATTATACGAGATCGCCTATAGCAACGTTATACATTTACGCCGTTACGGCGGTAATGCTGCTGGTCTATGTGATAATTTTTCACAGCCTTTTAAGTCAGTATAATTTGCAGCTTTCCGAATATACAAACGGTATACTTTTGTCTCAAAGCGAATCCTTCCAAAAGCAGCTCGAAGCCATCAATTCAACTGAGGAGCAGATCAAAATATTAAGACATAATATGCGGTATGATTATATCGTTGTATCGGATATGCTTACTGCGGGAGATATTTCGGGCGCTCTGGAGTACCTCGGCTCGGTAGGTCAAAAGCTTGACGATGCAAAAAAGGTCTTCTATTGCTCCAACTCCACCGCAAACGCAATTTTAGCGTATTATATCGAATGCGCGGAAAGCAAGGGAGTCGTGACGGAGGTGCATTTCTCAATGCCCGAAAATATCGACATTGACATCATAGACTTCACCGCCGCAGTAGCAAACGCTCTCGATAACGCCGTGAACGCCTGCGCGAAGGTCGTTGGTAAACCAAAAAAGCTGCGTATCAGAACCACCGAAAACAAGCAGTACATCGTGGAAATCGCCAACAACTATGAGGGAACGATATCTTTTGATGAGGACGGGCTTCCCGTTTCAAAAGAAAGCGGTCATGGAATAGGCACAAGGAGCATTTCCGCCTTTGCCCGGAAAAACAATGCCGTTCTCGATTATGATATTACCGAAGAATGGTTCAAGCTTCGGATCGTTCTTCCGAACGGTAAAAAATAACAAAAAATATCCGAGAGTGGACGCCTGTCGGAATCTGAACCCCCACTGTTCGGACAACGGCAGGCGTTTTGTTATAATCCCTTTTACAATGCTCATGTACGCAAGCAACCGAAAACAAGAGATAGAACGCCGGCACCACAATATTCCGAACAAAAGAAATAGAGACCAAAAGACAAGCATTGTGGAAATGTGCATAACAGGCTATGGAATCATGGA
>CAJUFF010000146.1:0-3470 GCA_910585505.1 uncultured Ruminiclostridium sp. | reverse complement strand
CGTCCTGCAAACAGAGTTACCCACAATTCCATAAGACAGCCAGTTATACACATTTCCACGAATGCCGACTACTACGGAATTCCTCTCATTTCTATACCTAACATGAAAACATAAAAAATAGACATACTCATCAAAATTTATAAATTAGCAACACTAACAAAAACATATTATTTTGCCGTTTATCGCAAATTCACTACCGTATACAGTGGAAACATAGATTTTGAAAATATTTGATGGTATAATTGGGATACAGATAGGATGTGGCACTTTGAAAGTCGGGATAAATATAGACCATTCTGTAAAAGAAATTGAAGTTCTAATTACGGCGCAGGAACAAAGCGGAACAGTCAATGATCTATATGGGCATTTTGTAGATTTTGACAGAAAGAGCCTTGAAACAATAACAGCATATAAAGACGACATAGCGAAAATTGTATATGTGACAGATATTTTCCAAATATACAGGAAACCAAAAATTCTATATTCAAACACTTTAAGGTGAGTACGCTATACGGTACAGATTGTATGAATCGAAAGAGGCTCTTGGTAAAAACAGTTTCTCCGTATATCCAATTCAGAAATTGTAAATGTCAAAAAAATTAGGGATATTGATTTAAGCATAATAGGAAGAATTTTTATTCGCTTTTTGAATGATATGAATATTAATTACGATATCAAGCACTGAAGCGTAATTGTACGAACAGACGCTAAAATGCTTCAATCTTTTAGAAAGGCAGATTGTTAAAATGTACGATGTTATAGTAATAGGAGCGGGCCCCGCAGGATGTACGGCGGCAAAAACGTTATCCGACAAGGGATACAAAGTTTTGCTGACGGAAAGATTTGCCATGCCCAGAAATAAATCCTGTTCGGGAATATTGATCAAAAAAAGTATTGAGCTGATTAAGCTGTGTTTTGGAGCGGATGTTCCCGATTCGGTAAAGTGCGAACCGTTCAGGAGTATGGGAATGATTCTCACCGATGAAAAAGGCAGAGAGTACCGCTTTGAGCAGGAGGGACTCAATATACTGAGAAGCAGATTTGACCACTGGCTTGCGCAATTGGCGGAAAAGTCCGGTGCAGAGGTAAGGGAATGCGCTTCGGCGGTTTCCTGTTCCGAATCGGAAGGCTCCGTGGAGGTCTGCATAAAAGGCAGTGTTTCCTCAAAATATACGGAAAGAGCGTCATATATTATCGACTGCGAAGGAGTAACGGGCACCTTGCGACGATCGCTTGTCAATACTCCCGCAAAAAATAATATCCACACCTTTCAGACGTTTTATGAAGGCAGAGTAGAATTGGATCCCCATTATTTTTATGCGTATTTACAGCCGGAGCTTTCGGAATATGACGCATGGTTTAACGTTAAGGACAATTTGCTTGTTCTTGGCACTGCAGTTAGGGATCCCGCTGGAATCAATTTTTATTTTAACAGTTTTATTTCATATATGAAAGACCGTCATAATCTGAAAATAAAAAACAAAGTAAGGACGGAAAAATGGATTATGCCGCGTATAAGTTCGGGCTGCGCCGTAAATTACGGTATAGGACGCGTTTTATTCGCGGGAGAGACGGCGGGATTTCTTAATCCCATGGGAGAGGGCATATCGGCTGCGGTTGAAAGCGCGTTTCACGCGGCTAATGCCGTATCTAAGCATTTTAACAATCCCGATCTTGTAATCAACGATTATAAAAGCAGCAGTTTAAACCTCCGGACATATATGCAAAGACAATGGGCTTTTACAGCGGAGCTGTCGGGAACTTTTTCGGAAATGAAATTATAATCATTCCTATGTGACAGATTCATAAACTGCGAACGTAAGAAATAAAATTTATTGTCTGACTTATTGTAATATAGTATAACATTAGTCTTTTTATGTTTGATACTATTCTTTGATCAAGATATAGACAAATATATGGATGATCAAAGATTAGTGCTTATGATGCAAACTTTAATCAAGACTACAACTTGATTAAAGATCGGTATGATAGGCTTGCTTTTGATAAATTAATGAAGATTTTTGTCAGGAATATTGAACGGACGGAGAGGGATAATGAGCGACACAATGGAATTTGTAAACAGAGAAGATTTTCGGCAGTGGCTTTCCGAACATTGTTTATCCGGTGACGGCATTTGGCTGCTGTTCGGCAAGTCAGGCGGTCCGAAAACCATAAAAGCGGGCGAAGCTCTTGAAGAGGCTCTTTGTTTTGGTTGGATCGACGGACAGATGAAAAGCATTGACGATAAAACTTATAAAAAATATTTTTCCATGCGAAGAGAAAAGAGCAAGTGGTCGGAAAAAAACAAGGCGCTGGCAAAGGAACTTGAAGAACGGGGAATTATGACAGACTTTGGCAGAAAGAAAATAGAAGAAGCCAAACGAAACGGTCAATGGGACGCTCCAAAGTCTCCGACAATTACAGACGAGCAAATTTCTTTCTTATCTACGCTGTTGGAGGGATATGAACCTGCCCACACAAATTTTAAAGCTATGTCGTTATCTGTAAAGAAAACCTATACCAGAGCATATTTTGGCGCAAAGACAGATACCGGAAGAGAAAAATGTATTGCTTGGATGGTGGATAGGCTCAATAAAAACTTGAAACCTATGTAATTATTATATGCTTTTGGAATTTATTGCACTCTCAGATAAATCGTAATTTATCTTATCGTTTAGATAAAACAAACATAAAACTTAATATGGCTTAATATGCTGATGCGCTGACTTTTGGGCGGCGCTATGACAGTGTGATTTTTTGATACGAAAGTGAGGAGAATATGACTAAAACGGTATGCGGATGTGATTGTGAGGAATGCGGAGGAATGATCAGCGGATGCAAAGGCTGCACCGCAATATCAGACAATTGTATTGTTGCGCTGTGCTGCAAAAATCTTGGACATAAAGGCTGTGAGGAGTGTCACGGTGATTGTGAACTTAAAGAGCGCCTCATCAATGAATTTAACAGCCTTGGTATTGAGGATATGGAAAAGGTTACGTGCCTTAACGCGCTCAGCGGAGACTACATAAATCTTGAATACACATTGCCGAGCGGGCAAAGAACCAAGCTTCTTGATGACAGCAAGGTATATTTGGGAAATCAGATGTGTAAAAAGGGCAGCGACAGGTGCTACGGTCTGGCGGCCGATCGGAATTTTCTCTTAATATGCGAATACGGCGAACAAGGAGCCGATGCGGAAATCGTTGTTTTTAAAAGGCGGAAATTACTGAAATGATGTTATTGCCCCAAATTAACTTTTGAATTTTTCTACTTTCCATACTGCCGAAATACTTCGTCGAAAATACATGAAATATGCGAATATTTCTGCGGCTTTATTTCTCGTTTTTCAGAAGCCGCCTGTAACATAAAATCTTCAAGAGTTAATTGCGGAAGCAATACTTAACGGTGGAGGTGGCAATATGTTTGAAAAGCTTTCTTTGCTTAATCGGCTTCGGAAGCTCCCTTTTTCC
>CAJUFF010000145.1 GCA_910585505.1 uncultured Ruminiclostridium sp. | reverse complement strand
GTAGACTTGATTAAAGATTCCACCCTAAACACTAATCTTTAATCATCCGTATTATTTTTCTATAACTCGATCAAAATTAGTATTAGGCAGTCCCTCAAATCCCGCCTTAAGATCCTCATCGGTGGGAATATAATCCCCCATCTGTCCGTCGTTAAACCTCTGATAAGCAACCATATCAAAATAACCCGTTCCGGTAAGACCGAACAGAATCGTCTTTTCTTCGCCCGTTTCCTTGCACTTCACGGCTTCGTCAATGGCTACGCGTATTGCATGGCTGCTTTCGGGGGCTGGGAGTATCCCCTCTATTCTTGCGAATTGACGCGCCGCTTCAAATACTTCGGTTTGAGTAACCGAGCGCGCGGTCATAAGTCCGTCGTCGTAAAGCTGCGAAAGCACGCTGCTCATGCCGTGATAGCGGAGACCGCCAGCGTGACTGGCGGAGGGAATAAATCCGCTTCCCAATGTGTACATCTTTGCCAGAGGGCATACCATTCCCGTGTCGCAGAAGTCGTACGCGTATTTTCCTCTTGTGAAACTGGGGCATGAAGCAGGCTCAACCGCTACAAATTCATAATCCTTTTCTCCCCTGAGCTTTTCGCCCATAAAGGGTGAGATAAGACCGCCCAAGTTTGATCCGCCGCCGGCGCAGCCTATTATCATATCTGGCTTTACGCCGTATTTGTCAAGGGCGGTTTTTGCCTCAAGACCGATTATGGATTGATGAAGCAGTACTTGAGACAAAACGGAGCCTAAAACATAGCGGTATCTCTCGCTTTTAACGGCAGCCTCCACCGCTTCCGAAATGGCGCAGCCCAAGGAGCCTGACGTATCGGGGTGCTTTGCCAGTATTTTTCTGCCCACCTCGGTGGTTTCGGAGGGGGACGGGGTAACGTCGGCACCGTAGGTTCTCATAACCTCACGTCTGAAAGGCTTTTGCTCGTAGGAGCACTTAACCATAAATACCTTGCAGTCAAGTCCCAGATAAGCGCAGGCCATGGAAAGCGCCGTGCCCCATTGACCCGCGCCCGTTTCGGTGGTCACTCCCTTTAACCCCTGTTTTTTTGCGTAATACGCCTGAGCGATGGCGCTGTTCAGCTTGTGGCTTCCCGATGTGTTGTTTCCCTCGAATTTATAATATATCTTTGCGGGCGTATCGAGATATTTTTCAAGGCAGTATGCCCTTACGAGAGGGGCGGGACGGTACATTTTGTAAAAATCCCTTATCTCGTCGGGAATGTCGATGTACGGATCGGTATCGTTAAGCTCCTGCGCGGCCAGCTCGGTGCAAAATACGCCCGACAATTCCTCTAAAGTCATCGGCTTGAGCGTTTCGGGATTCAGCAGCGGGGCGGGCTTGTTTTTCATATCTGCTCTTACGTTATACCACTGCTTCGGTATCTCGCTTTCAGAGAGGTAGATTTTGTACGGGATATTTTCCATGTTTTTCTCCTTTCCGAGCGCTTTTTCCGATATCCGTCCAATAAAATCCAAAAGCGCTTCTTTCCATATATTTTACATTATTATAACACCTTTTATCTTATTTGTCAATACTTTTCTAAGCAAATATTCCGTAAAATATGGTTTCTTTTTATTACTTAAAATGCATCTTTTTATTCGTGATTACAGCAAGCTTTAATAATTTGTAAATAAATTTATATAAAACACTTGACAAATTATTAAAACGGTGTTATAATTAAACTGCGAAAAGGAAAAGAATAAAAAGCGCTGCGGAAAGGCGGAACAAAAGAATGAGCAAAAGCGTTTACAGTCTTGTTCTCACCGACGAGGTGGTGGAGGCGGTGGACAGACTGGCATATACAATGGGAATAAGCCGTTCGGGGCTTATTGACCGGATTTTGGCGGAGCGTGTGAGCTTTACTACTCCCGAAATGAGAATAAACGATATTTTCGACAGCCTTAACAGGTATTTTTCCGCCGCTACGGAAAATTTTATAGTGGAGCCGGGGGATCAATCCATGCTGATACGCTCCTCCCTTAAATACAAATATAATCCAACCATACGCTACGGTCTGAGGATTTTTCGCGGCAGCGAAAAAACCATGGGCGAAATAAAGGTTAATTTTCGTACCCAGTCGGCGGAGCTTAGAGGAAAAATGGAGGAATTTCTGCATTTCTGGGCAATGCTTGAAAATGAGTACACGGCAAAGTATATAAAAGGAAAAATACGCTATATTATTTCGGAAGGAAAGCTTACGAGAGAATTTACCCTACCCGAAGAATATAATAATAAAACCACCGAGGAAACGGGAGAAGCCATCGCCGAATATATAAGAATGTTTGACGATGTGCTTAAATGTTATTTTGCCTGTGGCAGTGAACGGGAGGCGAGAACAAAAGCGGCGGAAAAATTCGTGGGTTATCTCGAACGCGGGATAGCCATTATATAAAGTATGGTAAAAAGAAAGGAAGAACAGCTATGAATACTCAGAAACTGACAAAGAAATCAATGGAAACGGTTGAATCCGCTCAGAGCATAGCGGTAAAAAACAATAATCAGCAGATAGATCAGTGTCATATTCTTCTTGCTTTGTTGGAACAGGAAGACGGCTTGATCCCGCAGCTTTTACAGTCCATGGACGTGGATTTGAATTCCTTCACCAATTCCGCCGAAAAAATAGTGGATGGCGTACCTAAGGTTACGGGCAGTGGCGCGAGGGAAATGAACAGCGTTTACATCACCGTTGCATTGGACAGAGCTTTGACCGCCGCCGAAGAGGAAGCCGACCGTATGAACGACGAGTTTATAAGCGTGGAGCATCTTTTTCTCGGACTTGTCGACAAGGCGGAGGAAAAGGTAAAGGAGCTTTTTTCAGGTCATAAGATAACCAAAAACGCCTTTCTGGCCGCTCTTCAAAAGGTAAGAGGCAACACGAGAGTGACCTCCGACAGCCCCGAAGATACCTATGACGTGCTGAAAAAGTACGGACAGGATCTTGTGGAGCTGGCGCGCAAAAACAAGCTGGATCCCGTTATAGGCCGCGACGGTGAAATAAGAAACGTTATCCGAATATTAAGCCGAAAGACGAAAAACAATCCCGTACTTATCGGTGAGCCTGGAGTGGGAAAAACTGCCATCGCCGAGGGTCTTGCCATTCGCATAGTAAGGGGAGACGTTCCCGTGGGGTTAAAGGACAGACAGTTGTTCAGTCTCGATATGGGAGCGCTTGTGGCGGGAGCCAAATACAGAGGGGAGTTTGAGGAACGCTTAAAAGCGGTATTACAGGAGGTAAAGAAAAGCGACGGCAGAATCATTCTCTTTATAGACGAGCTTCACCTTATAGTAGGCGCCGGTAAAACCGACGGAGCAATGGATGCGGGAAACATTCTAAAGCCAATGCTTGCCAGAGGTGAGCTTCACTGTATCGGCGCGACCACCCTTGACGAGTACCGCAAATATATAGAAAAGGATCCCGCTTTGGAAAGGCGTTTCCAGCCCGTACAGGTTGACGAGCCTACCGTGGAGGACACCGTTTCCATATTGAGAGGGCTTAAGGAGCGCTACGAGGTATTTCACGGCGTAAAAATACATGATCAGGCGCTTATAGCGGCGGCGGTGCTTTCCAACAGATATATAAGCGACCGTTTTCTCCCGGATAAAGCCATAGACTTGGTGGACGAGGCCTGCGCCCTGATAAAAACCGAAATGGAGTCCATGCCCGCCGAGCTTGACGAGCTTTCGAGAAAGATAATGCAGTACGAAATAGAAGAAGCCGCTCTTAAAAAAGAAAACGACAAGCTTTCCCGGGAGCATTTGGAGGATATACAAAAAGAGCTGGCGCAAATGAGAGAACGGCTGGCGGAGATGAAAGCCAAATGGGAAAACGAAAAAAGCGGTATAAACAAGGTGCAGTCCCTGCGCAAGGAGATAGAGCGTCTGGGCGGTGAAATCGAAGCGGCAAAGCGCGAGTATAATCTTAACAAGGCAGCTGAGCTTCAGTACGGAAAATTACCGCAGCTTCAGGCGGAGCTTGAAAAGGAGGAAAAAATAGCCGAGGAGCAAAAAAGCAGCAGTTCGCTTTTGCGCGACAAGGTAACGGAAGAGGAGATAGCCAGAATAATCGCTCGCTGGACGGGTATTCCCGTCGCCAAGCTTATGGAAGGGGAGCGTTCAAAGCTTCTGGGTATGGAGGATATACTCCATAAACGCGTTATCGGTCAGAATGAAGCTGTGGAAAAGGTAAGCGAAGCCATACTCCGTTCAAGAGCGGGTATACAGGATCCAAATCGCCCAATAGGCTCCTTCCTGTTCTTAGGTCCCACCGGAGTGGGTAAGACCGAGCTTGCCAAGGCTCTGGCACAGGCGCTTTTTGACGATGAACACAATATAGTCCGTATTGATATGACCGAATATATGGAAAAATACAGCGTAAGCCGCCTTATCGGCGCACCTCCGGGATATGTTGGCTATGACGAAGGCGGGCAGCTTACCGAGGCGGTACGGCGCAAGCCCTATTCGGTAGTTCTCTTTGACGAAATAGAAAAGGCTCATCCGGACGTGTTTAATATACTGCTTCAGGTTCTTGACGACGGCCGTATTACCGACAGCCAGGGCAGGACGGTTGATTTTAAAAACACAATAATCATACTCACCAGCAATCTGGGTTCAAGCTATATTTTAGAGGGAATAACCGAGAATAACGAGATTTCCGAAGAAGCCAAGGAACAGGTGGAAAAGCTTCTGAAAACACAATTCCGCCCCGAATTTCTCAACAGACTGGACGAAATCGTCTTCTATAAGCCCCTTGCCAAATCCGAGATAGGCAGCATTGTGGATCTGATGATAAAAGATCTTTCAAGGCGGCTTGAGGATAAACAGATTAAGGTGGAAATCACCGACGGCGCAAAAGCCTATATTATAGACAGCGGTTACGACCCCGTTTACGGGGCGAGACCTCTTAAAAGGTTTATTCAGAGCAAGGTGGAAACGCTGATCGCAAAAGCAATAGTGGGAGATTCCCTGAAAGAGGGCAATACCGTAGTTATTGATAGCGGAAGAGATGGGCTTGCGCTTGCGGTTAAATAATAAAGAACAAGATTGAAAAAGGCTGTGATTCTTAAAGTCTCGGCCTTTTTTTATTTGGTTGCATTGACTCTGTGTTGTCATCAAAGCAACGAAAAAAATTTTGCCTTTCCCAAGAAAAATTTCCAATATTGTATTGACAAACTATATTATATGCGCTATAATATAGTAAACGATAGAAAACCCTTTCGCATAAAAGGAGATGATCAAATGGTGTTTCCGATAACATCGGCGCTGCTTGACGCATTGGTTCTGGCGGTGGTTGCCAAAGAGGATACCTACGGCTATAAGATTACTCAGGATATAAGAGTAGCCGTCGACGTGTCCGAGTCAACACTGTATCCCGTTCTGAGGCGTCTGCAAAAGGAAGAGGTTCTGGAAACCTACGACCGGGAGTTTCAAGGCAGGAACCGACGGTATTACCGAGTAACCAACAAAGGAAGTGCGGCGCTGGAGTTGTACCGCGAGGAGTGGAAGCTCCACCGGAAAAAAATCGAGGACATAATTTTTACTCAAGGAGAGGAGCATACTTATAATGGAGATGAAGCCAATGAATAAATACGAGTTCTTGTCTCGGCTCAGAAACGCGCTTTCCGCCCTGCCCAACGAGGAAAGAGACGCCGCCATGAGCTATTATGAGGAATTTTTCAGCGACGCCGGAGAGGACAACGAACAGGCGGTGATCGCAAGTCTGGGTACCCCCGAAGAATTGGCGCGCTCGATAATAAGCGAGAATACCGCCGAAAATGTTAAAACGGAGACCGAATCAAATTTTGGCTCAAATTCGTCCGGCGGTTACGGCGGTTTTACTCCTCCTCCCACTCCCGCTCAGAGCGCCAAAAAATGGACGGGAGGGCAGATAGCCCTGTTTGTGGTATTGGCGGTGTTTTCCGCTCCTTTTTTGCTATCGGTGGCGGCGGTGCTTGTATCATTAATTGTGGCATTTTTTGCCTTAATAATCGGACTTATGGCGGGCTTCGGAGGCGGAGCGATAGGATTGCTTGTGGGCGGTATCGCCGCCATGTTCGACAATCCGGTAGTGGGAATTTTTCTGTTAGGTCAGAGCCTTATTCTGGGCGGGCTTATACCGTTGGCCGTATATCCGCTTTGCAAGGCTATTTTCAAACTGGCAAAAACATGTGCGAAGGGAATATCCGCGCTGTTTAACAGGCTTACGGGAAGAAAGGAGATAATACAATGAGAAAAGGTACGTTAAAATATGTAATCGGCGGTTCAACGGTACTTTTGGGAATTATTTTGGTTACCGTGGCGGTTTGTATCGATGGCTGGAAACTGTTTACCCACTTCCCGTCGATTCAGGTGGATTTTCGTGGAGTACACGTAGAGTACGATGACAATATTTCTAATGAAAAAGGAGAAACTGTTATGAACAGCGAAGTAAAAAATATAAATATAGACGTAGACTACGGAATGGTAAACATAAGAAGAGGAAATGTGGATCAGATAGACATACGTACCAGAAATATAATCGAGAGCAAATTCAGATACGAGTTGAATGGCGATACCCTATATGTAAAGTATAAGCGCGGCTTTACAATTTTCAGCTTCGGAAACAGCATGAATGCGGAAATAAACGTTACCTTCCCCGAAAACGCCGAATACGACAATGTTTTTGTTCATAACGGCGCGGGCGCTATGTATCTTTACGACCTTAAAGCGGGCGAAATTAAAATTGACAACGGCGCAGGAGAGATGAAGATGGAAAATGTCACCTCCGACGGGGAAATAAAGATGAATACCGGCGCAGGCGCTATAAAATTGGAAAACGTCAGCTGCGGCGAGCTCAAAATCGACTCGGGAGTGGGCGAGGTGAACGCTTCCAATATGGTCTGCAATGAGTTGACCGCTAAAAGCGGGATAGGAGCCTTTACCTACAAGGGCGAGATAAACGGCGACGCGGATATAGACAACGGCTGCGGCGAGGTGAAAATGACTGTTTACGGAAAATCCTCCGACTACGGTTTTGACGTGGATTCGGGAATAGGGCAGGTGAGAGTCAACGGCAACACTCCCGTGAACGGAAGCGGCAAGTATAACTTCAAAGTACAAACGGGAGTAGGAGAGGTAAGGATTGATTTTAAGGATAAAGGAGAATGATCGAATGCCTAAGAAATTATATAAGATAGAACAGGGGAGGGTTTTCTGCGGCGTATGCGGCGGAATCGGGGAGTATCTGAATCTGGATTATAATATTGTGCGGCTTCTGGCAGTGCTTATCAGCGTGTTTACAGCCGCGTTCCCGATGCTTATCGCGTATATCGTGATGGCTTGCATACTTCCGTATAAATCCCAGACCTTTTGATATTGACAAATAAATTTTTCCTTATATCGCAATATATGTTGACAGAAAATCGCCTCTTTGTGGAATTTCAACAAAGAGGCGATTTTTGTTATAAAGAATCTCCGTATTTTTATGTTGATAATGCTTTATAGTTTTTTGTTTTTTGGGTAAATTATGTTAAATTTAAATAAAAACAAGCTCAAAGTTT
>CAJUFF010000144.1 GCA_910585505.1 uncultured Ruminiclostridium sp. | reverse complement strand
TTTCCGCAAACAAATTGAATTAAACTGTATAATCAGACATTATACAGTTTCCTTTCCCTCACTTATCCTATAAGCTTTTATTCACATTACTTAGCCAAACATATTCATTTCAATAACCTCATCCGAAAAAAATTCACACTCACGTTGATCATGAGTAACAAAAATAACGGTTTTTCCTTTTGTCATTTCTTTACAGTATTCCATAACAAGATTTTTTGTATCCAAATCAAGTCCCTTAAAGGGTTCGTCAAGAAAAAGCACTTCCGATTCGGCCAATAAAGCTCTTAACAAAGCTACCCTTCGCTTCATGCCGCCGCTAAGTTGGCTTACCGCTTTGTTTTCACAGTTACTAAGCCCTATTCGAAGCAGCTCGGCGGTTATCTCATGCCTATCATACTTTTTTCCTGTAACCAAACGAATATTGGCAGAGGCAGTGAGATTTTCACACAGCCTGTTTTCCTGAAAAACCGCGCTTATCGGGGCGGGACATTGTACCGTACCGCTGTCCGGCGGCAAAAGCCCCATCATTATAGCCAGAAGCGTAGTTTTTCCGCTGCCGGATTGTCCCATTATTGCAGTGACTTTTTTATCGGTAAAATTATGCGAAAAACCATTTAGCACCACATTGTCTCCAAAAGATTTTTTTAAATCCGAAACAATAACGCCCATTTCTTAACTCGCTCCCATCACATTTTTTCAACGCGTTTAACAAGAAGCTTTATTACAGACATAAAGGCTTTTTCGCAAAGCCAGCTTACAAAAATAATAACCGCTGTCCAAGCGAACAGATCTGCGGTTTCAAGATAAATTTTCGCCTGATAAAGCTTTTCGCCGATAGAACCGTCCGGGATCCCGATTACTTCCGCCGCCGCCCCCGATTTCCAGCAAAGTCCTATTGCCAGACCTGCCGCCGAACGAAAATAAGGCAGAAGCTGGGATAAATAAATCCCAACAAATCTGCGCATCGGTGGAATCCCAAATACCGTAGACATTTCCTTAAGCTTAGGATCAAGCGAATCGATTCCCTCCAGCATATTTATATATACTATCGGCACACAGATAAGAAATGTAACAAGCACCGAAAGATTTTTAGAGGACACCCAGATAAGTGCCAAAATAGTAAAAGAAGCCACCGGAACAGCCTTAAGCACTGAAATAAACGGTGAAAGAAGCTTGCGCAAAAAAACATACCTTCCGGAAAACACTGCCAATCCCGTTCCTACCATCAACCCCAAAGCAAATCCCGAAAGTATTCTTCCCGCCGAAAACATTACGCTTTTCCAGAAATCCGCGCTTGGTATCAGTTCTATCAATTTTACCGCCGCATCGACGGGAGTTACAAGGAGTATTCTCTGATTCAGCGCCATGGCGCCTGCCTGCCAGACAACAAGCCAAAAAAATACGCATAACAATGATATAACGCGTTTTTTCATTTTCCGGTATTCCTTTTATTATCTTATACTATACTCCGTAATAAAAATCTTCTCCGGGCTCCGAGCCTCCCACCGACTGTGGATTTTGATCGTGCAGCACCTTAAGATAGCCCGCCAGCGCGTTTTTCATTTCACCGGAGGTTACACATACTATATTACATTCGGGAATAGCCTTTTCTGCCACAGAAGCCTTTATTATGCCGTATTTTTCAACAAGCACAGCCGCTTCTGAAACGTTTGAATTAACATATTCCACAGAATCGGCGTATCGTGTCAAAAATTCGTTTACCAAATCGGGATTTTTTTCGGAAAATTCTTTTCTTACTGCTACAACACCGGTTATCATGGAGCTGCCGTCATCAAGCTTATCCCACTCGTTTGTAAGGTCAAGTACGACGTTTATACCCTCATTCTGAAGCGTTGCGCTGGTAACAAATGGCTGCGGCAGCATAGCAACACCGTTTTCGTCTGCCAGCAGCGCCGCGAGACATTCCGCGTGTTCGCTTTTCCATTCTATATTAAGGTCTTTTTCGGGATCAATATCGTTTTGAGTCAGTATATAATTCAGCGCATATTCGGGTGTCGCGCCTTTACCGCTTGCATAAATGGTTTTACCTTTTAAATCGGAAATTTCCTTTACAGAGTCACCGTTTTCGCAAATGTAGATTACTCCAAGTGTATTTACAGCCAGTACCTGTACTTCCCCTTCGGTCTTATTGTATAATACCGAAGCAAGATTGGCAGGTACACAAAAAATATCGGTATCTCCTTTTATTACCATAGGTGAAACTTCATCAACGGCAGATACTATATTAAATTCATACCCGTAGCCGCCGCTTTCGTTGTCCGCCATAAGCTTTGTCATTCCCATTGCGGTAGGACCGCTTAATGCGGTAATCCTTACTTTATCATTGTCCGTAATGTTTTCAGAAGAATTCTGTTGGGTACTTTCGGTAGAAGTATCCTCAATCTGACCGCTTGTAACGGTGTCCGAGACATTATCGGAGGTACCGGTGCATCCGGCAAAAATTCCCGCACATATAAGTATGGCCGTAAACTTTTTTATTGTATTCATTATTTTCATTTTGTTCACCTTTCCTTATTTTATTTTATGTTTGCATTTTTTCAGTGGGTTAATTTTGTCTTTTTCATCTTGACGCTGAAAGCGATTCTACCATAACGTGTATTCCAAAGCATACTAATATCCGGATGACTGGTTTTAAAATCGGTTTCAAATCTGCTTTTGTCTACCGCACCATCACCGATAATATTTACATTTTCTTTAACATATTGCTTTATAAAATTTTCCGAAAAACTTTTGATCAGCTCACTTGTAATAGACAAAGTTATCTCGTCAAGCGTCCTGACTTCCTTTCCCATAAGTTTTCCGATAGTATGACACAAAAGATCCCGACTTATAACAGTAGCCGTACGATAAACTTTATTTTCTTCACCCTTAAAAATAATATAATAATAAAACGCCTGCCCTATATCGTACCCATCATAATTAAGATTTTCCGCTTCTATTTCCATCTGAAAAATTTTGTTCATAAACTCTTCTGCCTTAGCTTGCAGCAAAGTTATGGCATCGGTATCGAATTCTGCCGACCACTGACTTTTAACCTTACCAACCATAGCCTGATCCTCAAGCATTACATGAGCAGTAAGCCAGCCGGCGCAGACGCCTGCAAAATGTTCTACAGATTCCTCGGAATAATCCGTTGCTTCCATCTGTTTTTCAAGAGAAGGAATGGTTATTTCCCTCATATTATCGTGAATACGTTTATGATTGGGATATCCGCCGTATCCGATCTTAAGCTGAAAAGCTTCCTCCTGTGCAAAGTGCTCAATAGTATACTGTTTCAGATACTTTACCACCTCAATGCAGGTTCTTTTGTTCTTTTCGTAATCGTTCAAAAAAAGATTTTTCATCAGCCTGCGCACAATGGTAAACAAACGGATATGAGCGGAATCAATCTCTTCCACACCCACGCAGTATTGATCCTTCCAAGCGAAAACTTCATCTACATTTTCTATTTTCTTATTCATATACGTTACCCCTTGTCCTATATTTTTTAGACAAAACAGTATTGTTGTCTTTACAATTATATCACATTTCAACACAATAGTCAAATTTTTCCATGCAATTTTTACCAAATAACTCGGAAAAATTACGGACTGCAACGCGTTTTTCGCTACAGTCCGCAAATAGTATGTTATGCTAAATTTACAGGGGTACCGGGAGGGATATCCAGATAATCCTTTGGATTAACATATTTACCGTTTACCTCAATCGTAAAATGCACGTGAGTTCCTGTTGATTTCCCAGTAGAACCCGCGCCGGCTATACATTCGCCCTGTGCAACCCTCTGACCCGCCGAAACATACAGGGTGGAATTATGCGCATAAGTGCTTGTAACTCCCAACTCCTCGTGATAAATCTCGACATAGTAGCCAAGTCCCTGTGAATAACCCGCATAAGTCACTACACCGGCCGCACCCACATAAACCGGCTGTCCGTAATAAAGACCCGCGATGTCTATGCCGTTGTGTCCGCTGTATCCTCCGTCCCATTTTGACCATTGGCTTATATAACCGCCGTCTACCGGCCAAAGGAACTTGCCTTTTGCCGCCGTTCCGGATTTGTACGAGCCTTCCGGAGTCGGTTTTGAACCTATTGCTATTATCTCGGTTACCGGAGCTACAAGCTGATTTATATTGGTTATGGTTCTGTGTATTTCAACCCCGTTAACATAGGAAACATCAGCGGTTATCTCGTTTACTCCGTATTGTCCGTCCTGAATTTTTCTTGACGAACCTTCAAAAATATCGCTGTCCTGATAAGTATCGGTCATATAAGGAACATTATCGACCACATAAACCTCTGTTCTTGTAACGCTTACGGGTAAAAACGGAACCTCATTGCTGATCTTTATAATATCTCCACCGTACAAATCGGTTTCGGCGAAACCGGGATTCAAATATTCCAGTTGGGAAGAGGTAAGATTCACTTTATCGGCGATAAGCGAATGATTGTCACCATCCTCTACCGTATAATAAGAAGCTTCTGTCTGAGTGCTTGTAAGCAGATCAATGAGCTGTTCCTCATCAATAATACTGTCCGAAAGATACAAGCCCGCCTCGTCGTATCTTATATTATCCACAAAGTCCACCAAATCCGTGGAATATTCTTTACGGTAATCGGAGAGCAGATTATCGAGAGTGTTCTTAATATTTGAAAAATCCATTAAAGCTCCGTAAAATACGTCGTTTATAAAAAATCCGTAACCGTATTCAAGACTCACTCCGGAATTCTGCAGCACCAGATCGGCTATCTGATACTTTGTAAGAGTTTCTGTATAGCCTATTTGCTCCACCGAATAGGAAGGCAAAGCTTCAATTTCAAGATCGCTACCCAAATAGTTCACTCTGTCCTGAAGCACCTCTTTGGCATCAAGAAAAATCTGTTCACTTTCTATATAGCCCAGAAATTTTCCGTTTACATTCAGCTTTACGGCATAATTCAAGGAACTGGCATATGTAATTACACTAAACAGAAAAAATACGCTGACCAAAGGTATCGCAAAGTTAAAAAGCATTACGGCAAGACCGCTTTTACCAAACAAAAGTCTGCCCGCGAATGAAAAAAAACCCTTTGCTCCCAACTTTCCGTCGTTTTTTTCCTTTTCCTTCCGCAGTGCCTTTTTATTTCCTTCATAATACCTTATAAAGGTGTTAAGTGGGCGTAACAGAAATATTCCGAGTTTTTTCAACATTGAAAGCAAATAACGTCTGAATCTTCCCGTGGTACGCCAGAGTAGTTTTGATATGCCAACCGATCCTTTTCCTATGTAAATAAAAAAACTGCAGAAAATATTAAATATGTACCAGCCGAAATAGGAAGTTCTCGTATACAGCCAATTAAAAAGTTTTTTAAATTGGGCATTTTCGGCTTCTTCCTTTGTCTGAGTTATATTCTCGATGACAGAGCCGCCCGTATTTTCTTCTTTTTTCATTTTCATCATCGCTTTAAATCCTTGATAAATATTACAAATTGGTAACAAAACCATACATATATTAACATATTTCTCTTTTTTTTTCAAGTGTTAGGATAAAATTAACAGAAAAAAATTTGCAAAACAGTAAAAGATTGCATTTCTGTAATTTACATAAACTAAAAAAGTCCGGCGTAACCGGACTTTTTTAGTTTAGTGATTGTCTTAAAACAGTCATTTAAAAATTTTACAGCACAATTTTCCCAAGATTTTGATCCTTTCGCCACTGAATAAATTCCTCATAGGTTCCCATACGGTCATAACAACCGCTGCCGGTAAGCTCAATTATCCTGTTGGCTACCGTCTGTACTATTTCATGGTCGTGAGAACAGAAAAGAACGTTGCCTTTAAACTCCGACAGGCCGTTGTTGACAGCGGTAATGCTTTCAAGATCAAGATGGTTGGTGGGCTGATCCAACATAAGCACATTGGATTTGAACAGCATCATACGGCTAAACATACATCTCACCTTTTCACCGCCGGAAAGAACGTTTACGGGCTTGAACACATCGTCGCCGCTGAACAGCATTCTTCCCAAAAAGCCGCGCAGGTATGTCTCGGTGGTATCTTCGCTGTACTGCCTTATCCAGTCCAGAATAGTTAGATCGCAGCCGCTGAAGAAATGATCAGAATCTACGGGAAAATAACTGAGCGAGGTAGTGCTTCCCCATTTAAAGGATCCCTCGTCGGGTTCAAGCTCTCCGGCCAATATTTTAAACAAAACGGTAACGGATATTTCACTTTCGGCCAAAAAAGCTACCTTATCCGTTCTTCCCAAGGTAAAGGAAACATTGTCCAGCACCTTCACCCCGTCGATAGTCTTTGAAATACCGTCGACCTGCAATACATCCTTACCTACCTCCCTGTCGGGTTCAAAGCTTATAAAGGGATAACGGCGGCTGGAAGCGGGCATTTCTTCAACCGTCAATTTATCCAGGAGCTTTCTTCTAGATGTAGCCTGCCTTGATTTTGATTTATTGGCGGAAAAGCGCTGAATAAAGCTTTGAAGTTCCTTTATCTTCTCCTCGGTTTTCTTATTCTGCTGCTTTATCATCCTTTGTATTAACTGACTCGACTCATACCAGAATTCGTAATTGCCGACATACATTTTTATTTTGTTATAGTCTATGTCCACAATATGAGTACATACGTTATTCAAAAAATGGCGGTCATGTGATACGACTATAACCGTACCGAAATATTCCGCCAGAAAATCCTCAAGCCACGCGATAGCATCGATATCCAAATGGTTGGTAGGCTCGTCCATAAGAATTATATCGGGATTTCCGAAAAGACACTGAGCTAAAAGCACCTTTACCTTGTCATTACCCGAAAGTCCGCTCATCTGTGAAAACAAAATGTCCTCGGAAAGCCCCAAGCCCTGAATAAGCTTTGAAGCGTCACTTTCCGCCTCCCAACCGTTAAGCTCGGCAAATTCACCCTCCAATACTGAAGCCCTCTCACCGTCTTCATCGGTAAAGTTCTCCTTGGCATACAACGCGTCCTTTTCCTTCATTATATCATAAAGCCGCTTATTGCCCATAATAACGGTATCTTGGACGGTATATTCGTCAAAAGCGAAGTGATCCTGCCGCAGTACCGACATACGCATTTTTTTCGAAATGGCAACCTCGCCGGACGTAGGTTCAAGCTCTCCGTTGAGGATTTTTAAAAAAGTGGATTTACCGGCTCCGTTGGCGCCTATTACGCCATAGCAATTACCGGCGGTAAAAAGCAGGTCAACATCTTTGAAAAGAGTGGCACCGCCGAATTGCAGGCTTACATTGGAAACAGTTATCATTTTTTGTCCTTTCTTTCGTTTTTATTGCTTTGCCAACAAATCCCTGCCGCATAATGCGTAATTTATTCATTTGCCACAAGTATTTATTGGCAAAGTTTTATTGGGAGAACAATATATCTGTATTATGTTTTTTTCACCTATTTTTTAAATTCAGTAAAAAGGCATAAATTCTCATAATAGCAATTATACAATGTTGTTTCTTAAATGTCAACCGTTTTATAATATTTTTTCTCTCGGAGTAAATTCTCAAAGTAAATGCAACAGTGCAACTTAGCGGTAGCACTTACTATGA
>CAJUFF010000143.1 GCA_910585505.1 uncultured Ruminiclostridium sp. | reverse complement strand
GTTGATAATAAGCAAAGCACACCTCGATTGTGGGGTGTGCTTTTTTGTTTGGAACAAATGACTGCTCCCAAAATTGAAGGACTCACAGCTCAACTATCTTATTCGCAACCTTTTCCACAAAGGCTCTGTCATGCTCCACGAAAATCATGGTAGGCCTGAACTCCGTCAAAAGCTCTTCAATCTGCATACGGGAGATAACGTCAATAAAGTTCATCGGTTCATCCCATATGTGAATATGAGCTCTTTCGCAAAGGCTCCCCGCAATCAGCACCTTTTTCTTTTCCCCCTCGCTCAGCTCCTCTATCCTTCGGTCAATGTCAAGCCGCGTAAAATTCAGTTTGCTGAGCATTGCCTTAAAAAGGCTGTCCTCGGCGCCGAGCTTTTCCGCATACTCCGAAAGCCACCCCTTTACATTGGATGTGTCCTGCGACACATATGAAACGATAAGCCCGCTGCCTATGGCAACCTCCCCCGTATATGGCACCTTTTCTCCCCTGAGCAGCTTTATAAGGCTGGATTTTCCCGAACCGTTCTTACCGGAAAGCGCGATTCTGTCCCCCTTGTTAACCTCAAAAGAAATATTTTTAAAAACGGCTCTGTTTCCGTAGTCTACCGAAAGCTTATTAACCGTAATAAGGCGCGAAACGCGGTAATCCGACTGATAAATCTTAAGCTTATCGGCGGATTCGATGTTTTTCAGAAGAGCGGATTTTTCTTTTATTGCATTTTCCTGTCTTGTTTCGATGGATTTTGCCCTTGCCATTATCTTTTTGGCTCTTGCGCTCTCTTTTGCTCTGTGTCCTTTTTTATTGTCCACTTTCAGGGGGTCAATTCCTATTTTTCCGCTTTCCGCTCTGTCTGACCAAAATCTTTTTTCTTTGGCCGCAGTTTCAAGCTGTTTTATTTCTTTTTTCAGCTTACTGTTTTCCGCCAGCTCAAAGCTGTCTCTTCTCTCTTTATTTTCAAGCCACACGGAAAAGCTGCCCTTTATTATCTCTATATCCGCTTTGTTAATTGAGAGAATATGATCCACGCACCCGTCCAGAAATACGCGGTCGTGAGATACTAAAATAAAGCTCTTTTTTCCGTTAAGATATCGGCTTACCACTTCCCTTCCTCTTATGTCCAGATGATTGGTAGGCTCGTCAATAAGCAGAAAGCTGTTTTCCTTAAGAAACATTGCCGCAAGCAGCAGCTTGGCGCGTTCACCGCCCGACATTGTGGAAAATGGACGGTAAAGTATCCCCTCGTCCGCTTCGAGTATGTTAAGCTCCTTTACAATCTGCCAGTATTGAAGTGCAGGGCACATTTCCTCGGCAATTTCAAGTCCGTTTAGGCTTTGATCCTTTATCTCGTAGGGAAAATATTCAAAGTCTACCGACGCGGAAATACTGCCTCTATATTCGTATTTCCCCATCAGCAATTTTAAAAAGGTAGTTTTTCCTCTTCCATTCCTGCCCGTAAAGCCAAGCTTCCAGTCAGTGTCAAGCTGAAAGCTCACGTTTTCAAAAACATTGTCATAACCGTCCTCATATGCGAAGGTCAGATTGGTGATATTTATAAGCGACATTATTAGTACCTCCCGTTCCGTTAAAAAGTATACCGCATCAACGGCGCTGTTCTCAAATAATAGGTATTGTTGAGAACAGATTACTATCTTTAATACTGTTTGCAAATCATACTATAGACAAAATGAAAATATGGAATGATTTGCAAAAGTGCTTTGGGTGTAATTCTCGATCATCTTGTAGATTTGATTAAAGATAGTATAAGGCTGCGGAAAAGCAGATTTCCGCAGCCTTAGAAGGTATATGACAGTCACAAGGCAAAAACGCAGAAAGATAAACACACTAAATTGCTATGCCTGTTTGTCCTAAATCCTTAAAGCCGAAAAAATACAAAACCTTCCCGCATAATGGCATAACAAAGCTGACAGCCGCGCCGTCCGTGCTTTTTTTATCAATCTTTAATAAAGTATACAATTTAATTAAAATTGATATTGGTTATACCGTTTTTCAGCAAGAAGAATTACGCATTTTTTCAACTCCGATCTTTTTTATAATAAAGTTATTATATCATCTTTTTTCCCGTATTGCAATAGTTTTAGAATATTTTTTATTATACCTCCTCGGAAACCGGAGAAGTATCGTATGACGCAGCAATTTTACTGTCAGGTGAAGCCCGTTTCCACAGTAATACCGTATGTATTTCAAAGAAAATGGGAAAAAAATACAATGTCAAACTGACGGACGAGGAAGTAAAGGAATTAAAGGGAAAAATAAGAGACAAAAAAACATCGAAAATGATATTGAGGCGTTGTCAAATATTGCTTGATATGTACGAAAATCACGGAAAAGTTATTTCGCGCAGCCAATGTACGAAAGCAAACAGCGTATGTCAAGCTGCAGCAGAGAATACACTAATAGAAATATGGAAACGGGGGGTATGGATAACTTATACTAATAACCATTTTGACACAGGATAAAACCATAGTCAAAATGGTTATTACACCCAAAACACTGTTAACCAATTAAAAACCATTTTTCCAATTTTTAATTGGTTAACAGTATAAGTAACATTTTCATACCCACGGTGCCAGAATAAAACTCTCTTCCCTTTACCCAATAATTGACTGAATATAATTGATACATTACATTAGCTTTTTCTAAAAGTAAATCCGAGACAACTCGGTTTCGGGCGTCTCGGATTTTGGTGGGTGTTTTTTTACAGCCCCTTTTTATGACTATACTTCACTTCGGATTTCGGAATACCGACAGAAAAAGTCACCAAACCTTTTTAAGCGCGTTTGAAAGCGGCTTATAAACGGCAAAGGTTATCACCGAATCAATAAGCATTTTTATAAAAGTAAAGGGTACGTTAAAGATAATAAGCGCCTCCCAAATGGTTTTAACATTTGGATTTATCACCTGATACAGCCCCAGAACCACGTCTTCGGGAGCTAAAAGCTGATAGTAAACGGGGTAGCTTATGTAATAGTTTACAAAAAGACTAAGCCCCGCGCTTATTACACAGCCCGCAAGACAAGCTATAAGAGCGCCAATTCTCGTCTTTTTATACTTGTAAATAAATCCGGCGGGCACCACCATGGCAACGCCTAACAGGAAGTTGCAAAGCTCGCCTACTCCCGCGGAGCTTGTGGTGGTCAGCTTGATAATGTTTTTAATCAGGCAAACGGGAATACCCGCCAGAGGGGACACCACAAAAGAAGCTATCAGAGCGGGAAGCTCGGAAAAATCCAGCTTAATAAATCCGGGAATAAGAGCGGGCAGGGGAATCTCAAGGAGCTGTATCACCGCCGCCACCGCCGCCAATACCGCGGTTACCGCTATTTTTCTGATGTTTACGGGAGTTCTTCTTTTTTCTGTTGCTGCTGTTGACATAATAAAATCACCTTTCTGTAATCCGTGTGATTTTGGGTGAAAAAGCCCTCGGTTTTATTGGGGACGCTGTTAAACAAATTTGTTAAAATAACAGCGCCCCCGTAAAAACGGGGGCGTAAATGCTTAATCGGACAGCAATTAAACACTCTGATTCTTTCATCCGGACTATACCGTCGGTATCGGAATTTCACCGATTCAACTGCGTATTTTCCGCGTTTCTGAAAACCGGAAAATACGGGCTCGCGGACTTTACCGCCGGTGGAGAATTTCACTCCGCCCCGAAACAGATTACACTTACATTATATACCGATGCGTTTTTTTTGTCAATAGTTTTAAATAATTTTTTCTATCAATAAACGTCGCTTATCTGATAGGCATCCACAACCTCATATGTGGCGGAAACGTTGCTGTCTTCTCCTAAGGTTATGGTTATGTAAAACTGTATGAGCTGATCCTTCAAAACGGTGCGGCTGATAAGCGCGTCATTGGTAACTATGTCATAAGTATACTGAACCATAACGGTACCCGAACCGCCCTCCAGTGAAATGTCATATGCTCCGGCCTTGTCCAGAAAAACCGCAAGGCTGCTCCCGTCCTCCGCCACTAACGGCACTACTCTGTGGCTTTCATCGCTGAGTCCGTCCGCCGAGAAAATTATAGATTCGTCGGCATTGATAGCGGATTCGGACGTCATTTCCATGCGCAGGTTTTCCACTCGATATCTGGATGAAGTCTGCCCGTCAAAAAGAGTCTGACCCTGCTGTCCCTCTAAGATTGTTCGGTTTTGATCGGTTTTTCTCGTTATCTGAAAAGAAAACCAAGGGTAAAATTCGGGCTTTCCCGATTTAAGCGCCGCCTCTAACAGCTCGTCCTCGGTAAACGCAGTGGTAAGAAGCGAGGAGGATAGCTCCTCCATTTTTTCGGGATCAATACTTGAGCTGTAAAGTCTTTTCGCAACCATCGCCGAGACAGTGGGAGAAGAACTGAGTTCCGTGTAGTCGCAGACATAGGTTATATCGCCGCTTTCATACGCGAAAAATACCACTCCGCCCACTACTCCCAAAACAAGAAATATCAGCAAAATAATTGTTATTTTTTTCATGACGGCTCCTTAAATACAATATAAATTGGTATCCCAAGCGGGCACATACGGATGATGCCTTAAATAAAGCTTATATCCTGAATTCATTTCCTTTACGAAAAGCGGAAGGGTGAAAAGATCCGAGGTGCGGTGATACACCGAGAGAACAAGCCGCGGGCGGTATTTTGATATTGCTTCCGAAGCCCCTTCCAACGCCTCACGCTCAGCGCCCTCCACATCGATCTTGATAAGAGTCGGTTTTTTCTCCCCCAACATTCTGTCCACGGTTATGCCTTCCACCTTGACCTGCGCGCCTCTTCCGTATTGATTACAGGCGGAACTGTTGCGGCCGCCGCTTTTTCGGAACATAAGCTGTGTGTTTTCATTCCAGGCCGCCGCATTTACGGGGTGAAATATTCCCCGACCCAAAGCGTAGTTACGGCGTACCATACGGGAAAAGTTGCGATAATCCGGCTCAACGGCGTAGATTTCCGCAAACTCCTTATTGGTAAGCCTTAAAAATCGCTCCACCGTATCGCCGTTATAAGCGCCCAGATCCACATATGTCTCTTCCTTGCCTATTTTCAGCAGGGACTCCGCTTCCTCCAAAGGGGTTTCACAGGATTTAAGCAGGCTTATGTCTCCGCTGAGCTTATAATTTATCAGGGAGTCAAAAACCTCTTTTGACTTCTCGTCCGCCAATAGCTTACGCACTTTTTTTAGCTCCGCTTCGTGCTCCTCGGCGTATGTCCCGTCAAATATATCATCTCCTACCACCGGAACATCCGGGGCGTAAAGCTCGTATTTTTCCGACAACTCATAAAGACGCGAGGTGACCGAGGGGAGATTGCTGCCGAAGCAGACCACTATTATGAAATCCTCATAAAGCGCCTGTATTTCCGACAGCTTTTTTACCTGATAACCCAAAAAGCTGTGTCCACGCACAAACTCGTCGCTGGCCATAAACTCCTTCGGTTTAATTCCCATATTGTTCATGACCTTCATTATTTTTTCCGCCCCGTCGCCCATACCGTACATAACAATTGGTTTTTCGGCTTCCTTAAGCCTTTTCCAAACGCTTTCGGGTTTTCTTTCAGATTCCATACACAACCGTTTCTTTCCTAAATATTGTTTATATTATTCTACCGTTACCGATTTTGCGAGATTTCTGGGCTTATCTATCGAGCACTGTCTGTCCAAAGCGGTATAATAAGCCAGAAGCTGCAAGGGAACCGCCGTTACCAAGGGCATGAGCAGATCGTCGGTTTCGGGCAGCCTTATTATATAGTCGGCTATATTTTGATTTACATCGGTGCTGTCACGACATATAACCACTGTTTTTGCTCCCCTCGATTTCACCTGCTCCACATTGCTGGCGGTTTTGGGGTACAATGCGGTCTGGGTTGCAACGGCGATGACAGGCATTTCCTCGTCAACCAGTGAGATAGTGCCGTGCTTAAGTTCCCCGCCCGCGTAGCTTTCAGAATGAATATAGCTTATTTCCTTAAGCTTAAGGCTGCCCTCCATGCTTAAGGCATAATCGAGACCGCGTCCGATATACAAAAGGCTGGAAGCGTTCACCAGCTTTGAAGCCACTCTCTGATACTGCTCCTTGCGCTGTATACATTCCTCTATAAGCTCCGGTATACCAAGGAGTTTTTCGGTATATTCCGAACATTTCTCTTTGTTTATGCTCCCCCTCGCATAGGCAAGCCGGAAAGCGAACATATACATAAAGGCGCACTGTACCATATAAGCCTTTGTGGAGCAAACGCTGATTTCGGGACCCGCCAATGTTTTTACGGACATTTTCGCTTCACGGTCAATAGAGCTTCCCGC
This sequence comes from uncultured Ruminiclostridium sp., assembly GCA_910585505.1. Taxonomy (GTDB): domain Bacteria; phylum Bacillota; class Clostridia; order Oscillospirales; family Ruminococcaceae; genus Ruminiclostridium_E. Next base: position 1,476 of record CAJUFF010000143.1, on the reverse strand, counting down.
CACGTTGACCGCCGCCAAGGTGTCCGCCCCTATTTCCTTTCCCAACTTAAGTACGGAAAGGGTGTCGGCGGTTTCTCCCGACTGCGAGATAATGATCAGCAGGTCGTCTTTGGTTATAAGCGGCTTCCTGTATTTAAATTCCGAGGCGATATCCACCGTTACGGGTATACGGGCTATATCCTCTATGACATATTTTCCCACCATGCCGGCATGCATTGCGGAGCCGCAGCCCACAATGTAAATATTCTTATAATTTCTGAGCATATCGTCGGTAAGCCCGCACTCCTCAAAAGACGGGATACCGTCCGAAATACGGGGGGTAACGGTATTTTTGAGGGCGGTGGGCTGTTCGTGTATCTCCTTTAGCATAAAATGCTCATAACCGCCTTTCTGGGCGGCGGTAACGTCCCATTCCGCAATCTGCACCTTTTTTTCGACCACGTTGCCGTGAATATCGTAAAAAGTGACTCCGTCCTTTGTTACCTCGGCTATTTCTCCCGCTTCGGGGGTGTAATACTCCTTTGTGTACTCCAATATGGCGGTCATATCCGAAGCGATATACATCTCGCCCTTTCCTATGCCTATGATAAGGGGACACTCCCTGCGCACCGCATAAACCTTGTTTTTATGTTCGCGGAAAATGATTCCGAGGGAATAAGCGCCTTCTAACTGCGATATAACCGTGGCAATAGTTTCTATCGGGTTTCCGTTGTAATCATAATCGAGAAGCTTCGCCACGGATTCGGTATCGGTCTGACTTTCAAAGGAATAACCTTTTCCCATAAGAAATTTTTTTATTTTCCTGTAATTTTCTATAATTCCGTTGTGCACCACGCTGACCCTCGCGTTTCCCTGAGGGTGAGCGTTGATATCCGAGGGTTCGCCGTGGGTCGCCCAACGCGTATGTCCTATTCCCGCCACGGCATTAAGCGGCCCTTCGTCCTCCAATCGCGGTACAAGGCCGTTTCCTATGGAGCCTTTGGCTTTTACCGTTTTTATTTTTTCGCCTTCAAAAACGGCGATACCGGCGGAATCATAGCCGCGGTACTCAAGATTTTTTAAAGCGTTAACAAGAAAATCCTCACAAGGCCTTTCTCCCACGCATCCAACTATTCCGCACATATAAAATACCTTCCTTTAAAATATTACCCGACAGATAACCGAAGTTAAATTTGAATAACATCCGCCTTAAAATCTGCCGTGTTTAATTATATGCAAAATTTCCCGTTTTTACGTTTTTTGCGTCAAAACGCCGTTTTATTTTAACCGCCACGATTGTTTATAGGCTTGTCCGCATGAGCGCTTACATAGATTTTCAAGCAAATTTGCCGAGAACAAGGAAAATACAGCCATAAGCCTGTGCGGCTTAAAAAAGTCACGCTGAAATCTTTATAAACGACAAAATACGCCGAAAAGACATGTTCTTATACTGTTAACCAATTAAAAATTGGAAAAATGGTTTTTAATTGGTTAACA
>CAJUFF010000142.1:3077-7859 GCA_910585505.1 uncultured Ruminiclostridium sp. | reverse complement strand
TGGTTAGCTTCAAGGAAAAAACGCAGTCAAACTGTCGTTTGACGAGGCTTTTTGACACAGAAAATGACCGTTTTGGGACGAAAAGACGGCGTTTTCGATTTTTCAAACAAGCCATAATCCTTGATCAAGGTATAGACAAATAACAGTAATGATCAAAGATTAGTGCTTATGGCGCAATCTTTAATCAAGTCTACGGCTTGATTTTAGTATAAAAAACCGAATAATACATTGGAATAATATTGCTTTTTTAACTTTATATAATTATTCTAATTTTACTATATTAAAACCGATTTGTCAAATAAAATTTGTACGAAATCAAAAGCTTTACAAACAACATCCAAAAAAGCTAAAATCTTCCTAAAATCTGAAAAAAACTATTGCTTTTTTCCGAAATCTGTGTTATAATGTAATGCATGTCAATACAAAAGCTTCTTTTATAGCTTTTTAATTAAAATCAGGACAGAACAAAAACAGGAAGGAAGATTTATAAATGTCAGTTTTAGAGATAGTTGCGGCGATACTGCTGATCTTAGCGTGTGTTTTTATTATTCTTGTGGTACTTATGCAGGATTCCAAGCAGGGTATGTCTCAAACCATTTCGGGAACCAGCGGAGACAATTACTATCAGAAGAATTCAGGCAGGACAAAGGAAGCCAAGCTTGCCCGTATGACCAAAACGGCGGCTGTCGTGGTTTTCATAGTGGCCTTGCTTGTTAACCTTATAACCATTTACGGCTGGGGCAAGTCCGACGGCGGATCGGCTTCCACCACCACTCCCGCGGTAACAACAACCGCAGCCGAAGATACATCTTCTGCGGACACAACAGCGTCTGAAGATACGTCGGCAGTTGAAAGCACATCGGCGGCTGAGGATACTACAACGCCTGCGTCAGAATAAAAGAAAAATATCAAGGGGCGATTTTTCGCCCCTTTTAAGTTAACGGAAGCTTATTATTTACGAAAGGACAAGCCAATGCTTACCGATATCAGAGAAAAAATTTTCGTTTTGCTGTATGAAAAAGGAGAGAAAGGGCTTACCGAACCCGAAATAATTTCCTTTATCGGAAAAAAGAAGGATAATAAGATAATCAGCCGCGAGCTTGAGGATATGAAGCGCTTTAAAGTGCTGAATTACTCCAAGCTCCGATATTCCCTGAAAAATCCCGATAAATTTTATCTTGGAACAGTAACCCGCTGCGCGCGCGGACACGGTTTTGTTAAGTTAGAGAACTGCCGTAACGAAGAGGAGGATGGCGAAGAGGTATTTATAAGAGGAAAAGACTTTCACGGCGCGGTTCCCGGTGACAGAGTGCTTGTAAAAATAATTGCGGATAAGGATGAATATAACCGTTCCCGTACCGCTGTGGTCACCTCGGTTTTGGAGTTTTCCTCAAATATGCTCACAGGAGTGGTAGTGGACTACAACGGAGAAATACGCTTGCAGCCATCCTCATTTTCCTCTCCCGTACCCCTTGCCATAGTGGGCTTCGGAGAACAGGCGGTGAGAGTGGGAGATAAAGTGCGATTTGAAATAAAAAGGAGGGGCGAACGGCACTCGGAACACGTGGCCACCGTGACGGAAGTATTCGGCAGCTCAGATATAGCCAGGGTCTCGGTAAAGGCGTATATAGAGGAAAAACAGATACCCACCGAATTTCCCGATGAGGTAATACGTGAAGCCGAGGAAATCGAAAAAAAAGGCATACCCTCCGGTGAAAAGGCAATGCGCACCGATCTTCGCGATCTCCCCATTTTCACCATAGACGGAGCGGATACAAAGGATATAGACGACGCGATAAGCATCGAAAAGACCGCAAAGGGATTCAAATTGGGCGTTCATATAGCCGACGTGTCACACTATGTAAAAAAAGGCACCGCTTTGGATCAAGAAGCCCGCAAAAGAGGAACCAGCGTTTACATCGCCGATATGGTAATACCGATGCTGCCCAAGGAACTGAGCAACGGTATTTGTTCCCTTAATCCCAACGAGGAGCGTCTGGCTTTTTCCTGCCTTATGGAGCTTGACAACGAGGGAGAGATCACCAAGTACCGTTTTGTAAAATCCCTTATCAGGTCAAGAGTCAAGGGTGTATACAGCGAGGTAAACAAGATTCTGGAGGGAGAAGCCGACGAGGAGATAAAACAAAAATACTCGGAAGTAATAAACCAAATACCCGTAATGAACGAGCTTGCTTCAATACTTATACAAAACAGGATAAAAAGAGGCGCCCCGGAAATCAACAGCGTGGAGAGCAAGATAATCTGCGACGAAAACGGAGTTTGTATAGATATTATGGCAAGGCATAGCGGCGTTGCCGAAGGTATAATTGAGGAATTTATGTTAGCCGCCAACAACTGCGCCGCAAAAGTGGGAATGTCCAATCACATTCCGTTTGTTTACCGCGTACACGAAGCTCCGACGGCGGAAAAGCTTATGATGCTTAAAGACACATTAGTGGCTATGGGCATTGAACCAAAAGGTATAAAGGAGACATCTTCCGCCAAGGATCTGGCGAATATCTTAAGGGAATGCAAGGATGATCCACGAGCGCCGATTATACACCGTATGACACTGCGTACAATGATGAAAGCAAAATACAGCGAAAATCCCATAGGTCACTTCGGATTGGTCATGAAGGAATACGCCCACTTTACATCGCCAATACGCCGTCTTGCGGATTTATCCATTCACAGGATACTTACCGATTATGTTATGGGAGAAGCAGCCAAGCTGGAAAAGCGTTACACCCGCTTCGCCAATGAAAATTCCGCAAGAGCCAGCGAGACGGAGGTTACCGCTATAAACGCTGAGAGAGACTGCGAAAAATATTATGCTGCCGAGTATATGAAAAGTCATGTCGGAGAACAGTTTGAGGGAATCATATCAGGCGTAATAAACAGCGGTATTTTTGTCGAGCTGCCCAATACCGTGGAAGGAAGAATAGATACCTTTACCCTTCCCGAAGGCGAGTATGAAGTAAGAAACGGGATTATGCTTGTGGAAATGCTTTCCAATACCGTGTACGCCATGGGGGACAAAGTTAAAGTCACATTGTCAGCGGTAAACGTAGGTGCGGGACAGATTGATTTTGTGCTGGATGAGCATATTCCGATGAGCACTGAAAAGAATACCGATAAATAATGATATTTCAATAAACCAAAAATGTCCGGAAACGCAAAAACATAATGTTAATGCGTTTCCGGACATTTTTATTGTATTTTCATCAGACTGTAAAAAATTTTTCCTTTTAACTGTAATACCTTGCCTGCGCCCTGAACATCTCCGAATAAACCCCTCCGTCTATTTTAACAAGCTCTTCATGCGTGCCGTACTCCTTTATTTTGCCTTCTGAAAACACCGCTATCCTGTCGCAAAACTTACAGCTTGAAAGCCTGTGGGATATATAAATAGCCGTTTTTCCTCCTACTAAAGTATCAAAATTCCTGTAAATATCATACTCCGCTACCGGATCCAGCGCCGCAGTTGGCTCGTCCAATATAACCACCGGAGCTTTTTTGTACAGCGCCCTCGCTATGGCCATCTTCTGCTGCTCACCGCCCGAAGGCTCTATTCCGTTTTCGTCAAAGGATTTGAACAGCATAGTATCAGAACCTTTTTCCAACGAATCAACTTTTTCCTTAAGCCCCACTTGTTCTATTATTCCGTCCACCTTATCCTTATCATCGTTTAAATTACCCAAAACGATATTTTCTTTTATTGAAAAAGCAAACAACCTGAAATCCTGAAAAACGGGAGAGAATATATTCATATATTCACTGTAATCGTATTCCTTTATATTGACCCCGTCCAAAAGTATTTCCCCATCAGTGGGGTCGTAAAGCCGGCAAAGAAGCTTAACGAAGGTTGTTTTACCCGCGCCGTTAAGTCCCACCACGGAAAGATGTTCACCCTGACTAAGGGTTACCGAAACCCCGTCCAATACCTTTACGTCGGTATTCGGGTAGGTAAAGGAAACGTTTTTGAATTCAATGGTATGATCGGTGTTCTTTACATGACGGCTTCCCTTTTCTATCGCGGCGGGATATTCCATAAGCTTTATGTACTCATAAGCATAGTTAGTGTGCTTTACTATATTTTGTACATTCCAAAGAAGAAATGACATAGAGCTTTGGAATGTGGAGCCGGCGGAAAGCATCTGGCTGAATACGGGAATGGTTATGTTTCCCATAAGCACAAGTATTCCCAAGTATAAGTAGGAAGCGATATCCTTGGCAACTCCGAAGCCGTTGGAGACATGATCCCATGGGAGCTGACTGTTTGCCATTTTTGCCCAGTGGCTTACCTGTTCATCGGTAACGCTGTTCCATTTTCCCAGCATCATATCTCCGGCGCCGTAAAGCCTGATATCTTTCCCGTAGCGGAAGTCCCACAGAGTAAAACCGTAATATCCGAAAACACGGTTAAGCTTTGACAGCCCCTTGTAGGACTCTATTTCAATCTTATTGGTCTTGTTGGTAACAAAAACCTTTACCGCTACCACTACAGCGGTTATAAGGAAAAGAACGGGAGCGTATACCGCAATAAGCGTTACCGAACCCAATATTTTCAAAATATTGGAAATCATTTCAAAGAAGGGAGAGCAGATTCCGTTTACGCCGCCCGAATACCAGCTCATTCCCGTATTTGCCGCTTCCACCTGATCCAACGCCCGTTTATCCTCCGTATGCTGGAAATCCATTTCCATTACCCGCCTGCCCATTTGTACGGAAAAATAATTGTCAAATTTTTCGGAATATTTTTCTATTATTACCCCAAGCTGT
>CAJUFF010000142.1:0-3067 GCA_910585505.1 uncultured Ruminiclostridium sp. | reverse complement strand
AAAGATTTGAGCCCACCGCTATAACAACGGTGTATAATATAAGCCTTTCTATATTTCTCTCACCCAACAGCTCGGCTATGATAAGGGGAGAAACAATGATCGACACAAACGGCTGAACCGCGTCAACAATTGTTTTCAGCAGGCTTATAAAGAAATACCCCTTATGTAATTTCCATGCTATGGGTATAAAATATTTTAAGGTTTTCACCGCGATGGCCGTTCCGCTCACCGCAGACGCTCCGCCGGATTTTTCTTTATTCATTTTAAACACTTAACACCGCCTCCTCTCCGAAGCTGTTTTCACTTTTTTCGCCTCCGTTGTCGTCATCTTTATAATACTGCGCCTGAATCTTAAACATTTCTGCGTAAGCGCCGCCCTTTAAAAGAAGCTCATCATGAGTGCCGCATTCAACCATTTCTCCCGATTTAAACATAGCTATACAATCGCAGAAGCGGGTGGAGGAAAGGCGGTGAGAGATATATACCGCCGTCTTGTTCCCTATTATCTCATCAAAGCTTTTGTAAAGTCTGTATTCCGCAAGAGCGTCCAAGGCAGCGGTCGGCTCGTCAAGCACTATTACGGGAGCGTCTTTGTAAAGCGCTCTTGCAAGGGCAAGCTTCTGCTTTTCCCCTCCCGAAAGATCGATGCCGTTGTCGTCAATAACCTTTAAAAGCTGGGTATCAACGCCGTTTTCGAGATTTAAAAGCTTTTCCTTAAGTCCGCCCCGTTCAAGACATTTTTCGCAAAGCGCCCTGTCGGTCTCCTCCGGCGTTTTCATGGAAACATTTTCCGACATGGGAAAGGCAAATATTTCCACATTTTGGAATACGGGGGAAAACAGCTCGAAATATTCCTTCCTCCTGAATTTCTTTATGTTAGTTCCGTTTAAAAGTATCTCGCCCTCGGTAACGTCGTAAAGCCTCAGAAGAAGCTTGATAAAGGTGGTTTTTCCCGCTCCGTTCAGCCCTACCACCGCAAGGCGCTTTCCCGCTTCAAGGGTAAGACTGAGGTTTTTCAGCGCGTAGCCCTCCTGACCCTTATATTTAAAGGAAACGTTTTTAAACTCGAATACATACTTGTCCTTTTTCGGCACCGGCACGCACTGCGACTCGTCCTCTTCGGGAAGATCCGTAAAAGAGCGGAAATCGTCCGTCTGCATACTGCGCTCCTTTAAAGTGCCCATGGCGTTAAATATTCCCGTAAGAGCGGCGGAAAAGGAGAAAGCCAGTCCCGTATAGAGAGTGAAGTCGCCTATTGAAATATTGCTCCCCAGGAATGCGTTTATAAACACATAGTAAACCATCGCCATCATAACAATCTGAAGACCGTGAGCCACCGCTGAGTTTAACATCCATAGATTTTTGCTGTGAAGCATTTTGCCTTGCTTTTCGTTTATAATATCCCGCTGCTTTCCCAGAAGCCAGTTTTTCATTCCGAAAAGACGAATGTCCTTTGCGTAATCGAAGCTGCGAGTGGTCTGCTCCATGTAGTTTATTTTCCGCCAGACATTGCCCAGCTTATCCCAGACCTCTTTTCTGTCCCTCTTTACCGTATGGCGGAAAAACAGGAACTGTAATACCGCAATCACTGCCAACGCCGCAATCAAGCGCCAATCCAGAACCACTATCACAGTCAGCGTAACAATAAGCGTAACCGCATCGACTCCGATATCGTGTATCGAATGCATCATTCCCTCTATGCCGTTGGTATTACCGCCGGTGGCATTGGTAGCTTTTTCGTGCATATCCAATATATCCGGCTGCTCCAATGTCTGGTAATCCATAGACATCATTTTTGACACACGCTCGGTAATGATCCTCATTCTCACGCAGATCATTTTGTACCATACCCTGTTGTTTGTGTACACATTAAGCACGGTAAATATCAGCAATACCGCCGCCACAAGCGCCAGCATCCTTAAAAGCGGCTCGATATCAGGATTTCCCACGGCGCTCTGCGCCTCAAGTATGTCTAAAATAAACTTGCCAACAAAGCTCCAGAGATAGTTCATTGAGGAATGGGTTATTATGCTTAACCCCATAATTAACAGCAGCGTAGGATAATATCGCTTGATTTTACCGAGTATGTAAACAACGTTTTTGGCTATGCCGTACTCGGTATGGAATTTGTTTTCGTTCTCTTTTTTCTTCCTTTTCACTTTTTCAGTCTCCCTTTCGTATATTTTTTTACATATTATGGATCCTCATATATTTGTAACAAATTTTTTACGTTTTTACGAAAAAAGCCTTTCGTATTGTTCCGCAAAAGCAAGATATACTTCGGAATAAAAGCTTCTGTCAGCTCCGATCGTAGGATTGACGTTTCCGACATTTTTAAATAATAACATAATCTTAGACTTTTTTCCATTGTTTTTTTGTGTTTTAAAAAACTTTTTTATAAATACGGCCATAATCCTGCCTCCATGATGTTTCTTGATTATATAGTGTCGTTCTTATGCTTTCGGTTTGCTTTTTATAAAATTTTTTCTGTCTTTTCATTTATCGGATAAATCATCCTTGCCGTATGTGTTGTGCTTAAAATAAGGATTGTCATCGTTTCTCCGATTGCTCTGACAATGAAAGTTTTGGGGCATATTCAGAAGATTATAAGAAAATGCCATAAATGAAATAAAATTTATTCCCGCTTTGTAATGAAATATAAACTCATCGCCTTTCCCTGTGTCCAAGGTAGCCTCGTCCACAAAGGAAAGCTCTTTCATTTCTTTCACTATCTCCTCGGCGTTCTTCTTTTCTATGCCCAGAGCGGTCACAACAGAATCAACGGTAAAATAGGCGTTCCTTTTTCTTCCCGTGAAAAAATACATAGCTCTGAGGGCGTTTGGAATAGACAGAAACCGATAGAGTCTCAAATAACTTTCATCATATCGAAGCAAATCATCATAACCGCCCTCAAACTCCGGCATTACATAAAGATAATTGAGCCTTTTTCCCCATCTTATCTGCAAAAATCCGTTATCATTTTCAAATTGACTGAAGGGAGGAGAATATGCCTTGTTATACTAATAACCATTTAAAAACACGATAAAATCCAATCTCTACCAGTAAT
>CAJUFF010000141.1 GCA_910585505.1 uncultured Ruminiclostridium sp. | reverse complement strand
TTTGGTATACCTTAGAAAGAAAATAGGATAGCTGTATAGAGAACAGCAACTTCCAATTTATCGCTCTCTCCCACGGGCACTTTCCCCGAAAGCGTCATAGTGGGTTACACTGTATAGAATAAAAGGCAAGACAGACCGTTGTGGCCTGCCTTGTCTTTAACTTCTTTATGAAGCCTTACCCTCGGGCAATCCCTTTGTTTTTATTTTTATAAATACGTTTATTTTAAAAGGTTGTAAACATTAACAAAAAAAGAATAAATTTATTACGTTATACAAAAAAGATAGTATAATAATATAACGCGCAATATTACATATTTATAATAAGCCTTTTGTAATGAAAAATGGAGATTACCCCCGAATTTTATTTTTTTATAAGTCCTCCGTTAAACGATATCGCGGGCTGCGGCATATTCTCCAAATACTCCTCCCTTACGGCAGGCACATAATACCCTCCGTAAATCCTCTCGTCCCTCTGAAATTCTTCCTCCGGAATAAGCACAAGAAACCGGTAAAAAGGCATTGCCGTCTCATATCCTATTCCAAACCTGTAAATCAACTCGACAAATCCTATCTCCTCATCTCCCTTTAAATCGTAGGGAACCGACGTCAGATAATTTCCGCTTTGGAGAAGCTCCGCTGCCTTATCCACCGTAATAATCGGATAGTCTGCTATTTTTTCACAGCATTTATAACCGTCGTTTATTCTTATAATATCGACCCTATTGTTACTTCCTCCGAAGCTTACGGTCTTTATGCTCTGGTTGGCGATACTCTCCGCGTCGTTTTCCCCTCTTTCGTAGAATGTTACATAACCGTCATAATCTGGATCGGAAAGTACTTCGGGATTTTTCATATCAATAATATCGGCGTATTTGTCAAGCAGATATCTTCCCGCTGCTTCAAGCTCTTCCGGTGTGGAATCGTCACCGAAACGGTATTCCGAAGGAAGCACGGTACCGAAATATTTTTCATCGTCGTTTTCCGGTACGGAAAAGGATATATCAATTCCCATTACGGCATTTATGCTTATTGAAATAAGCGACTTGCCGTTGTCGTCACGCAGACGTGACGAAATATGCGTGTTCATACGCGAAATTTTCAAAAAGCTTTCTATCTCTTCCTCCGAAGCTCCGTTTTCTTCAAACTGCGCCCTGAGTGTCTCCTCGTCGGTAATATCTTCCGTTATATCGAGATTGTCATAATCCAGATTAAAATAATCCGCAATCTCTCTAAACTTCGATTTTATTTTATCAATGTCGGGATTGGCGGAATATGTTTTATACACAGGCATTTCCCTTATTTTAAAATTCTGACCCAAAAGATTGGTCTTTTCCTTTTCCACAAGAGAGGCGCTTAAACCCTCGAAGCCCATTCCGCCGGGCAATATATTTTCCGACACGGCTATTTTAGGCAGCTCCGGAAGACCTGAATCAATCTGACGCGGTATAAGGTTAAGACCAACCGCAACAGCCGCAGCGGCTGCCGCGGTAATTATTCCGGCTTTAAGAAAAAGCTTTTTTGACCTTCCGGCTTCGTCCGTTCCAACTATCAGACTTTCATCCACATCGGACATTTTCTCTAACATTTTATCTCCGTTTAAACTCATAAATTGTAACCCTCTCTTTCAAGATATTCTTTCAGCTCGTTTCTGAGCCTGAACAATACGGTTTTTACATTGCTCTCCTTAAGACCGAAGCGCTTGGATATGCTTTCCATCGAGTCCAAAAACCAATAGCGGCGCATAAAAATTCCGCGTTTCTCTTCGGATTTCGTCATCAGAAATCCGCTTATCTTTTCGGCTAAAATATCGCCGTCCAGCTTGTCCGCTATATTCTCGTCCGATGGAATACACTGCTCCATTTCCTCTGACAGCTCCACAATATGGGCGTTTCTTTTCAGTCTGCTTCTGCTGCGGCAAAGGCTCAGTGAAATATTCCGCGCTATTCTCGCCAGAAAAGCATAAAAATAAGTATACGGTTCTTTTGGCGGGATACTTTTCCATGCCGTAAAATAAGTGTCGTTTTCTACCTCTTCGGCGGCGGAGCGGTCGGCGGTTATGTTATATGATATCCTTTGGAGCTTCGCGCCGTATTTTTTTCTGCTTTCCGCAATGGCGTTCTCGTTTCGCGCCAAAAACATTTCCACAATGTCCTTGTCTTCAATGCTGTTCATAACAGTTCCTTTCATTCCGAAATTTTTGGTATGAGATTTTTGTCTCTCACCCTATATATCGCTTTTTAAGGCGTTAAGGTTTCGGATTTTAAAAAAATTTTTTCCGGATGGCATTTTATATATTGAAAAATTTTTTAAAACAAGTATAATATATTATAGGATCCATTGATATTACACCCACTATTTCTATGCAGACGGATTCACGGCTTGTCATCAATAAAACGGAGGACATCATGAAAAGCTCAATGAAAAAATTCTTCAGCTCGGCAGCGGCTTTGACGACGGCGCTTATAATAGCCCTCTCCTCGTCCGCATGCTCGGTAGGAAACGGTAATAACGAAGGCGCGGACGGAAAAGCGGTTTCGGAAATCACGGACGGCGTTATTTTTCACGCATGGTGCCAATCCTTCAATACCATAAAAGAAAGTATGCGGGACATAGCTTACGCCGGCTTTACGGCGATTCAGACATCTCCCGTAAACGCGTGTGTGGTTGGAGGAAACGGCGGAATGCAGCTTAACGGTGAGGGAAAGTGGTATTATCACTATCAGCCCACCGACTGGACCATCGGCAACTATCAGTTGGGTACGAGGGAAGAGTTTGCCGCAATGTGCGAGGAAGCGCACAGGTATGGCATAAAGGTGATAGTGGACGTGGTACCCAATCATACTACCCCCGATCTTGAAAGCGTGGGTCAGGGACTTATCGACGCGGTAGGCGGTCTGGATAAGCTTTATCACGCCAACGGAAAAAATGAAATCGTTAACTGGTCCGACCGCCTTGAATGCACCACCGGCCAGATGGGAGGCCTCCCTGACGTAAATACCGAAAACAAGGATTTTCAGGATTATTTCATAAAATATCTCAACGATTGCATTGCCTGCGGCGCCGACGGCTTCAGGTACGACACCGCCAAGCACATAGGTCTTCCCACCGACCCTACCGACCCTAATTCCGAAAAAAACAATTTCTGGGAAAGGGTAACCAACGAGATAGATGAAGCCGACCGTATTTTCAACTACGGAGAAGTGCTTCAGGGAGACGGGGAAAAGATTGAGGAATACCAGAAAGCGGTGGGCGGAACCACAGCCAGCGCATACGGCGAGGCGGTAAGAAACGCCATATCCTCCCGAAAGCTGAACGCCGCATCCCTCACCGACCTTAAAATCAATACGGAGGATCCCACTGCGGTCACATGGGTAGAATCCCACGATAATTACTGTAACGACGGCACGTCGGGCTCCCTTTCCGATAAGCAGGTAATATTGGGCTGGGCTGTAATTGCCGCAAGAGAAAAGGGCACACCCCTGTTTTTTGACAGACCTTACGGCAATACATCGGGCAATATGTGGGGCACCATGAATCATATAGGCGCTATGGGCAATCCCTTTTACAAGGACGATACCGTGACGGAAGTAAACCGTTTCAGAACCGCCATGAATGGGGAAAAGGAAAAGCTTTTTAACGCCGATGAGGAGGAAAGCGTTCTCCTTATCGAACGCGGCTCAAAGGGACTTGTGATCGTAAACGGCGGAAGATACAGCTATACGCTCAGCAACGCCGTTTCCCTTCCCGACGGAAAATATGTGGACAGGATAAGCGGCGAAACGGAATTTACCGTTGATAACGGAGTCCTGAGCGGGCTTGTCTTTGCTGAAAGCGCGGTTGTTCTTTATAACGAGGGGTATGTTGAAAAGGATCGTTTGGGAGCAATGTCTGTGGATACCGAAGGCTTTATTCTTACCGAAAATGAGCCTGTAACCGTGACATTAAGGGCGGAAAACGCGGGAAAGACCTTCTTTTCCGTAGACGGCGGCGAGTATAAGCCCTTCAGCGACGGCGACAAGCTGGAAATAGGAAGCGGTGCCGAAAACGGAAAGCCCTTAAAGCTGACACTCAAATCGGAGGACGGAAGCGGCAATGTTCTATCCGTCATGAGTTTTTACTTTACCGTTCAGGGCAAGCGCAGCGTTGAATCGGGCACAACGGTATATTTCCGTAAGCCCGACGACTGGAAGGACACAATCAGCGCCTATGTTTATGACGAGAGCACCGGTACGGTAAAACAGGCAGCCCCGTGGCCCGGCGTTCCCTGTGAGCTTGGTGAAGACGGACTTTATTCCTATACCTTTGACGAATCATGGGACAATGTTCTGATTATTTTCACCGATGGCTCAAATCAGATTCCCGGAGCGATGGAACCGGGACTGGTGGTTGAAGCGGATAAGATTTACGGCGTGGGGTAATTGTAACTCTATTTACTGATTGTAAAGTTTGAAAGTGTTTTTATCGGTTAACAAGTGCTTATAGCACAATCTTTAATCAAGTCTGGCACTTGATTAAAGATCGGTATTATACTAATTCCCGATCGGCAACAAAATTTGTCTATACATTGATCGGGAATTAGTATTAAAGTGTAATCGCTGTGAATATCTCTCCTCCCCATAGAGGGGATAGTAAAAAAGTTTTTACCGTTCGGGGTATATACCCGAACGGTATTTCTTTTATTTAAGGCAACACCGCGCAAAGACCGCGCTGCGCGCTTTGCCGCGCATACGCTTGTATCTTTTCCGTCATTTTTGCCCAAAACTCCTTGAAATACGCCGGTATTCCCGCGTCGTTTCGGACAATCTGACAAAAAAGCTGAATGCGCATCTGCACGACAATCTTTGTGCGGTATTGCCTTAAGTCTATAAATTGATTAAAGATTGCACACGAATCACTAATCCAACAGTTTTAAAAGGGAAGGTTATTTCAAAATATAAAGTTTGTCAAAACCAATGGCCGTATCGCCTATTTTAATAATTCTGTTTATCTTGTCAAGCAAGGTAACAATACCTTCCGCCGTCAAATACTCTCCGTCGCAATAATATTCCGCTTTCACCGAATCGCCTTTTTTCAGTTCCGACAGTATTTTATTAAGCTTTTCGGAATCGTCCTCGGACAACTCGCGCTTTTCCGTTTTCATCATTGCCCTTTCCGTTTCCGTCAGCGCTTTGTCCAGTCCCGCCACGGCTGCAAAGGGGCTGAATTGCTTTGCTCTCTCGGAGATTGGCATGGGCTTTCCGGGCTTGTTTCCCATTTTATACAATCCTTTCACAAAGGGCTTTGGATTACCGACATGCGCTGCGGTATTTTCTTGGATTGCTGAAAATAACATACTGTTTTTGTATCCGCGTTGATATAACCGCTGTCGGATGTTCTCCGCATCCCGCTTGTTTAAGCTGCGCTTTAAAATTATCGTTACGCCCCCTCACCGCTCTTGTGCCCCCCTATCTGCTTGTTCCTCTCTATTGTTGTTCCCGCAGCCTCCAGATTCATTCCTTTAAGCATGGAATTTTTTCCGTACTTTTTTTTCATCGCGGCGATGGCCTTCTGAAGATTTTTGTTTTTCTCATCACTTTCGGGATCGGGATCGAAAAAGCTTATTTGTCTTGTTCCATCGTCGGCGGTGATATTGCCGCAGGTGATATTTACCCGTCTCATTAGCTTGTCGCCGTCGGTTATTCTGTCGTACAGGCTTATTACCTCCGGAATTATTTCCTTATCGGAGGAAGTAGGATTCCGGAAGGATACCGTTCCCTTTGCCGCCGCGGAATTAAGCGCGTTTGAGTAGCCTATATAAAGAGTTACCGATGATGTGACCGTATCCTTTTCCGCCAGCTCAAGACAGATAAGATCCATCATTTCTCGGATTATAAGCCGGCATTCGTCTTTGGTATAGTCGCGCATAAGCACCTGACCGCTGGAAATACAGTTTGTTTTCGGCTTATAGGCCTTTATATCGGATATTTCCGTGGGTTCGCGTCCCCACGCATGATCTATCAGCAGTTCCGCGTCTATTCCGAAAACGCGGTAGAGCGTATTCTCGTTTGCCTGCGCAATGTCGCGCATTGTAAAAAGACCGTGTTCGTTAAGCTTTTTTTCGGTGCCGTGTCCTATCCGCCAAAAATCGGTGAGCGGCGTATGATCCCATAGCGTGAGCCGATAGCTTTCTTCGTCAAGTATGCCTATAAAATCCTCCGAATGCTTTGCGGTTATGTCAAGAGCTATCTTAGCCAGATATAAATTGGTTCCTATTCCGCACGCGGCTCTTACTCCCACCTCCTTCATCACCGCGTCCATAAGCATCTCCGCCATTTCCTTTGGGGAAAGCCGATAATATCCAAGATACTCCGTGACGTCAATAAACGCTTCGTCTATTGAATAAACATAAATGTCGTCTTTTGAAATATATTTTAAGTACACTCCGTATATTTTTGCGGCGTAGTCAATATATTTTTTCATTCGCGGAGGGGCGGTCAGATATTCTATCCCCTTTGGTATCTCGAAAACACGGCAGCGATTTTTTACCCCCAGCGCTTTCATAGCGGGCGAAACCGCAAGACATACGGTTTTTTCCGAGCGTTCGGGGTCGGCCACAACCAGATTGGCTGTCATAGGGTCAAGCCCTCGCTCCACGCACTCAACCGAGGCGTAAAATGACTTAAGATCTATACAGAGGCAGGTTTTCATCACTTCGACTCCTTTCCGCGTGATTCGGCCGTTTTACGTTATTTCAAAATCATATTGCTCCCTCAACTAACTGTTGAATTTTTCTGCTTGCCCGACTGTAGAAATACTTTTTCAGAAATCCCTGAAATATGCGCATATTCCCGTTGCTTTCTTCCTCGTCTTTCTCCGGCCGTTCATTACGTAAAATCTTCAAGAGTTAGTTGGAGGAGCAATACTGTACAAAACTCACAGCAGGTTTTTAAAATTCTCAAAAATATGAAAATAGCCTTTCGGTATGATTATCATTATACTCGGCCTATTACCTTTCCCGCGCAGGAAATTATATCTCCCTCGGAAAAAATAATATCGCCGTATTCGGGGTTTACGGATATAAGTCTGTCCCCCCCGTTTTTCTTTATGTATCCGCTTCCGTTTACCACAAATATTCCAGTTTCCCCTATATCGACGGCGGACTGAGCTTTTACAAGCACTATTTCGCCGTCGCTGTAAGCGGGTTCCATGCTGTCCCCCTTTATCGTAAGAGCAAAATCCGCTTTCCGTGATTCGGGAGTGTCGGGGATATCTATCTCCTCCCACTCGTCCTCGTCGCCTAAATCAAATCCTCTGCCCGCTGACACCTTGTAGAAGCTGTGCCTTATTTTTATAAACGGAACATCTTCGTTTTCGCTGCATCGGCTGTATTCCTCGTCGATAACAAAGTCAACCACTCTCACCCCGTGTTCGTCAAGCCCGCGGTATTTATCAAGAAGCTCCGACTCCTTCAGGGTTATATGCTTGTTTTCCTTATCGGAAGCTTTTGTTTCGGTTTCTTTATTTTTTTGGGGAGTAATATTGTCTTGGTATAAAAAATTAGCGTCGCATTCAAGAGCCGAAAAAAGCCTGAACAGTATTTTTTCGTTGGGGGAACAAAGATTGCTTTCGTAGTTTCCTATGGTACCCTTGGAAACGCCCACTATTTCGGCCAATCTCGGCTGAGTTAGCTTCAATTCTTTTCTGCGCTGTTTGATTCTGTCACCGATGCTCATTTGAGTCCCTTTCCGTTTTTTATTTATATTTTAGCACAAAAAAATTGAGCTGTCAATACAAATCTCAAAAAAATTGTGATTATACAAACATTCAAGCAAAAGTTTTGTTTTTCGGAAACATACTTGATATCATATGATATGTCATACTAATATCGTTTTAAAAAGTGGATAAAATGGCTT
>CAJUFF010000140.1 GCA_910585505.1 uncultured Ruminiclostridium sp. | reverse complement strand
AAGGATATGTGTAATTAAATCTTTTTGCTGGGGATTGATTTAATTATACCAGGATATTATGAATAATCTTGCACAACTCAGAAAACAAAAAAAATTAAGCCAAGTTGAGCTTGGAAAAATACTTGGGGTGGCACAAAATACTCTTTGCAATTGGGAGAACGGCAAAAGAGAAATTAATAATGATTCATTACTTAAACTTGCAGATTTTTTTGATGTTTCTATTGATTATATTTTAGGAAGAAATGTTGATAATTTATCTGAAGACTTGATTATACTCAATCGTAACGCAAAAAAACTTTCTCCAGAAAATAGGAAAAAGCTTTTAGACGTAGCTAAAGCTATGTTTGGGGAAGAATTTGATGAATAGAATTCCAAATTATAAAAAATCAACAAATTTAGCATATGATGTACTTCAGAACTATGAAGGTTCATATCCTCAAATAGATATTTTTAAAATTCTTTATAATTTTAATAAAGTTAAATTACATACTTATTCTGAGTTAGCGGAAAATTTGAAAATTGATATTTTGCAATTTAGAAATAAATACTCTCCAAGCAATCATGGGTTTACTATATATGACCAACATAAAAATCGCTGGTTTGTATTCTTTAATGATAAAAAGTCTAATGAAATCATTAGATTTACCTTAGCGTATGAACTGGTCATATTGTATTAAAATATACTAATGACGATGATGTTAATAGACGTGAAGCTAATTGTTTTGCACGCAACTTACTTTATCCTGTTCTGTTAAGAGACGGTTATCATTTAAAAACAGTACAGGATTATTGTAAGTGTTTCAATATAAGTGGATATATG
Source organism: uncultured Ruminiclostridium sp. (assembly GCA_910585505.1). GTDB lineage: Bacteria > Bacillota > Clostridia > Oscillospirales > Ruminococcaceae > Ruminiclostridium_E. The sequence continues at coordinate 7,091 of CAJUFF010000140.1, read as the reverse complement.
GCGAAGATTACACACTATTGGAATTCAAGCGATGAGTTTTATATTTCAAAGGAAAACTATAATATTATTAACGATCGTTCGTATGTTTACATTTCTGAATACACACTATCTGGATTATATGGTTGAGCAAAAAGATTTTAGTATCGCAAAATAAAAAACTGTTCAATATGGAGGAATGACAAAATGAAAAAAATACTAACTGAATCAATTATGAACAAACCTATGGGAAAATCTACAGTTGGAGAGATGTTGCCTTTGCTTTTAATAATCGCCATTCTAATTCTCATACTTATTTTCTGTATTCGTATGGTCTTTAAAACGTCTAAGGCAAGATCAATAAACAAAGTAAAAAAGTCGGCTGTAAAAGCTGACGGCGCGTCCGTTGTTTGTACATTTTTACATATAAACGGTCTTCCTATTGCTGAAAATGCTGTATGTCAATTGATTTCATATCCAGACCGCTATGACTTTATATCCGGGAATATGAACTTTTCTTTAGCGAAGAATAAAGTAACTGATGTTTGCTGTAAAACAGAAACAGAAATTAAAAAACAATATGTTTCCAGCATAGGCGGTGCCGTAGGAGGGGCTGTTTTATTTGGACCTCTTGGGGCTATAATAGGAGGACGGGCAAAGAAAAAGACTGATAAAACTGTGCATCTATGTTTGATAATCACGTATATGACCGATAATGAAGTAAAGTATATCGGTCTTGAAAACATGGGAATGTCTAACGGTATAAACAAAGTTATCGATGAATTTAAAAAAAATCATGTTACTCAAACAAATATTGAACTTTGATTGTCTACAATTTAACTATGAATAGAAATTGTTTCAAAGCGGTGAACAACCATATACCATTGTAATACAAAAACACGAAAAACAAAAAAGCCAAAAGAAAGGAGTCCGCATATGCCCACCTACGCCATTTACCTCCGAAAATCCCGCAAAGACGCCGAGGCTGAAGCCCACGGCGAAGGTGAAACCCTTGCGAGGCATAAGCGAATACTCCTTGATTATGCGGAAAGAAACAATCTTCAAATAACAAAAATCTATCAGGAAATAGTATCCGGTGAAAGTATAGCCTCCCGTCCGCAAATGCAGCAGCTTTTAGCCGACACCGAACAGGGATTATATGACGGCGTGCTTGTTATAGAGGTTGAAAGGCTTGCCCGTGGTGATACTATAGATCAGGGAATTGTTGCCCAGACCTTTAAACTGTCCGATACCAAAATAATCACCCCCACAAAAACCTACGATCCAAACAACGAATTTGACGAGGAATATTTTGAATTCGGCTTGTTTATGTCGCGGCGCGAGTATAAAACAATAAACCGCCGTCTACAGCGCGGAAGAGCGGCGGCAGCAAAAGAGGGAAAATATATAGCAAGCACCGCCCCTTACGGATACGAAAAAATCAAAATACCCAACGATAAAGGCTATACCCTTCAAATTATCCCCGAACAGGCGGAAGTGATAAAAAATATTTTTGATTGGTACATAAACGGACTGGACGGAAAAAGGCTCGGTCTCGGAGGAATTGCCAAAAAACTGAACGACATCGGCGTCAAACCCTTCCGACACGAATATTGGGGGAAAGAAGCCCTTCGGGATATAATAACCAATCCCGTATACGCCGGAAAAATCCGTTGGGGATATAGAAAGGTTAAGAAAATCACCGTAGACGGGAAGATATCCGGAAGTCGCCCCATAAGCTTAGACGAAAACTGCATATTGTCAGACGGCTTGCACAAAGCCATTATCCCCCAAGATATTTTTGATAAGGCTCAGGAAATACTTAAATCCCTGCCCCCGCCTCCAGTAGGATACAAAAAAGGAATCAAGTCTCCTCTCGCCGGACTAATCGTTTGCTCAAAATGCGGGCATAAAATGACTTTACGAAACCCCACTACTCCTGATAAACCGCCTTACTTGGTTTGTCACTGCCGATATTGTGACAACGTATCGTCGCCTTTTACTCTTGTGGAAAAAAAGGTGTTGTCAATACTCAAGGATTGGGTCGACGAATACAAAATCAAATGGAAAAATAACGAGCAAAATCTTTCCGCAAGATCCGGCGGTGAAATCCTCGAAAAAACTATAGAACAAACCAAAAAGAAAATAGATACTCTTGAAAAACAGTTGGATAATATGTATGACCTGTTGGAACAAAAGATCTATACACCCGAACAGTTTTCCGCTCGCTCCGTTTCCGTAACCAAACGTCTGGAAGACGCCAAAAAGGAATATAAAGCCATTTTGGAAAACAGACAAATGTTAGCCAACGAAAATTTGCAGCGCGAAAAATTCATACCACGCATTGAACACCTTTTAAAGGTATATGATACGCTTGATTCTGCCGCCGCAAAAAATGAAATGCTAAAAGCGATAATCGCCAAAGGAGTTTACACAAAAGAAAAAAGCGGAGCCTTTAAAGGTGTCTCCGCCGATAATTTTACTTTATTGCTTTTTCCGAAATTGCCTAAGGAATAGGTATTTTTATATTTACACAACAGCGAAAAAATTGTAATTGCAATTGTACTTGTTTTATTATATTGCCCAATATTTATACATTTTCACTTGAAATTTTGGAGTTTTTGTGTTATACTCATACCTAAGATATATTTTTTGAAGAAAATTTTTTTGTTTTTCCGAAAATGTATAAAATATTTGATCTGTTTAAAGACAACTGCCGTTTCAATTTTATCCGATTGTTTTAAATCGCAGTTTGACGTTAAAACGATTACATTTTAAAAATTGCATTAAAGACAAAAGGGCAAAAATTTATATAAATATACTATTTGTAATAACTGTTCAAATAAGGAATAAATGAATGAAATATAATAAAAAAATTTCCGCGTTATTTATGGCTGTGATTTTGTCGTTTTATATATCCGCCTGTTCTTCGGAATCGATTTCGGAAAACCCTTCTGATACAAGCGAAGCCGGTGTTCTGCAAAACAGCTTTGTGGAGCCTGTCATAGCTTTGCCGGATGAAGCGGCGGAAACCGGTACAATTACATGGTTGGTTTATGAAGACCTGCTAAGTGAAATGTCGGAAATGGTGCATTTGTTTGAAACCCGTTTCGGCGGTTCCATAGAGCAGCAGATGACAAGCTCCGGTTCGGCGTACTTCGATAAGCTGGGCTCGCTTATTGCCATAGGGGATTCCCCCGATATAGTACGATATGAGTGGCGCTCATTTCCCCACGGAATGAGTTACAATATGTATACTCCGATTGACAGCTATATCGACCTTGACTCGGAGCTGTGGAAGGGCGTAAAGGACGTGGCGGAGCAGTTTGTTTACAACGGGCGCCATTATTACGCGCCCAACTCGCTGGATACCAATTTTGCTCTTAATTACAATAATCGCGTGCTTGAAGAAAACGGTATGACTGATCCTATGGAGCTGCTTAAAAATGATGAATGGACATGGACGGCTTTCGAAAATATGCTGAAGCAGTGGGTGGATATTGACCCTGCTCATATCGGATACAACGGCGTTGGGGGAATGATATTCATAATGACCACAGGCACGAAAACCATTGACATTACCGACGGCAATATTGTGAATAATTTAAAAAGCGAAAATGTAAACCGCTGTATGCTTTGGCTGGAAAATATGAGGAAAGAGGGACTTATGGGGGCAAGCGCTGATCAGCAGGCACAGGGAGCAATCAGCGGATATGTCGACCCCGGTCAGGCATTTCTGGACGGTAATCTTTTGTTTCTCGGAATGAACCCCACATGGGCTTACGGAGCGGCAAAGGAATCACTGGATAAAGCCGGACTTGAAAATGAGATGAAATTTGTTCCCTTTCCCAAAGATGAAAAGGCGGATAGGTACTATCAGGGAAGTAACACTGTCGGTTTTATGATCCCCGCCGGCGCTCCCAATATAAAAGGCGCTTTAGACTGGATAACGCTTAACCGTGTTGAGGAAACCGACAGGGAAAATATAGAAAACGCCAAAGCCAAAGCGATAAGCGATGTTAAGGGATACTATCCGAAATGTGCCAACGCTGATTGTAACGATACCTCAGTGAGCCATGACGACAAAGGAAGACACATTTTTACCGATGAGGAAAACACATTGGGAATGTCGGTGTGCCCTTCCTGCGGCGAAGGCAGAAGAGAAAAGTATAAGGTGGTCTGGAGCGAGGAACAATATGATCTTTATACGGAAATGAAAAGCACCGACGGAAGATTTACTTTGCTTTTTGACAATGTTTACGGATTCAACGATGACGTATCCAATCTGCTTATAGGCACGGGAAGCCTTCTTGACGCTCCGGTTTTTGAGGACGGAAGCTATACGAATCTTGTGGACACGCTTTATAACAGCGTGGAAAGCTATATAGACTTTTACAGGAACTTGATGAAAAGCGGCGGCGGAACGGTTACCGCCCCGATTGAATAGTATGTATCTGCCGTAAGATAAGCGGTGGTTATATAAATTAAAGATACAATCCAACCTAAAGGAGGAAAATGATGAAGAAAATCAGAAAACCCTTAGCCGTTTTACTGGCGGCAGCCGTGACACTCAGTATTGCGGGCTGCGCCGGCGAAAACGACAACGGCGGCGAAAGCAAGAACACTACCGCCAATACTACAACTACTAAGGCTCCCGAGCAAAGCTTTACCGAAGCTACGGCGGCTCCTGTTGACGATACCGCCGAGACCGGTACCATTACATGGCTTATGTACGAAGATCTGCTCACCAACAATGCGGATATGGTAGCTCTTTTTGAGAGCAGATACGGCGGCAGCATCGAACAGAGAGTTACGGGAATCGGCGACGAATATTTTGAAACACTCGGTACTCTTATTGCTACCGGTGATTCGCCCGATATAGTGCGTTATGAGTGGAGATCTTTTCCTCACGCTATGAGTTATAATATGTACACACCTTTGGACAGCTATATTGATCTTGATTCCGATCTCTGGAGCGGAGTTAAGGAAATAGCCGAACAGTTTGTTTATAACGGTAAGCACTATTACGTACCCTATCAGTATAAAACCAATTTCGCTCTCAACTACAACAACCGTGTACTTGAGGAAAACGGAATTGCTGACCCGATGAAGATGGTGAAGGACAACACATGGACATGGAAAGCCTTTGAAGATCTGCTGAAGAAGTGGGTTGATATGGATCCCAACCATATTGGATATAACGGCGTAGGCGGTATGATATTCGTTCTGACCACAGGTACAAAGGTTATCGATGTTCAGGGAAATCAGATTATTAACAATTTAAAATCCGAAAACACAACCCGCTGCATGAGCTGGTTGGAAAATATGAGAAAGAACGGCTTAATTGGCGCCAATGCCGATCAGCAAGCCAATGGAGCTTCAAACGGTTATGTTGATCCGAGTCAGGCGTTTGTAGACGGAAATCTGCTGTTCCTCGGAATGGATCCCTCATGGACTTATCCTACAGCCAAGGAAGCTCTTGACAAAGCGGGACTTGAAAACGAAATGAAGTTCGTTCCATATCCCCGTGACGATCTTTCCGATACCTATTATCACGGCGTTGACACTTATGGTTATCTTATTCCTTCCGGAGCCCCTAATGTAAAGGGTGCGCTTGACTGGATCGAACTAAATCGTGTTGAAGAAACCGACGAAGAAAATATAGCAAAGGCAAAGTCCGATGCGCTGGACGATGCCATAACTTACTATCCCAAATGCGCAAACGCAGATTGCGGCGATACCTCCGACAACCATGACGACAAAGGCAGACACATTTTTACCGAAGAGGAGAACGAATCGGGCGTTGATACTTGTCCTTCCTGCGGTACTGCCAGAAGAGAAAAATATAAGGTAGTATGGACAGAGGAGCAGTACGATCTGTGGATGGAGCTTAAAGGCGCCGAGGGTTCAAGATTCGAACTTCTCTTTGACCACTGCTACGGCTTTAGCAACGATGTCTCCAACCTGTTCCAGACAGGCGACGAGCCTCTCCTTGACGGTCCCGTATTCGGTGATATGAGCTATACTTCTCTTATCGAGTCAAAGTATGATGTAGTTGAAGGTTATCTTAACACTTACCGCGATATTCTTAAGAGGAATGCAGCGGGCGAGGTTGTAACATCTGCTGTCGAAGAAGAAGTCCCTGCGGCTTAATTCCTTGAGTTAACGGACTGCATAAATAACATTGTATAAAAGGTCGTAATCCTGTTTATATTGGGATTACGACCTTTTATACAAACAATTACCGATAAATTAGGTGGTTGTTTTATACTAATTCCCGATCAAAGTATAGACAAATTTTGTTGTCGATCGGGAATTAGTTCTTAGGGTGTAATTCTCAAACTAATCTTTGATCATCCGCATTATTTGTCTATACCTTGATCAAAGATTAATATCAATCATCTTGTAGACCCTGTGAAATTTTGTCTACAAGATGATTGAGAATTAGTACTATACTAAATTTCCACAAATAATACTGCTTGCATGAACATCTTTTTGGATGAGCTGTCAAAAAAGTTCCATGATGAAGCAATCCATCAAATTTTGTGTAAAAGCAAATCCAATCAATCAAGATAAGGGCTTGCAAAGCAAGCATGATTTGGGATTTCCTCTTAATTTCCATCCTCAGAGTCAGATATGATTGTATTTGTTTCACCTATTATATTTATGGATCGTATCAATAGGCATAAAGTCTTTTATTAAGGCAACACCGCACAACCAATTGAAATAAACACCAAAAAGTGATATAATAAAAGTATGAACAAACAAATGACATTATCAATGATAAATGACGAATTGGCGGCAGCCAAAACAAGCAAAAAAGAATTTTTAGACAAGATAGAAAGGCTCATACCATGGAGCAAGTGGATAGGGATAATTAAGCCGATTTATTACAAAGGAGAAGTTGGAAACAAGCCCTACGATCTTGAACTAATGCTGAGAATTTTCATACTGCAAAATTTATATGACCTGTCAGATATGAAAGCAATGAACGAAGTAATAGACAGCCGAGCATTTTCCGATTTTTGCGGAGTAGATTCTCCTAATCAGGTTCCCGACGGAGATACCATCGGCAGGTTCAGAAATATACTTGAGAATAACAGAATACAAGAAAA
>CAJUFF010000139.1 GCA_910585505.1 uncultured Ruminiclostridium sp. | reverse complement strand
CTGACGAAAAAGCTGACTGCGCGTCTGCACGACAATCTTTGTGCGGTGTTGCCTTAATTTATATGCCGTAAATTATAAAAATATTTTTTGCTTGTATGGGATTTTACTCGGCTTCTTCAGAGGTTTCTTTTTCTGCCGACGATGTTTCTTCGGGTGCCGCAGTTACTTCGGTATATGGGTGAAGGCTGTTATTGATAAGCGAGATGTTTGCTGAGCTCCAGCCGTCGCCCGCTTTCATTTCGCTTATGCAGCGGTCGAGTTCGTTCTGGTTGCTTTTCAGCACCGCAGCCTTGGCTCTGTCTTCGCTGTTTTCGGAGTTTCTCAGGCGATCGTATTCATCCGGACTCAGTTCAAAATATACGTTCGTTTTTTCGGTATCATGGTCGATTTTTACTCTGAACCATTCCGAGGATACATCGGACTCGTTTTGAGTCAAGGCTCTGAAAATACACTGGGACGAAAAAGCGCCGTCTTTAACGTATGCTTCCGCTATGTACAGTTCCTTTGCTCCCGCGACTTCTTCCACAGCGGCATTCACAGCCTTTTGAGCAAAATTTTGACATTCCGGGCTTGGCAGATCCGGGAATAAAAACATTTTCCCGAAATAACCTCCGCAAAGTCCCACTGCCAAAGCTATAACGGCTGCAATTACGCCTCCGGTAGGAGATGATTTTGTCTTTTCTTTTTTGATTTTTTGAGGGCGTTCGACTTTTTCTTTTTTCTTTTTTTCTTTTTTGGGTTTTTTAGGCTTTATGGGTTTTCCTTTTTCGTCAACTTCGTATAACATCGGCTCGTTATTTGTACTGTTTTCCCCATTTTCCTTTTTTTGAGCTTCGGCAGGGTTATCCGACGTGTGTTCGGCAGCCGACTTGGAGCCGGAAGACTGAGACGGTTGAGCCGGAGCCGTCGCAGCGGCGGGAGCGCCGTTTTTTGGTTCCAGTTCTTTGAAGCCGTCGGAGCTTACGGACGTCTTCTTTTGTTTGCCGCGTTTTTTTTGCGGTGCGGGCGGAGTGGCGGGTGCGGGAACCGATTCTTCTTCCGGTGTGAGATTTATTACGCCTCCCGCTTCTATTTCATCCTTCTGAGTCTCGGACAATTCGGGGGGAAGTTCTTTAAGGGTTACCTTTTTGAATACTTCCTCTTTTTGATCATCTTCATCATCTTCGTCAAAAATGTCAAGCTCACCAAGACCGAGAGATTCGCTTTCCTCCATAAACTGTGACGCAGAGCGGAGCATAGCGTCAATGGCGGCGCTGTTGTCTATTGGAGCGCCGGATATGTCGTTGTTCATTATCACGCTGATAGGCGCGTCGCAGTAGGGGCAGTTTTCGACATCCTGAAGTATTTCTTCACCGCAGCCGGGACATCTTATTGTTTCCGTAGTCATATGAATAAACTCCTTTCGTTTGAGAAGGATGTATATATTATATTTTTAATCGGCATTGCATATACTAATTATTTTATCATTATTAAAGAAAAATGTCAATGGTTATATGTGCAAAATGTGATTTTAATTTGTAAAGCAGCCTTATTTCTTTTTTCTCCGTTTTTTAATTCACGGGAAAAAATCCGACGGTGTTTTCCGCCAAAAAACGGTTTGTAGAAAGGCATATGTGTTGTATGCAAATGAATTTCATTGTAAAAATGCACAGAACAGCTATACAAACTTTGGCTTTATTTTATGCAATAACTGCAAAAAACTATTGATTTTAGGTTTCATTTATGGTAAAATTATAATAAGACTATGGGCTGTATGTAAGTCGCAATTTGCACAATTTCTAATAATGGCGGGCATTTTTCACTTCAAAAAATGACATGGTTACCTCCTTGGGATAACTGCGAAATATTACCGTATTTTTCGCTTTTTATCTTAAAACCACCTCGTATTAAAAAATTGTACAAAATTCCTTACTTTCAGATACGTCCTAAATGTAAAACCGCATTTTACTGTGTATTGGGTTTCGCGAAAATGAAAATGAAAAAGCGAAGTCCGCTAAAATAATCCAAGGGAGTAATACCTTCGTTTAAAAAAGGAATTTTAAGCAGCGGTAATGTTTTTGTTATGGAAATTGCTTTGTTGATCTTATCCGGTATCTTGTTGGTGGGACTGGTCGCTTCCGTCACGGCGGCTTTTTTCGCGCTGAAAAACGCTAAGGCGGAAAGAGTGCGTTTTGACGAGCTGGCGGAAAGTGTTTTTGATTATAAAATGGACTGGACTGAGGATCTTTCCGAAGTTACTTTCGGCGAAAATCTGAAGAGACTTCTGGTAAGCTGCGGAATAGCTCCGGATAAAAAATACGTTCAAAGCGTTTTCGGAAACGATATGGAGGGTGCGGATGGCGGCATGTCCCTTTGCGTAAACGCGGTAAGAAGAAGCGGTGTAATTTCCGAATATTATTCCGCCGTTGGCATAAGCGGACTTATCCATTGGAAAAGCGTTTCCGTAACGCAGCCTAACGGCAGGATAAAGGTTTATTCCTTGGGAAGAGACATAAGCGACGAAATGGTTTCAAGGAAAATAACGGAACAGCTCAGGCAGCAGGTTATGGAAGAGTTTGAGTATATAAGCACGGCGTCTTCAAATGCCGACGCGGGGATACTGGCCTTTATTACGGAGGGAACATCTGTCTATATGAAAACCTCGGCGCATATATGCGCTCTTATGGGATTTGAAAATACGGATACGATACACCTTGACCAGTTTCTGTCAATGGTAAAAAAAGAGGACGTTCTTGTTGTACAGCGCCAGATAAACCGCTTTATTTCAGGTGAAAGCGACGCGCTTTACGTTGAGGCCTCCGTAAAGACATCATTAGGCATCTACCACACTTTTACGCTGGAATGCAAATACAATAAAGGCGCAATAGATTATCAGCATCTTCGCACCGGAATGATATTTGACATAACTGTAAGCCGTATGAACAGAGAAGAGGCATTTAAGGACACACAAAGAGATCCCATAACGGGACTTTACAACCGAAACGGCTTTATGATAGAGGGCGGAGAATATTTGTCCAAAGGAAAGGACGAAGACGAGCGAATAATTCTCATCTGTATACAGGTAATAAAGCTGAGAAAAATATCCATGCTTTTCGGTATTGAGGTGACAGATACGCTGTCCAAGCTGTATGCGGAAACTCTTACGAGAGTTGCGGGAGAAAACGCGGTGGTAGGAAAGGTAGGGGTAGAGGATTACGCTCTTATGCTGCGCTGTGAAAGCGAAGAAGAAGCGGAGGTTCTTTTAAAAAGAGTCAGCATTGTGGTGGAAAGTTTCTGCAACAATGAAACGCTGCCTTCGGTTCTGAAGGAGCAGTCGGGGTTTATAGCGGGAGCCTGCTTCCACAACAGTACAGACGATATTTCGGTGTTTTTCAATAAGGCGAGCGTAACATTGTTCAGCGGTGTGAGAAAACCGGGGAAAATCTGCTCTTTTTTCGACGAGAAGATAGAAAAGGCGGTTAGCGGACGCAATATTGTTGAACACGAGATAGGCGAAGCGCTTAAGTTAGGCGAGCTGGAGTTGTACTATCAGCCCAAGATAAGCATAAAAACGGGAGATATAGTGGGTGCGGAGGCGCTTATGCGCTGGAACCACAAGACACAGGGGCTTATAATGCCCAACGAGTTTATACACGTTGCGGAGGAAATGGAGATAATCACGAAAATTGATGAGTGGGGAATGCTTCAGGCGTGTATACAGAACAAGCTATGGCAGGAGAAGGGATATGATCCCATTAAAATAAGCGTGAACATGTCTCAGGCACAGCTTTATCAGACCGACGTGGTGGCTTCGGTAACAAATGCGCTGAACGAATCGGGAATTGACCCGGGCTGTCTTGAGGTTGAGCTGACCGAGACCATGGCTATGATAGACATTGACAGAACCATCAGTATCTTGTATTCTTTAAAGGATCTGGGAGTATCCATTTCAATGGACGATTTCGGTACGGGCTACTCCTCTTTGTCCTCGCTGAAAATACTGCCCATTGATCTTATCAAGATTGACAGGAGTCTTGTGTACGATATAGAGACCAACGTAACGGCAAGATGCATTACAAAGGCGATAGTGGATCTGGGAAAGGCGATGGATCTTACCGTATTGGCGGAGGGCGTGGAAACGGAGCACCAGAAGGAGCTGCTGGACGAATTGGGCTGCGACATTATTCAGGGATATCTGTACAGCAAACCGCAGCCTGCCGCGGTTATCGAAAGAATGTTTCTTATTCCCGCCGCTGAAAGGAAAAAGGAAAAACAAAGACAAAAGGAAATATCACAGGTATGATAAACAGAAAACAACAAATAGTAGCTGCCATTCACGATTTATCGGGCTTCGGGCGCTGTTCGCTGGCGGTAATAATCCCGGTGCTAAGCAGTATGGGGATACAGTGCTGCCCAGTTCCCACCGCCGTTTTATCCACTCATACGGGGGGCTTTGAGAATATAGCCATAAAGGATCTAACCGATTATATCGGCGCGGCCTTGTCCCAATATAAAAAATTGGGCATTGAGTTTGACTCGGTGTACAGCGGTTTTTTGGCTTCGGCGGAGCAGATAGACCACTGTCTGGATTTTTTCGCCGCGTATAAGGACAGTCTTAAGGTAGTGGATCCCGTAATGGGCGATCACGGGCGGCCTTACAGAACCTATACTCCGGAGCTTTGCGGCCGTATGGGCGAACTGGTGGACGTGGCGGATGTTATAACGCCCAATCTTACCGAAGCGGCAATACTTTTAGGGGAACAGTACCCCGACGAGCTTACGGCGGGGCTTGTGAAACGGTGGCTGGCGCGGCTTGGCGAGAGGGTGAGGATAACGGTAATCACCGGGGTTCCTCTTGCGGAGGGGGCTATAGCCAACGTTGGCTTTGACCGCGAGCATGGCGGATTCTGGAGGGTGGACTGTGATTACGTGCCCGCGAGTTATCCGGGAACGGGGGACATTTTCGCCGGCGTTCTTACAGGCAGCCTTTTGTCGGGGGACAGTCTGCCTATAGCCATGGACAGAGCCACTTCCTTTACTCAGATAGCTATAAAGAATACCTTTAGCTATGGGCTGGAGGCGAGGAACGGGGTTTTGTTTGAGTTGTCGCTGGGGAGGCTCAGGGACGAGGGAGCCTGCGGGTTTAAAAGGCTGTAAAAAACTAAAAGTGGTTGTAACCATATCTTTTAGTTATTACAGCCCCTTTAAATGGAGTATTACACCATGCCTAATACTAATTCCTTATTGAAAGTGTACACAAAAATTCTTCGCAAAAACCTTATATCGAAGTTTTTGCTCGAATTTTTGTACATTTTCTAATGGGAATTAGTATAATACTAATCTTTGCTCAAGTTATAGACAAATAATATGGATGACCAAAGATTAGTGTTTATGGTGCAATCTTTAATCAAGTCTGCAACTTGATTAAAGATTGGTATAACGGGTCAAACAAGTACTAATTTAAATAAAAAACAGCTCCTGACATTGTTGAAATCACAATTGAAAGGAGCTGTACTTAATAATTATGTTTGGCAAACATTACCAAAATAACAAGTTGTCAGCCTATTTTGGAAATATCGGATTGGCTTATTCTGTTTTCAATAGGTTTTAATCCCTTAGCTATTCGCGTATACACAATGTTAAGAATATCGAGAAGCCATATTTCCGTTTTTTCCGCGTCGGTTCCCATCTGAGAAATAATCGAATCACATTCGGTTAAAGCGTCGTTATACTGCTCTTGTGTAATTTCCTGATTTTGTAACGCATCGTCCAGTTCGTCCCTGTCATCGATTATTACATCTCCCTGAGGCGTAAGCATAACATCAAGGTATTTGTCTATGTATACCGCCACACCATCGGAATCATACTCGATTCCTTCGGTTACGTCCACATATACGGCGGAAACAGAGTATGTATATAACTTATCTCTTATGGTCTTTTTCTGAGGAACACACATAGCCGTAATCAAACGATTACAGTCGTCGGTAACAAGCTGAAGCCAGACCATTCCTTTGCCGCAGACCGGAGTCCTGCCCGCTTTCGGAAAATCCCAATAATAATGCTCTCCGTCTGTAAGCCTTATCAGACTGACAAGTCCATGATAAATATCACAGTCCAGACGCGTTTGATAATACGGAAAGTATTGAAATCCCCATTTCAAATCCCTGTCCAGACGTTTCCTTTTCATTTTTATTATCCTCCTTTTAAATTTAATAAAAATATTAGCAGAATAAATCAAACAGCCACAATGGGAAATTAAAGTATTTATGTATTTGCTAAAGCCAATTATTGATCCAATCTTTCCCCGCACATTGTGCAAAATTTATATCCGGCGTTATTTTCGCTTCCGCACTTGGGACACGCCTTATTCACCGTGAAATGTTTCGCTCCGTTAATCCGTGAATTTAAGCAAAGGCTTTCCCAAAGCTTTTTAGCCTGCGCAAACCGTTTGAATGAGCTTATTCCCAGAACCATAAGCGCCGTATACTTTCCCGCACCGAAAATCAGAGGTATGCTTCCCCACAGTATTGATTCAATCCCCTCATAGACAGCATAACTCGTCACCGAAAATATCAGGTTGACCGCAAAAAACAAAGCGTTTATGCAGCCGAATATAAAAAATACAAGCGCGGCGGCATGAAACCTTTTTACCGACCCGAAGTCATATCCTCCACCAAGAATAATATATTTTTTTGACTTACTTAAAGATATCGCCGAAAACACGATCGACAGTACGGAAAGCAGCTCAAGCACCATCATTATTACCGCCAATACGGCTATAAGCATAAGCGCCGCTCCCACCACATAAAATCCCGCCATAAAAATATCTCCTCTCCCTGCGGCGCGATGCCATAAAACAAAATGAGTTATTTATACGTGCCTTTTTCTGCATTTTGGTCAACGTATTGATAAATTCGGAATATTGAAGTTTTTTTGCTCTCCGGATCAAGAACATCTATTCATAGGATATTATTGTTTAAGATTTCCTCCGCAAAAAGAACACTCGATGTCGTCAGATGTGTTCAGAGAGCCGCATAACGGACATACCTTAAGCTCGTTGTCCGGAATGGGGGCGGTGGTAAAGTCAAAACCCGCAGAGATGCTGCGTTTCGGCTTTCCGTCAGAGCCTGCTCCGGTAAGCGTTCTCTCCACCAACTCTTCCTCAACCGAATTTTCTCTTATAAACCTCTCCTGCTCTTCGCCGCCGGTCGTTTCCGTATCAAATATTGTATTGTGTTCACTGCCGCTCCGGTAAGCTTCATGTTTTTCATATTCCTCAATCGTTGGATACCAACCGTCGGTTCCGGCTTTAGGCGGTTTTCTGAAATTTTCAAATTCCAATGCGGAAAACAGCTTATTTGTTTCAAAATAGCGAAAATAAGCCTTAAGTCCGAAAACAATCACAAAAAGTCCCATTATGCTTTCCCAGAACGGAAAGCTGGTAAACAGGTGCATTGGATTCCGGTAAATCTTTCCTATGTAATTAGCGTTAAATATATCGAAAAGGGTTGATATGAAAAATAAAATCACTGTTAAATAAATTATTTCGCTTATATTTTTCAATTTTTTTACTGTCAGAAACACGTCTCTGTCAGGGGATTTTTCGTATGATAAGCACTTTTGCCGTATAAATGCGAATATCAGCGCCGCGCACCCAAAAAGAAGTATCGTGGACGTATAATAAATATAGACAAGACCGGCAAAGCCGCCTTGCAAAATATATGCCGTCTTAAAGATACATGAGAGAAAACAGATTGTACCCACCGCGATCACATAAGCCATTTCTCTGAATGACAGCATTTTTCTCCCCCCCACTTCAGCGTAAGCTATACGAACAAAGTGCATTCCCCACTGTCACGGTAGTACTTTATCATTGCTTCTATAGCAACCCAAAAAAGTTTAAACAAAATTACAACAGTGCAAAAAACACACAAGCTTTGGGG
>CAJUFF010000138.1 GCA_910585505.1 uncultured Ruminiclostridium sp. | reverse complement strand
GGTATCCACCGCGCTTTCTTCGGTAGGCATTGAAGCCGAGGCGGGCGGTTCTTCCATATCCAAGCTTTTGAAAGAGTTTGAGGTGATGTATCAGAACGGCAGCGAGGATTTAAAGGATTATGCCGACGTTGCGGGGGTGTCGCTTAAGGAATTCCGCGAAATATACGGAGAGGACAGCCTTAAGGCGGTATCTATGTTCATCAGCGGCTTGAACGATGTTGAAAGAAACGGAAGAAACGCCGTTCAGATACTGTCCGATTTGGATATTACGGAAATCAGAATGTCAAACGCAGTACTTTCCCTTGCGGCTTCGGACGGTATACTTGCAAAGGCTGTTGATATTGCAAACACCGCATGGGAGGAAAACACGGCTCTTGCGGAAGAGGCGGGAAAGCGCTATCAGACCACCGAATCACAGATTCAGATGGCGAAAAACTCCATCAACAACGCGGGGATCGCGTTGGGAGAGGTGTTTACCCCTTATGTCGCGGAGGCGGCAAGGGGGATAAACGAGTTTGCGCGGAATACGGCGGATTGGGTTAGGGAGAATCCCGAAACGATAAAGCAGGCGATGGAGCTTATAACGACAGTGGGCAGCACCGCGCTTGCATTTAAAGGCCTTAAGTTGGCGGGGACGGGGATTAAAACTGCCGTTACGGGTGTAAAAAAGCTTGCGGGAGAAGGAAAACTGCTTTCAAGCATTAAGTGGAATGCAATAGGAATTGCAATTACAGCCGTATCCGCTGCTATTTCAGAAAGTCAAAAACAATATCAGAAGCATTTGCAGGATACGGCTAATGTCATAATGTATAACAACGGCGCTTCATTAAGCCTTTCGGATTTAGCGGATTCTCTTATGAAATACGACAGCCAAGCTTATAAATCGGCTCAAGCCACAAATCAACAAGCTGAGGAACTTATAGGCATACGTGACAATTTGGAAGACGCAAAAATTCAAGTGGAATACTACGGTCAAACGTTGAGAGAAAGCGGATTGCTTACTCCGGAAGAAGCACAAAATCTAAGACAGCCTTTTGAGGATTTAAGCAATTATTTGGAGCAGGGGTTTTCGGCTTCGTTCAATCTTGTATTCGATAATTTCCAGAGTGCGGCTGTTACGGTTATGGACAGTCTGGGCGGAGATGTTGCGGAAATAGACAGTCTTTTGCAAAATTTTAAAAATAAGTATTCCGAAAATGTATCTGCCGCTCAGCAGAATGTTGATGATTATTTATCCGCTGTAATTGCAGGAGGAGAGGTTTCCGAAGAGGATAAAGCGAATTTCAAAAATTCACAATCAATGCTTTACGAGCTGGCGGCCATTGATTCCTTGAATAAAAACAGCTTTGATGCGGCAAGGGCTGAAATAGAAGGGATAAATTTCGGTTCAGATCAAGAAGCAGCCATAGCCAAATTAAACGAAATAACAGAATACGCAAAAGGTTATTTCGAAGAGTTAAACAACGCTCAAAAAGAGACACAGCAAGAAAACGAAAAGCTCCGCGCGGGATATGAAATACAGCACAATTACGGAAGAGTATCCGATGAAGATTACAAGTTATATCAAGGCGCATTGTCGGCGGCTTCCGTTGTATCAAATGAAGCATATCAGGAGGCCTTCAACGATTTTAAAGCCCAATATGAAGACGTCGTAAAATTGATTCGAGATCAGCTTGATGTCAATATACAAACAATTTACGATCAAAATATAGGCGAAATAAATTTGGGCGAAGATATTCTTTCATCGGCGGAAGCATGGATAAACACTATTGGAGGCGTATTTAACGGCGAAGGCGGAGACTGGAATAAATATTTTTTTGAGGCAGATCAAAGAAAAACATTGGAATCGGCCAGGGAAAGCGTTTCGGGAGTTATCGAAGCGGTTGACGAAATGTCAAAGGCTGCCAAAATTACACCTATATCCATTCCGATAGAAACGGCATATGCCGCCGCCGAAAGTGGACTTATAAACGTAAAGGGTGTCGCCTCCGGTTATCTGTCACTTCAACCCGAAGATATAAAAGTAATTTCCCATGCCTACGCAAGCGGCACCAACTACTCCGCAGACACCTTCCTTGCGGGAGAAAACGGGGCGGAAATAGTCACAAACGCCCGCGGGTATCAGGTGTATACGGCCGAGGAAACAAAAGACATTTTCGATACGTATACGCGGATAGTTTCTTTCCTGCCCATGCTTCAAAGAGTCAATACTGCGGCTTCCGTAAAGGCTCCGGAGCTGTCGGCGGGAAATGAAAGCGTGGCGCCGGTTAATGTTACGATAACCATTGAGCAGAATATCAGCGGCGGCGATCCCGAAGGCTTAAGGGAAAGCAACGAGGAACTGATTGGCAGGATTCGGGAGGTTATGGAGGAGATAAGCAGGGACGGTAGGAGAAGGGCGTTTAATTAAAAATACCCGTCCGAGCTTAAAGCGGGACGGGTATTTGTCAGCCTTCAATGTTCAGTTGATGAAGTAATCCTTCTTGCAATACGGCGGAAAAGTTAATATTTGCTTTTTCGGCGGCGGTGTTAAGCCAAGCGGGAATTGTACAATTTTTGCGAATGGCTTTAGAGCCGTATTTTTCGGCGTAAGAATCAATATCAAGCAAAACCAGACTCACGCTATCACCTTCGGTCACGTTTTTGACGTCGTGTAAAGCGGTAGCGGCGGGTGCGGAATTTCCGTCCTCAAGTTCATCGAGAACCCAGCCGGACGCAGCGTCCTGCGCCATTTCCATAGCTTCGGAAAGGCTATTGCCTTGAGTAACACAGCCGGGAAGATCGGGAAATGTTACACAAAATCCCGGCTGTTCTTCCAATGGAGAAAAAATTGCAGGATAAACAAGCTTTAGCATATATACCTCCTGATTATATGAAGCTTAGGGGCTTATTTCAGCCCTGCCTGCTCCAGAATTGATTTTACAGTTTTCGGGTCAAGGTCTCCGCCGTGTTTCGGTATCGTTACTTTTCCCGGTTTTGTCGGATGTTTGTATTGATAATGTGAACCTTTAGCGGTTTTGAAATACCATCCGTCTTTAAGTATCAGTTTTTCTATTTCCCGAAACTTCATTTCCTCACCTCCTGTATATATTATAGCACGCATTATGCGTATTGTCAATAGCTTTTTTTAAAAAATTTTATATTATTAGGAGTAAAAAATGAAAACCTACACCACAACCCAAGGCGACACCTGGGACTACATCTCATTAAAAGAATTAGGCAGCGAAACGCACACCCACCTTTTACTAAAATCCAATCCCGACCGCGCAAAAACCAACATTTTTTCGGCGGGAATACCCCTTAATATCCCCGACATTCCCGAAAGCACGATAACGGCGGACAGCCTCCCGCCCTGGAAGAAAGGAAAATAACCGCAATGAGCAATATAAATACCGCACGCAGAACGGAAGTAAGGCTAAAAGTTGAGGGGGTTGACATTACCGCCGACATTAACAAAGACCTTATCAGCTTTACATACACCGATTACGCGGAGGACAACGTTGACGATATACGGATAACGATTGACGACAGGGACGGAAAATGGTTAGGCGAATGGCTTAACAGCTCTCCCGAATCGGATTCTCATAACAGCACCGATACAGGTGGTTACAAAATCGGAGATATTGTATATTTTAACGGCGGAACGCATTTTTACAGCTCCACGGAAACAGTACCGAGGGGCGGAATAAGGACGGCGGGATACGCTAAGATAACCAACATTGCGAAAGATTCACCGCATCCATACCACCTTATAGGCGGGGCGTTCTGCGAGGTTGAGGGAAATTCGGACGTTTACGGCTGGGTGAACGAATCGCAGATAAGCAAAATATCGGGAAGCGGGTCGGGTTCGCCGGGAACGGCGGAAAGTTCGGAAAACCCGGACAGCGGTTCGGGCGGGGCAAATATTTCCGTCGGAGATACGGTCGCGGTAAAAAGCGGCGCGAAGGATTATGACGGAACGCCGCTTCACGACTGGGTATATTCCTATGCGCCGGGCTTTACTGTGCTTGAAATAAGCAAAACAAAGCCCGACAGGATAGTTATAGGGATAGGCGATCGGGTGACCGCCGCCGTGAGTGTTGACGATATTTTACTGAACGGCAACAGTGTAAAAGCGGGAATCCCCTCAAACAAAGGACTGAATATTCAGGCGGTTATAGCCAAGCTGAACTTCAATTCCGACGGGAAGGATTATATATTGGACTGCGGAAGCTTCGAGGCGGACGAAATTTCCGCCAAGGGGCCGTCCCAAACGGTGACAATAAAGGCGACGGCGCTTCCGTATACTTCCACCCTAAGAAATCAGCTTAAAACAAAGGCATGGGAGAGTATAAAGCTGTCCGCAGTGGCAGGACAGATCGCGGTGCAAAACGGGTTTGAGTGCATGTTTTTATCCGCTTACGACCCTTTGTACGCCCGAAGGGAGCAGATTCAGGAAAGCGACATAACTTTTTTAAGCGGTTTATGCCGGGCGGCGGGGGTTTCTCTTAAATGTACGGCGAAAATGCTGGTGTTGTTTGACGGGGAGAATTATGAGCAAAGGGACGCGGTGTTTGCCGTTGTCAAGGGCAAAAGCGACGTAAAGACCTTTGGCTTTAACACGGGACTGAACGATACCGCCTACAGCAGCTGTCACGTAAGCTATACCGATCCCGCCACGGGAAACACGATAGAATACACATACACGCCGAAGGACGGGAACGGAAGCGGACAAGTACTTGAGGTAAACGAAAAAGTGAACACCAAAGAAGAAGCGAGGCAGCTTGCCATGAAGCGTTTAAGGCAGAAAAACAAGAAGGAAACCACCGCGCGGTTCACATTGGTGGGAAACACGGGGATCGCGGCGGGCTGTACCGTTTCGGTGGAGGGTTACGGTATGTTTGACGGAAAATATATCATAGATACCGCAGCCCATAACGTAACTGGTTCGGGCTACACCACGGAGATTTCTTGTACAAAAGCGTTGGAGGGGTATTGATGGGCGTTTCTTATGAAAATATTGTCCGGGTGGGCAAGGTGAGTTCGGTTGATGCAAGTAACCGGACGGTGAGAGTTGCATTCGAGGACAAAACGGACACCGAGGGTAAGCCGCTTATTTCGGGGGCACTTAAGGTGCTGCAAAATCAGCCGCTTATTACCGTCGAAAAGTGGGTTGAGGAATTGGGCGAGGAAAATAAGTGGAGTTTTGAAGCGCGGTACAATTCGCAAAATCGAGGGCTTGAACTGAGCGAAAGCTATGTATGCGATTCTTACGAAAGCTTAAGGGACGTTATTAAAAACGAAAAGATCATCAAGTACGAGAAGCGAGAAACGATAAACGAAAACGCGCCTATACAATGCTTAAACGGCTGTTCTCAGGCTTGCGCCTGCGGAGCGCCCATACAGAAGTGTCCTATTCAGGGAGTTATAGAAAATAAAAAGCACAGACAAACCGTCACTGTTTACCCGTGGCTTCCCTTTGTCGGTCAAATGGTGGTATGTCTTTTCCTGCCTTACGGGGAAAGCGACGGTTTTGTTTTGGGAGGTATATGATGGCGGCGGTGGGAACATTAGGCGAGGTGGTATTTTCGGCTTCAAGCAGAGCGGTAAGAACCTTCAGCGGACTTAAATACGACAGCAGCGCGAATTACACCCAGCACGCGAGGCATTTAAAAACACCTCTTGCGGAGTTTACGGGAAACGGAGCGGAAACAATAAGCTTTTCAATGCTGCTGTCGGTTCATTTGGGCATAAAACCCAAGCGTGAAGCGGAAAAGCTCAGGGAATACCTTAATGAAGGGAAAACGCTTTACTTTATTTTGGGCACGGAGCGTATAGGGAATTACAAATGGGTGATAACCAAGCTTTCACAGAGCGATTTCAGGATTGACAATCAAGGGAATGTTATAGCGGTCAAGGTGAATGTTACCCTTAATTCTTACGAAAAGAGGTAAAGCGGAATGAAAATCAGCGTTGACAGCAAAAAGCCGACTTTTTCCTTTGCGCCGAAAAGTCTTGAACAGGAAGTAATGCAGAATTTAAGCCTTTTAATAGGAACGGTACGTTATTCCCTTCCTCTTGCGCGGGAAATGGGGTTAGGCTCCGAGTATCTGCATCGGCCTCAAAACGCGGCACAGGCGCTTATTGTGCAGGATATTTACGAGAATGCGGAAACCTACGAACCGAGGGTCAATATTCTGAACGTGAATTTCGGGGCGGACAGCGCTACGGGAGAAACGTATATAAAAATCGAAGCGGAGGTGAAAAGTGAATGAACTTTCCTGATATAAACTTCGTGGAAACCGATACGAAAGAAATAACAAATGAGCTTATAACACAATACGAGAGCCTTACGGGGCGAACATTATATCCCGCCGACCCCGTAAGAGTATTCATACTTTGGGCGGCGGACATTATTGCGCGGGAAAGAGCGCTTATAAACGACGCGGCACGGGCTAATGTACCGAGATTTGCGCGGGGAAAGCAGCTTGATTCATTATGCGAGCTGTTTATAGGACTTGAACGCCTAAGTGCTTCCACCGCAACGGTAACAATGCGTTTTTACATATCGGCTCCGCAGGTAAGCGCGGTGGTTATACCCAAAGGAACGAGGGTAACGGCGGACGGCAAAGTGTATTTTACCACGGAGGAAACCGCGTATATCAATATAGGTGAAACCTGTACAGATGTCTCCGCAAGATGTGAAACGGCGGGCAAAATCGGAAACGGATTTACAAAAGGGCAGATAAAAACTCTTGTAGACGTATTTCGATTTTATGAAAAATGCGAAAATATCACCGTTTCCGAGGGCGGAGCGGACGGAGAAACAGACGAAGCCCTTTATGACCGTATGCGCTATGCAATGACAAACGCTTCAACGGCAGGCGCGGAGCAAACCTATATTTCCTACGCTAAAGCCGCTTCACCTCTGATAGCGGATGTTAACGCCTACGCGCCATCTCCCGGTCACGTGATAGTCTGCGTGCTGCTGAAAAACGGAGAAATACCGGGAGAGGAAACGCTTCAAACGGTTTATGAAGCGGTAAACGGCGAAAAAGTGCGTCCGCTTACCGATCATGTAAGCGTTATTACTCCCGAAACGGTAAGCTATAATATTGACATTACCTATTATATTAACAGCAAAGATACGGCAATTGCGGCGCAAATAGAGGAAAATGTCAGAGCCGCAGCGGAAGGGTTCACTTTGTGGCAATCGGAAAAGTTAGGGCGTGATATTAACCCGTCATATCTTATACAACAGATAATGCAGGCAGGGGCAAAAAGGATCAATGTGCGTGAACCTGTCGGCGCGGTTCTGGAACACCATCAAGTTGCAAAGGTCAAATCCGTTAATCTTATAAACGGAGGAATTGAGGAGGAATGATGAACAAAAGCGTATACAGCACCTTTCCGCCTATTCTCAAAAACGATGTCGATTTTGACAGTACGGCAAAGGCGATATCCGTAAGATTAGACGAAAACCTGTCGCTCAGCGAATACGCGCTTGTGTACAGCCGCATTGACAGTCTCCCGGAGAACGCGCTTGATATATTGGCTTACGATTTCAATATAGGCTGGTACGATTACAGTTACAGTACTGAAGAAAAGAGGAGAATTATAAGGGAAGCCTTTAAGATATTCCGCTTTATCGGTACAAAATACGCGGTGGAAACGGCATTGAGGAGCATTTATCCCGTGGCGTTTGTGCGGGAATGGTTTGAATACGGAGGAAAGCCTTACCACTTTAAAGTAGAGATTCACGACAGCGCAAATGACCGGGAAAAGTGCGCGAAAACAATACAGAAGGTCAGATTTACTAAAAATGTACGTTCGATATTGGACGAAACGGTTTACATAGCCGCCGCGCAAATCAAAGCCTCGGCTTTCAGCGGAGCGAAAACGGTGGGGCAGTCTGTCAATATACATTGTAAGGCCGTAAATTATTTTAAGGAAGGATAAAAACATGTGGGAAAGCTGTGTAGTAACCAAAAGCGGCGCGGAGCTGCTCGGACGGCTGT
>CAJUFF010000137.1 GCA_910585505.1 uncultured Ruminiclostridium sp. | reverse complement strand
CTTTCCCTACACGACGCTCTTCCGATCTCTATCAGCACCGAAACCGTAAGAACGATACCTATGCGCAATGTCTGCCATATAGTCAGCGAAGCATTGCCAAACCCGATAGCTTTCATAAGCGCTATATCCCCTTTTTCTTTGGTGACAAAGCTTTTTACCATAAGCACTGCCACCAAAGCGTTTATTCCGAGAATTATGCTTAAAATAAGGGTTTTCATGCTCTCAAGCTGCTCCGTCACGGCTCCGCCAATCATATAGCCTATATATTCGCCGGGGGTAAAAACCTTTGAGTCGGGGTAAAGCTCTTTAATAAGCCTTTTTCGCTCCTCCATCGCCGAAGCGTCCGGATTGTCTGTGTAATTTACCTGTATCCCGAAGCTTCCTGCCGCATAGCTGTAATCAAGCTCCGTGTCCTGATGAAATCTTATCCCCTCGCCCATATTGTTCATACTGTGGGTTATGGCGGTAACGGTAAAGGTTTCCCATTTATCCCCCATCTTTATTTCCACCTCGTCGCCGATATCCGCGCCGATCTGTCCCGCCGTCAGATATGTAAGAGCCACCTCGTGAACGTTTTGCGGCGGAGTTCCGTAAAGATAAACGTACATATCCGCTGTGACTTCGCCCTTGCCCTGAAATGTAATAGAATTGGTGAGCCTGTCGCCCATGCGCAGGGTGCTCCGAAACATGATTTCCTGAAAAATTTCAGTCTCTATGCCGTTTTCTGCAAACATTTCCCTGACCTGTGAAAACTGCCGTTCTATTTTGGCGGCGTTGTTCTCGTTGGGATTGAAAAGAAGCTCCATTGAAATAATGTGGTCGCTTTTGGCCATATTGAAGGCGGTTATCAGATTGTCGGAGCGCAGTGTGTTTATGGTATTCACGGGGATTATTACCAGAAGAGTGCCCAAAATAAAAATTATTATCATGGAAACATAGTTTTTCATACCGCTTAAAATATCGTTTAAGGACATAAACAGAACTGTGGGAATATGCAAGCCGCTTAGACGGAGAAGGCTCTTTTTCCCGAAGCGTTCCCCCGTTTCTCCGCTTCGTATCGCGTCCAAAGGGGAAATTTTGCGTATCCTTCGTGTGCAGAAATAGCTGAACAGTACCACCGCAGCTCCCGCCAGAACAGCCGCCGCTATATTTATGAAAAAGTTGTCCTCCCCCGAAATAATGATCTTATCGGAAATGCCGCTTATCATCGTCTTTCCGAAGGGAAAGCTGAGGCAAAGGCCTATTGCCGTTCCCATAACGGATAAAGCCAGATATTTTACGATATACAGCCCTCTAATAGCGCCGTTTTTTATGCCTATCGCTTTCATGACCCCTATCTCGCGGTATTCCTCGGCAACGGTGAAATTGATGATAAACCTTAGTATCACCATTGAGATAAGTATAAGACAAACGCTTACCACCAACAGCAAAGCGGCAATGAGAAGATCCATAATATATATCATCTTTATCATGGGTTTATCCACCGCCATTATAGTGTTAAGACCGAGCCTGTTGAATTTTTGCAAATAATCGGCGTCCTTTGTATTTACCTCCACCGCGTGACAAACTGCGGCTTGATCCGAGTCGAACAGCTTAAGGTCGTTTTCACTGATGATAAATCTGGTCATTCCCATCATCGGCGAGCCGAAAAGCGCGTCTTTGGTGTAGCCCTTTATTGTAAATTCCTTTTCGGCTCCATTCTGGGATATGCGGATCTTTCCCCCCACACGGAAATTGTTTTCCTCCGAGTGAAATAAATCGGAGGTAAGATAAATTTCCCCATCGTTCACATGAGTTATCTCAACATTGTTTTTATCGAAAATTTTGATTCCGCCCAAAGTTGATAAAATCATGGTATTGGTATATTCGATTTTTTCTCCATCCGATGTGATATCGGCCGGGTTTATCTGGACAAGCCGTGAAATGATGTAATCATAGCCGTTTTCGCTTGCCAGCTCCTTAAACCTCTCTATGTCGGGGGCGTTTGTTGAAGCGAACCAGTAATCGGGCACGTTAGCCTTGTCGAAATAGTTGTCAAGCGCGCTGCTTACCGTAACCATATTATTGGCGCTGCTGGCTATAAACGTCGCCGCCAGAGTCACGAAGATCAGCAGGATTATATTCATGGTCTTTTTGCGCTTAAGGTCCTTTTTAAGTATTGAAAAATACATTTTAATAAACCGCCTTTCCTGTTGTGACTCCATTATAGCATTTAAATTATTAAATAATCCTTAATTTTACAAAAATAAACGCCCCGCACTTTGACGGGGGCTTTTAAATTCGATTTTATTTTTTAATTAAAAAACAAATCCCGACGAAAGCTTATTGCCGATTATTATTCAGCCTTATAAGCCTTTTTCTCGTCGTTGGTCACGCTGTAGCCGGAAGGTCTGAAGCTGCCGGAAGCGGAACCGGTGCTGCCTGTGGAAGAGGTGCCGGGCTTCCTGTAAGCCTTCTTCTCATCGTTGGTAACACTGTAGCCGGATGGCTTGAAGGTGCTTTCGTTCTTATTGGACGAAGATGTGGAAGAGCTGCCCTTGGATTCCTTGGCCCAGTCGTCGAACTTATCCATTACCTGCTTGTAAGTATCCTGACAGATGGAAGGAAGTCCCTTCATACCGCTGGTCTTGCTGAAAGAAGCGCCTGCCTGTCTGAAGCCTTCCTGAACGGCTTTTCTGAGGGTTTCAAGCTTGCTGTCGTCGTCGCCTGCGAGAGTGCGCGCGAAATCGTAGATACGCTGCGCGGTCTGGTCGGCGCTCCAGTAATCGTCGATGGTTCCGTTCTGGATCTTGTCGGCGTCTTTCATGATAGCGTCGAAGGCGAGACCGCTCTGTCTGCCGATAATGTCGGAAACCATAGCCTTAAATGCTTCGTTCTTCATGGAAACATTAGAACCGGGCTTCTGAATATTCATACCCTTGTCCTTGTTGGTATCGGTTTCTGTCTGAGTCTTGGAAGAAGCCTTTGTGTATGCGGGGGTGTAAGAAGCCTCGGACTGAGCCTCGTATCTGTCGGTATGAGGTCTGTCAGCGGCGGTGGTGGTGGTCTTCTTCGCGGACTGCTCAACGGTGGTCTTGGGGGTAGCGGCAGGTGTGGGGGTCGTATACTCCGCAATTTTTCCAACGTTCATTGATGTATCCTCCTTTATTTATTATAGAAATTGACTTTTTAAGCACACATGTCTTTTCAAGTACAAATCCTACCTTGTTTGAGGGAATCGGGCTGCCATTTATATGACAACTCGCCTTTTCTTCATATATTATATCGGCAAAAGCATAAAAAACTTTAGTAATTTTGGAAAATTTTTTAAGTAAATTTTATTTACTTTTATTTTACGGTTTTTATAATAAAGTGCCAAAAATGTAAAAAAAACATATTTTATCTGTAAACTGTATTGACATTTATTTTTAAAAGTGATATACTAAACAACGGAAAATATTTCCGAAGATTTGTCGGAATAATCGGCAATTGCCGGAAACAAAGGACGGAGGAATTATGTCTTTAACAGTACAAAACGTTTCAAAGACCTACGGAAGCTTCAGGGCGGTGGACTGTCTGAACTTCGATTTCGGACAATCCGGCGTGTTTGCGCTTTTAGGCACCAACGGCGCGGGAAAGACCACCTCAATACGAATTATCCTCGGTATGCTTTCCAAGGATTCGGGAACGGTGGAATGGAAGGGAGAACCCATTAGGCCCGCACAGGGCGGGATAGGCTATCTTGCCGAGGACAGGGGACTGTACCCGAAGATAGACATTATAAATCAGATGTATTTTTTTGCTTCTATAAAGGGCTTAAAGAAAAGCCGCGCAAAAAAAGAAATCGATTATTGGTTTGAACGATTGGGTATTGACGAGTACCGCTCCAAAAAGGCGGATCAGCTTTCAAAGGGCAACCAGCAGAAGGTACAGCTTGCGGCGGCGCTTATCGGAAACCCCGAACTGATTGTGCTGGACGAGCCGCTGTCGGGGCTTGACCCGATAAATGCAGATCTTTTCAAATCCGTTATCCGAGAGGAAATTGCCAAGGACAAATTTATTATAATGTCCAGTCACCAGATGAACATTATCGAGGAATTCTGCAGCGACATAATTATAATGAATCGCGGAAAAACAGTGCTTAACGGTAACTTGAACAAAATCAAAAAAGAGGAAGGCCGCGTAAACCTTCTTGTAAAGGCGGACGGAGACTTTATGGGACTCGCATCCGAATGCGGACTGAGATTAAAGGAAAATACTCCCAACGGAGTATGCTTCACCGTAAGGGAGGAAGCGCAGGCGCACGCCTTGATGAAAAAAATGCTGGAAGCGGGAGTGCCGCCGATAAAATTCGAGCTGAGAGAGCCTACGCTCAACGAAATATTTATAGAACGGGTGGAGCGGTTCACCGAAACGGAAGAAAACGGCGAGAAGGGGGAAGAAAAAAATGAGGTTTAAGGGCTGGAAGTCCATTTTCAGCTTCACTTATTTACAGCAGGTGAAGTCCAAGGGCTTTATTGTATCTACTATTATGATATGCGTTCTGATAATTGCCATCGCGGTGCTTATAGGCGTGCTTTCCTTCTCCGGTATAGAAGATATTTTCGGAGGAGACGATTCCGAGATTAAAGGTTTGGATACCCTTTACATCTGCAACGAGACAAAGGTGCCCGATTTTGACGCTTCGTTAACCGACATTCACTGTATAAGCGTGGAAAAAAGCGAATTGGAACAGCTTTTGGAAACCGTAAAGACGGGCGACAAGGCGGAAGCGGTGCTTCATGTGCTTTACGAGGGCGGCGATGAGGGCGGAAACGTCCGGCTGAAATTTTACCGCCCCATGAATAAAGACGCGGTAAGCGACGGTTATATGGAATATGCCGCGTCGGAATGCCGCTCTTTATATAAAACGGCGCTGCTTACAAGCTTGGGAATAGACGCGAAGGATGTGGAACTTGCCGAAACTGTTTTTTCCAGCGAAATATTGGTATACGGCGAAGAGCTGAGCGAATTCAGGGAAATGCTAAATATCGTGGTTCCCATGCTTTTCGCGGCGGTTATGTTTATGTTTATTATTAGCTACGCCCAGATAATAGCCCAGTCGGTGGCAATGGAAAAGACTTCAAGGGTCATCGAGCTGCTTATTACTTCGGTCAGACCCTTGGCGATAGTTATGGGTAAGGTGTTCGCAATGCTGCTGGTAGTGCTTACGCAGATTTTGATAATAGGCGCGGTTGCGGGAGCCGCCGTAGGGGTGATATCCCTGATTGCCATGAGCGTAGGCGGCGGAGAATTGGTGAACACCGGAATAAATGCTGCGCAGGGCTTGGGAGAAGCGATGCAGGCGGCAGATATAAGCTGGCAGGCGGAGATATTTCAGGCGGCGCCGGGATTGTTTGACCCCCTTTCCATAATAGCTCTTATCATTATCTTCTTTCTGGGGTTTTTGTTCTACGCTCTTCTTGCGGCGCTTATCGGCGCGGGCATAAGCAGAAGCGAGGATTTGGCTACGGGTATGCAGCCTCTGGCTTTTATAGGTATCTTAGGATTTTTCCTCTCCTATTTCCCCGCAGCGTTTAATATGGGGTACGCCTCCGGCGGCGGGGATGTTTCAGCGGAACCGAACTTTTTGATGATACTGGCTCGTTATCTCCCCATATCCTCACCCTTTGCCCTTCCCTCCGCCATCGTTCTGGGGCAGATGGGCGCGGCGGAGATAATAATTTCCACTCTTATATTGGCCTTGCTTACTTTGGGAACAATGATGTTAGTAGCTAAGGTATACGAGAATATTATTCTTTATTCGGGAAGCGCACTGAAATTGGGACAAATTATCAAGATGGCTAAGAACAAGTGATTTTTGGGGAGAGGAAATTAGAATAAAAAGATTTACGAAAAAACCGAGACTCTTTTTTTAGGGGTCGCGGTTTTTGTTTTTGGAGACAGCGGGTGGGTCTTGAAAGGGAACGCTTACGGTATGGCCGAGGCGCTTGCCCCGGTACTTCCCCTCCGGTATCTTGACATTTCCCCCAAAATTCACTATAATATAAACAGAAAACCCTTGATAAAAAACACTGCTTAACCAATCAAAAGAAGGAATATTACAATATGAAAAAACTCTTTATAAATCCGCTTTCTATCATATTGGCGGCAGCCTTAACTCTTACATCATGCGTTCAGCAGAACACCGATCCCGACGAAACCGTTTCCGAAAGCCTTACCATCTCGGAAAGCGTTTCCGAAACAACGGCGCATACATACCCGGACGAAACCGTTTCCGAAAAACAAACGGAAGCTTCCAAGGAAGCCGACACAACAACCGTTTCGGAATCACTGACGGCGGAAACTTCTCTGTCATCGCAAGAGCCTGTAAACACGGCGAAGGAAACGACTGTCACGGAGGCTGAAATGAAAAACACCGACAGCACGGAAAACACTAATACCACTGCAATAAAAGAAATAACATTTATCGAGGAAACTTCCCCCGAATCCGAGATAGCCACCTCCGCAACCACATCGCAGGTCGTCTCCTCGCTTAAAGCTTTTACCGCCAACTGTGATATTCCAACTGTCTGGGAGGAAAACGGAAAATACTGCGGTACCTGTAAATTTACCGTTACCAATGGCACGGATAATATTACGAACGGCTGGACTGTCAGAATAACGGTACCTAATGGACTTGAAATAACCGATTCGTGGAACGGTGTGTTCACGTTAAAATCTACTTCCGTTATCGTTACCAACGAAAGCTATAACGGGGTTCTTGAAAAAGGCGGTACCGCAGAATTTGGATTTAATTTCGCTTCACCCGAAAAGGTCAGCAGCTTTCTGTCCATTGCTTCAAACAGCGGAGCGCCTGTGATAGACACTAATTATGACGGAAATCAGACGTCGGCGCTTGATGAGCCTCTTCCCGCGCCCGTGCCGGTCGGGTTTGTGAACGAACATGGAAAGCTATCAGTTAAAGGCGCTCAGTTAGTGGATAAAAACGGAAATAATTTTCAATTAAAAGGAATGAGCACCCACGGTATAAATTGGTTTCCCGATTTTGTCAACGAAGGCGCGTTTAAAACATTAAGGGACGATTGGAAAATTAACGCGGTGAGACTTGCCATGTACACGGAGGAATGGAAAGGTTATTGCGCCGACGGAAATCGGTTGTCGCTGAAAGCTGTTATAGACAGGGGAGTAAAAATCGCTTCCGATCTGGGAATGTACGTCATAATCGACTGGCACATTTTAAGCGACGGAAATCCTCAGACCAATAAGTCGGAAGCTTTGAAATTTTTTGATGAAATATCCTCAAAATTTAAAAATTACGACAATGTCATTTACGAACTCTGCAACGAGCCTAACGGCAATATAAGCTGGTCGGGAGATATAAAGCCTTATGCGCAGGAGGTTATGGCCGTAATTCGCAAAAACGCCCCCGATTCGGTTGTTATAGTGGGCACCCCCACATGGAGTCAGGATATAGACAAAGCCGCCGACGATCCTCTTACGGAGGGCAACGTGCTTTATTCACTCCACTTTTACGCCGCTACTCATACCGATTGGCTTAGGGAAAGGCTTACCGAATGTTACAACAAGGGATTGCCCGTATTTGTTTCCGAGTTCGGCACCTGCGACGCATCGGGAAACGGAGCGCATGATTTTGAACAGGCGAAGCAGTGGCTTGATTTACTGGATACATACGGAATAGGTTATATGAACTGGAATCTCGCCAATAAGAACGAAAGCTCTTCCGTGTTCAAGGAAAACGCGTCCGTGGACGGAAAATGGAAAGAGGAAGATTTGTCGGAAGGCGGAATCTGGATCAGAAAGTGGTTTAGAGGAGAATAACAACCCCAAAAAACAATATAACGCATCTTTATGATTATGAAAGAAATCATAAAGATGCGTTTTTATAATTTGGAATCCGCTTACGTTTTCCTAATACTAATACTGTTAACCAATTAAAAATTGGAAAAATGGTTTTTAATCGGTTAACAGTGTTTCGGGTGTAATAACCATTTTGACTATGATTTTATCCTGTGT
>CAJUFF010000136.1 GCA_910585505.1 uncultured Ruminiclostridium sp. | reverse complement strand
TACTTCCTTTCTTTTTGGATATTATTGACATTTACACGGTTCGTTATTCAGACTCTATACAGCTTTTTTGCTTTTTCATTTTCCGGTGTTATTTCAAGGCGGATTCTTTTAATGCTTCCATCTGATTTAAGAAAACCTATAAGCTCCCTGCCAAGACCTTTTCCACGATATTCCGGCTTAATATACAGTTCGTCAAGCCAAACGGTTTTTCCTCCTCCTTCGGTGGTAAAGGTAACGGCAATTGTGGCATAGCCTGCGATAATTCCTTCGTTTTCCAGTATATACAGCTTTATAAAAGGGTTATTATTTATTGCAGACTCAAATGCGGATTCAAAGTTTTCTTTGGGTATTTTATGGGAAACGGCGTCGGAGCAATAAAAATTTTCGGCCATCTCAATATACTCGTTTTTATCCGACTCATTTATTTCTCTTATCATAAACGCTTATCCTTACCTTTACAATTTTTTGGTTTTTTCTTCTATTTTATCTTCAAGCTGTTTCGCGAGGCTTCTTCTGAGTCCGTTCAAGACCGCTGCGGGGATGGCTATTCCTTTATCGGCGCTGCACTTTATCGACGCCGCTTCAAAAACAGTACCGCCGAATTTACCTATCCTTTCGGAAATTTCTTTTTCATTGATATTTCTGTTGATTGCTTTTTGCGGAATTTCCCCGTAAACCTCGGAGATTATATCGCCGCATACCGCTTTGCAATATAGCGGAGTATTTTTTTTTGCTACGATAGTGATATCTATTTTATATCTTTTTAACGGCTGTCTGTAAAGCTGCCTGATCTCCTTAAGTGCTTCCTCGGAGCCTTCGGCGTCTTCTTTGCGCCTTATTCCTCTCATTTCCGAAAAGCTTTCGTCAAAGTAGCCTTTGGTGAAGCCGCTTCTCGAAAAAACGGTTTTTAAAAGACCGATATCCGTCTTTTCGCCGTTAAGCGCTGCTTTACACTGACCTGTAACCGCTTCCACATATTCGGGTCTTTTCATTCTGCCTTCTATTTTTGCGGAGGTTACTCCGGCTTTTTCCAGACGCTTCAATTCGTCTATCAGTGAAAGATCCTTTAATGAGAGAACATTTTCTCTTTTGCCGCAGATATAATTGAGACGGCAGGGCTGTGCGCACAACCCGCGGTTGCCGCTCCTGCCGCCGATAACGGCGCTTAAAAGACACTGACCGCTTACGCATACGCAAAGCGCTCCGTGAACAAAAACCTCCGTTTCAATATCTGTGCGTGAAGTTATTTTTTTTATTTCTTCCAATGACAGCTCTCTCGGCAGAACTATTCGTGTAAAGCCGTATTTTTTGGCAAATGCCGCTCCGCTTGCCGAAGTGACGGTCATCTGTGTGGAAGCGTGCATCTTAAGTTCGGGGGCAAGCTTTTTTACAATCTTTGCCGCTCCCAAATCCTGAACGATAACAGCGTTGACCTCCGCTTCCTTAGCCTGAATCACCGTTTTTTCAAGCTCCTTTATCTCGTCGTCAAACACAAGGGTATTTATGGCGGCGTAAACTTTAACGCCATACCTATGTGCCTTTTTAACTCCCGCTTTAAGATCATCGAAGGTAAAGTTTACCGCATTTTTTCTGGCGGAGAAAGACGAAAGACCCAAGTACACAGCGTCCGCTCCCGCATTCAGAGCCGCGTTCAGAGATTCCGGAGAGCCGCACGGTGCAAGTATCTCTAACATATGGTCATCTGAACGTCACCCGACAGCGCAAGCTGTTTTTCTAAATCGGCGTTTTTGGACTTGACTGCTTCCGTCTCCTCCTGTGCCTGTCTCAGCTCCTGTTCTTTGTCTTTTACATATTGGTTGAATGCAGCCTCATAATTTGACAAAGTGGTTTGCATCGTGGCGTTCGTTTCCTCCTGCTCCTTGTTTTTGTTTTCAAGCTCGCTTATCTTATTCTTGAGTTCCTCTTTCTCGGCTTCAAGCTTTTTGTCATATTCCGCCTTTAAGGCTTCTACTTCTCTTTGTTTCTTTTCGCTGAGAATCTTGCTTTCTTTTTCGTGCTCGTCGTAAACCGCTTCCAACTCCTGTTCGTATTCCTGCTCAAGAGTTTCAAGCTGCTTTTCATATTCCGCTACTCTCAGGCGCAGTCTCTCCGATTCCTCGTTTTTGACTACCGCCAATTCTTCAAACTGTGTTCTCGCAGATTCGGAGGACTGCTTCAGCTTTTCGTTTTCTTCATAAAGGGCGTCTTTTTCCGCTTTTATTCGCTCAATATCTGTTTTTAAAGCGGCTTCGCTTTCCTTGATTTGTCTTAAAGCGTCGTCGGCCGATTTCTTTTCCGCTTTAAGCTGTTCGTTTTCCATTTCAAAAGTATTGTCAGCAATTATTGCAGCCTGGTCGTCCACCTTTTTCCCCATTTCATCTATGCGGAGCTGAAGGTTGTTTTCGTTCTGTCTGCTTTGTTCAAGTTCTTTGGAAAGACTTATTTTTTCATTTTTAAGCTGTTCTTTTTTTATGCTGTCCTCAGTTATAATAACCGCTTGTTTTTCAAGCTGTTTATTAAGCTCGTCAATCTGTGTTTTCAGATTGGTCTCCGTTTGACGGCTTTGTTCAAGGAAAGCGGTAAGCCTTTCCTTTTCTTTTCTTGCTTCCGCCGCCTGCTCCGCCATTTCTTTTCTTAAGTCGTCAAGCCTGTCTTTTACATGACGCAGCTTGCTTTCCGCTTCATCGGCGGGTACATAGTTTTTTTTCAATATATTTTCTATATCGCTGATCAGCAGCATGGAGGCTAAGGTGGTGATTTCCGTTTCACTCATCCCTCTTGCCTTGCGTGAAACAAAATGTATGGTCTGTTCAAGCTGTTCGGCTAATTTAATGATTTTTTCCGGGCTTTCGTCAGTCTTAAGGCTGTAATCCCGTTGGCAAATTCGCACTGTGACCTTTTCCATATGTAAAATTTCCTTTCCGCTTATTCGGGAACGACTGATTAAAGCGCGGGGCAATACAATCGGCCGCGTGAGTATGCTCTTTTATACTAATCTTTAATCAAGTTGCAGACTTTATTAAAGATTACTATTATATATATTATACCCGATTTTAAATTTTTTTTAAAGTGTTTTTTTAAAAATATTTCCTTTTTTTCTGAAATATAGGTGAAATCGGGGGCGGAAGGCTGTTGCCGACTAAAAAACACCTTTGATTCGGGTCATTTAATTATGCGGCGTATTGATTTTTTTTGTATTTCGTGTTAGAATACTATAAATGTATAAATGAAAAAAATGACAACGAAGGAAGAATTATGATTAAGCTCTTAAGATATTTGAAGGGATATATCCCCCAAAGCATTATTGCTCCGTTATTTAAGTTCCTTGAAGCGAGCTTCGAGCTTGCCGTGCCGATAGTTATGGCAAATATTATTGACATAGGCGTAAAAAACCGTGACGAAGGCTATGTATACAAAATGGGGCTTGTTCTGGTTATTCTGGGAATATTGGGTCTTGCGGCGGCGATAACCGCTCAGTATTTTGCGGCAAAGTCGGCGTTGGGCTTTGGTACCGCTTTACGCAGGGATTTTTACAGGCATCTTAACACACTTTCTCACGCCGAAATAGATAAAATAGGCGCTCCGACCATGATAACCAGAATTACCAATGATATAAATCAGGCTCAGACAGGCGTTAATATGTTTCTTAGGCTGTTTCTGAGAAGTCCCTTTATCGTTATCGGCTCGATTGTGATGTGTCTTACGGTAAGTCCGTCGCTTACGCTTATTTTCGGCGTTGCGGCTCCGGTTATCGGTTTGATAATTTACCTTGTAATGACGAAAACCATACCCAAATATAAAAAAATACAGTCGAGGCTTGACCGTGTGTCACTGCTAACCCGCGAAAATCTGTCGGGTGTAAGGGTGGTCAGAGCCTTTGCCAGACAAAACAATGAAAAGGAAGACTTTGACGAGGAGACCGGCGAACTGTTGAGGGCTCAGGTGAGAGTGGGAAGGGTATCCGCTTTGCTGAATCCTCTTACGTTTGCGGTAGTGAATATTGCCATCGCCGCCATACTGTGGTTCGGCGGAGGATCGGTGGACAGCGGGGCGATTACGCAGGGTGAGCTTATCGCTCTTGTAAACTATATGAATCAGATACTTCTTGCTCTAATAGTGGTTGCTAATCTTATTATTATCCTGACCAAAGCCAGCGCCAACGCGTCAAGATTAAACGATATTTTCGCAGTAACGCCGTCTGTTACCGATGAAGGAAATATACCGGCGAAAGCGGTAATAGGCGCTCCCGCTGTTGAATTTGAAAATGTCGTTTTCGCTTATCATAAGGATAAGCCTTCGCTTGAAAATATAAATCTTATCGTTGAAAAAGGCGAAACGGTAGGCGTGGTAGGCGGTACCGGTTCGGGAAAGAGCACACTGGTAAACCTTATACCTCGATTTTACGATATTACGCATGGCGAGATTAGAATAGACGGTGTTGACGTAAGAAAATATCCTTTAAGTCAGCTTAGGGAAAAAATAGGGATCGTACCTCAAAGAGCCGTTTTGTTCAAGGGTACGATACGTTCAAATATGCTCTGGGGCAAAAAGAACGCTTCCGATGACGAAATATGGACTGCGCTGGAAACGGCTCAGGCGGCGGAATTTGTGAGAAAACTTCACGATGGTTTGGATTCGGTTGTGGAGCAGGGAGGAAGAAATTTTTCCGGAGGACAGAGGCAGAGACTTACCATAGCAAGGGCTGTGGTAATGAAGCCGGATATAATCATTTTGGACGATTCATCCTCCGCTTTGGATTTTGCTACCGACGCGGCTTTGAGAACGGCGCTGAAGCAGGATCTTTCGGGAAGCACTGTTTTCATAGTGTCCCAGAGGGCTTCTAGCATAAAACACGCGGATAAAATCATTGTACTTGACGACGGGCAGGCGGCGGGAACAGGCACTCACGGCGAATTGTTCAACAACTGTCAGGTATACCGCGAGATCTGCTTGTCGCAAATGTCCGAACAGGAAGCGGAAAAGTGATAAACCGATATTTTACGAAAGGAATATACTTGATTTAAGATGGAAGACAGGAAAAAAAATTACAGTAAAGATATTTTAAAACGCATACTGGTTTTTACGAAGCCGCATCTTTATTATCTCGTACTGGCGGCGTTTTTTTCGGTGATCAATGTCGCTCTTACGTTATATATACCTATTCTTATCGGTGACGCAATCGACTGTGCCGTTGAAGCGGGCGGAGTTGACTTTAACTCAATGCTTCCCATTTTGATAAAGCTTATAATTTCCGCCGCCGCCGGAGCGGGCGCAAACTGGCTTATGAATCTCTGCACCAATAAAATAACTTATCTTACGGTTCGTGATATACGCCGCACCGCCTTCGGCAAGCTGCTGACAGTGCCTTTGTCATATATAGATTCACATCCTCACGGTGATCTTATCAGCCGTATGATTACCGATACCGATCAGATATCCGACGGACTGCTGATGGGTTTTACACAGCTTTTTACGGGTATAATAACTATTTTGGGTACACTTTGCTTTATGTTGTCCATTAACGTGTGGATAACTCTCATCGTGGTATTGATCACTCCGCTGTCTTTTTTTGTGGCGTCCTTTGTGGCGAAGCACAGCTTTGATATGTTTAGGAAGCAGTCGGAAACAAGAGGAAAAATGACTTCTCTTGTGGAGGAAATGATAGGCGGACAGCATCTTGTAAAAGCTTTTTCCCACGAGAACGAAGCGGAAGCGGAATTTGGCGAGATAAACGAGGATTTGCGCAGATACAGCATTAAGGCAATCTTCTTTTCTTCCCTTACAAATCCTTCCACACGTTTTGTAAACGGGCTTATTTACGCTGGGGTAGGTGTTTTCGGCGCCATAAACGTTCTTTCACCTGCCGGAGCGATAACGGTGGGACAGCTGAGCTGTTTTCTCACCTACGCAAATCAGTATACCAAGCCTTTCAACGAGATATCAGGAGTAATAACCGAGCTTCAGAGCGCCATTGCTTCGGCCAAACGCATATTTGACGTAATAGACGCCGAGGCGGAAATTCCCGACGCGCCGAATGCCGTTAAGCTTTTGCCCGAAGATGTTGACGGAAGTGTTGACATAAAAAACGTTTCTTTTTCTTATTCGCCGGAAAGACCTCTTATCGAAAATCTTAATCTGGCGGTAAGGAAAGGGCAGCGCATTGCCATAGTCGGACCAACAGGCTGCGGTAAAACCACGCTTATAAACCTGTTGATGAGATTTTATGATGTGAATTTCGGCGAGATCAGCGTCAGCGGTATTCCGATAAGGGACATTACCAGAAACTCTCTTCGCGGTTCCTACGGAATGGTGCTTCAGGAGACATGGCTGAAAAACGGCACGGTATTTGAAAATATTGCATACGGTATGCCGGACTCCACGGAGGAGGATGTTATAAACGCCGCCAAGGCCGCTCATGCCCACAGCTTTATAAAAAGACTTCCCGACGGGTATAATACAAGAATATCGGATGATGAGACAAACATTTCTCAAGGGCAGAAGCAGCTTCTTTGCATAGCAAGGGTAATGCTGTGCCTGCCGCCTATGCTTATACTTGACGAAGCCACGTCGTCAATTGATACGATGACGGAGATACGCATACAGAAGGCGTTCGCCAAAATGATGAACGGAAGAACCAGTTTTATTGTCGCACACAGGCTTTCTACCATAAAGGAGGCGGATTGTATTCTTGTTATGGAGTCGGGGCATATCATAGAGATGGGAAATCATGATGAGCTGATAGAAAAAGGCGGATTTTACGCAAGTCTCTATAACAGTCAGTTTAAGGCTACCTAATAGTCAAAAAATAAAATGGAGGATATTTTTTAAAAAATTTTGTTGGTACACATAGCCGGAACAACCAGTTAAAATGACTCCGGAGGAAAGATACGGTTATATATCGGATTGGGCGGGACGCGCGCGGGGTACGAATCCCAATGTATTTGACGAATTAACCGAACCGCTTTTAAAAAACGGAGAGTGGAGCGAGGACGAATTTGTCGAGAACGAAAAGCTTTTTAAGAGTATTGTCGGCGGTTTTTTACGGCAAAACAAGCTTCTTAACGCCGAGCTGTCAAAGTTAGAGCCGTCGGGTGTGGTTAACACTGCGGTTTTTGATGCATTGAATTGTTTAAACGACGAATTTATGGGGAAAACTCATGCCGATCTTTTAAAAGAAGCTGTCGAAGCAGTTTTTAATGATTTCGGAGCACTAAGAAGTACTGATATAAGAAGAAAATTTGCTGGAAGTGTGACGAGCTCTGCCGGAACCGACAGTGTGGAAGTTTTCGGTTATGTAAATTTCTTAAGGATTGTAACGCTTGTGTACAGTGTACTCTTTTTATGTCCGGACTTGTGGAGTATCAGCAGTGTGACAGCGGGATAAGAGTGCAAAGCTTTGAATGTATGAATTTTCCGGAATTAACATTTATAGGATTGGAAAAGGATTTATCGCAAAATACCGAAGAGATGAAAAATCTTTTGCGTACTCTTGATAAAATGAACGAATATCGCTGCGTCATTGATTATGATACGAGATATTACTGCATCGTTTTGGTAAAGGGTAGACGTTGAGGAGTGCCATGGTATTGGGGGACGGTTTTTTAAGGTGGGTACCCCTGTTCCGGACGGTTTTGGGTACGTGGATTTTGTTCCTCAGAATGACGGTAAATCCGGCGTTCATTATATTTCACGGTTTGCTTTTGCCAAATTTGCCGGAGACGTTGGTTCAATGCTGCGTGAAGAGGGATTTGACGCAAATGTCATATATGATATAACACAAAATATAATTCTTGGACAAAATGTATGTATTCCTTAAAGATGATAAATTATATACATTAAAAGGCCGTGGTTTATGCAATCAGGCAAAAAAGCAAGTATAAACTTCTGACACTCTCTTTTTTGTGCATGAAAAGAGAGGAAATAATCAATCCAAAGAAATATAATTATCACTGGAAAGGGGTAAAAAAATGGAGTGGATAGAAAAACTGAATAAAACAATTTCTTATATTGAGGAACATCTTGCAGAAGAAATAAGCTATGATGAACTTGCACACATAGCATGTTGCTCTACATACCACTTTCAAAGAATGTTTGCATATATGGCAGGT
>CAJUFF010000135.1 GCA_910585505.1 uncultured Ruminiclostridium sp. | reverse complement strand
GTTAACCAATTAAAAACCATTTTTCCAATTTTTAATTGGTTAACAGTATTAATAACTGCAATTACAGCATCAACTATTCAAAAATTTTGAAAAAAAAATTAGGGAAAGATATTACGTTTGGGAAAGCGATTTCAATTATGCTTAACGCTTCAAAGGAAGAAAAAGATACTATCGCAGATGTTATAAAAATGGCAGAAAAACTAAAAAAGAATAATTTGTAATTGACATCTATATTTTTGGGATAATAGTTGGTTATACTTTTTAATTTGCTTTGTATTATGAAATTTTTGCTCGGCTTTTTGCCAAGCTTTCTTTATATTTACTATAGCATATTGCGGCAAAAAAGTCAAGTTTTTGGGCATTTTTGCATTTCGTGTCAAATACCTGCGCTTGGTGCCAAAATTCTTGCGTTTATTTCAAAAATATGTATAATAAACTTAAAAGGAACTGACTAAAGCTTTCTTAGTATTAATGATGTTTTTTTAACACTTGTGCGCAGAGTGTTGGATTAACATCATTACATAAATTTTTAAAATTTAAAGGAGGAACAGAAGTGAAAAAACGAATTGCTAAAAGTATTAATGAAGATAGCAATTAAGGCTAACGACGCTGCGTCCGCTTATGAACCATATCAGTCCAAAGAGCCGGAAGCATTGAAAAAAATGTTAAGTAAGACATAAAAAAGAAAACTATCATTAAAAAACTTACCCTTAGGAGGAATTTGTTATGAAACGTATCGTAAAAAAAATTTCTGTTTTTTTAGCTGCGGTTGCAATATGCGCCACATCACTTGCTTTAATAGTTTTGGCTTCAGATTACGAGTATAATTACGCAACATCGTATAATAAAAACCGCAAAGATAGTCACGAATTTGATTATGGCAATGCTTCATATGGTCTTGAAACTATATACAACGTCGGAAATGATGATATTTTTTCAAATCCATCGATTATTGCAAAAGCGGGTGCAACAGTGAATAAATATCGTTACGTTTATGCAACGATTACAGAAACGTCTAATGGAGAAAATTTCAATGATAAGAGTGAATCATATTCTATGTTAGACAAAGGAGTTCAATATATTGAGGTTAATGCATGGGAATTTGGCAAGTATGGTCGAGGATACGGAATCGCAAAGGTCTACTCAGATAAGACGTCCACAAGTAGTGTGGTTGGAATTCAAAAATTAACTGTAAATTAATCTTTATACTGACACAACAAACGCCACAAGCTGACATCCGTCATTACGGGCAGATGTTCCATAGGACAACTGCCTGTTATGACGGTATTACCTTCGGTTAAATAATTTAACAAAAATCAGTATACTTGAAAGAAAAATACAATGAGAAAAATCAAACTATTATTTAACACGCTATATGTTTTGTTTAAATCAAACACATTTTTTGCCCTATGGCTTATCATTATACAGACATTGACGACCTTTGCATGCATATTTTTTTATTCTACAGTACCAAGCGCTACAACCGACCTTGCTTCATCGCTTATGTCGGTAAGAACAATATCATTTAATTTCAATTTACCATCAAATGAATATTCTTTTGATGAATTAAAAGCAATTATAGAAAAAAACGGTATTGCTGTTCCTGATAGTTACTCTTTTACC
Source organism: uncultured Ruminiclostridium sp. (assembly GCA_910585505.1). GTDB lineage: Bacteria > Bacillota > Clostridia > Oscillospirales > Ruminococcaceae > Ruminiclostridium_E. Next base: position 6,645 of record CAJUFF010000135.1, on the reverse strand, counting down.
TTTTATTCCGAGGAAGGGAATACAATATCGGGAGCTGCTAATCTTGAAGCTCAGGCTTCTTCCGTAACTGAAGGCAGGGGAATAACTTTTCAAGACGTTGAAAATAAACATCGTGTAGTTGTTGCCGGAACTACTCACGTTGATAATTTCAGTGAAGAAATAACAAAAACCGAGTTAAAAATCGGAGATAAAGTTTATATTGACGGTACGGAATTTGAGATAATAGGTTTTAAAAAAACCTTTTCAAATTATTTTGAAATACCGTATACTACTGGCTTTGATAATTTTTTTCTATCGACGATAAGCGTAACGCTTCCTGATGGGCTTGCTGATGGGCAGATAGCAGCGATTCAGGAATATGTTTCCGGCGCGGTCAACGGAGTATCTGTTGAGCAAGGCTTAAAAATAAGCGATATAACTTTTTCTTATCTTAGTGAAATAATCATAACAAGTATATTTGTAATAATAATTGCATTTATGAATTTGTGCTTTATTTACAAATTTATTGCAAAACGAATGAGTGATTATTTTTCAATTTTGCGAATTGTGGGAGAAAGTTCTATAGCAGCAGCACTGCACATTTATCTTGTCTACATGGCAATCCTTGCAGTATCCTTCGTTTTGGGAACAGCGGCTCTGATGATAGTAAAAAACTTTTCGGGACTTTCTGTATTTGAGAATACTCAATTAAACCTTTCAAGTATATTATTTACCCTTGCGGCATTTGCTATTGCGCTTTCCCTTCTTCTTATCCCATCAATAAAATCAGTAATAAAACCGATAAAAGAGGAACTGTTGTTGTGAAAACCCTTATTCTCCTTTTAAAACGTATATTTGAAAATCCGTTTATGTTTGTTATGATAATATTTCAGATTGCTGTAGTAACAGTAGCGCTGGTTGGAGTATACAACGCTTATACGCTTTCCCATGCCTGTATTGATTCTGTAAGCGGTGGCAATAGAATGATTTATCGTTCAAGGTCTTCTGATTTTGATAGTGAGGATCCTGTTGAATATCGGAAGGAAACAGATGAATTAATGTCGGATTGTAAAGATTATCTCGGAACCTCCTTCATAGCAAACGGGTACACATTTCTTGGAGAGAATGCGACATTAGAAATGCAAAGGCTGTATTTGTTGGGAGAAGATATTCCCGAGGAGCTGATTGCGAAAACAAAATATGAGGACTATGCAACGACATATTATTATGACCCTCTTACACTCAATTCTGTACAGTATCCGTTAATTAGCGGCAGCTGGGAAAATATGCTGCAAAAAACAGACGAAATGCTGCCATGTGTTCTTGGAGGTTGGAATGCTAAGAATTATAAGGTCGGAGACAAATTAAATTATTATGTATTTTCCCAAGATGGTAATAGCATTCATGAGCTTAATTATACTGTTGTCGGAATAATGCCTGAACCGCTATTCTTGTTAGGTGCAAGCAAAGGACAAACTGATAAATACAAGTCGATGCTTTTATCGGAAATATATGATACAGGCATTAACGAACCCCTTGTTATTGTCTCGAACAGCGACCTTGCTTCGGAATATGACGTTGAGATGTTCTTTATAAGACCTAACTACCTTGTGTATTTTAACGAAAATACCGAGGACAGGCTTATGGAGGATTATGCTGTAATGCTTGGAGATGCATACGCTTGCACCGACAAACAAATGATAGCCTCAGAGGAAAGAGAAATCACAAGAAATATTGATGTTATCTATCCATTCGTTATAATATTTTTTGTTATTTCATTAAGCACAGTGGTGTCAATATCTGTAATCACCTTATTAGACAGTATGAAAGTGTATACCATATATTTTTTACTTGGCTGTACCAGAAGAAAAATTCTTGTTATAAGTATTTTTTATTCCATAGTTTATATTGCAATGTCCGGTATTATGTCAATAGTAATTATAAAAACAGTTTATCAGCTTTTACATGGAAATTTCAAGCATTATTTCACGTTCTCTCCAAAAATTGCACTTCCTGTGCTAGCTGCTTTTATGGTTACGGCTATAATAAGCATAATTCTTCAATATGTTCTGCAAAAAAAGAAAACTATAAAAGAATTAGTATTGAAAACACCGAATTGAGGTTATACAATAATGATCAAACTAAGAAATATTTCAAAAATATACAACGAAGGTAAATCAAATGAAAACAGAGTCCTGAATGATATTTCGTTGACAGTTGAAGAAGGAGAATTCGTGGCTGTAATGGGGCGTTCAGGTGTTGGAAAGTCTACGCTTTTACATATAATTTCACTGTTGGACAAGCCAACTTCAGGCGATTTTATACTTGATGAAAAAAATACTGCAAGTATGAATGATACACAGTGTTCAAAATGCAGAAATGAAAACATCGGGATATTGCTGCAGGATTTCCGGCTGATAGAGAATGAAACAGTTATGGAAAACGTAATGGCTCCTTTGTATTTCAGTAAAACTCCTTTTAGAAAAATGAAAAACAAAGCGAAAGAAGCCTTGTTTAAAGTAGGGATATCTCACTTATCGAAACAAGCAGCTTATACGCTTTCCGGCGGTGAAAAACAGCGTGTGGGTTTAGCCAGAGCAATTGTAAATTCACCAAATTGCTTGCTTGCAGATGAGCCTACAGGTTCACTGGACGCCAAAACCGCAGGTGAAATAATGCAGCTTTTCCACGACCTCAACGGTGACGGTATGACGATAATAGTTGTTACTCATGATATGGACGTGGCTAATAAATGTAGCAGGATAGTAAAAATTGAAAATGGCATGTTGATTGAATAATAAACGGTTATGAAAAATAAACCGTGTAAATGCATTTTCCCTAAAATCAAGCAAATACTAAAACCACAGTCAAAAAGGGCAACGCTGAGGAGCAACCCAACGCAGACTATGAGATGTTACGGAGAAAACAGCGGCAGAAAAGCCGCTGTTTTCTCTTTCACCGGGTATCTCCAAAGCGGGTAAACCTCAGGGGTTTGGGGACAGAGTCCCCAACATCAGGCTGCAAATCTATCCTCAAAGTATATGGAGAACTGTGCATAAGCCAAGCCCCAATCCCTTACAGGCATTGTCCACTTTTTCGATATTTCGGTCACACTAATATAAATTACCTTACGGATAGAATCATCGGTAGGAAAAATTGCCTTTGACTTGGTAAATTTTCTCACCATTCTATGGTAGCTTTCAACAGCGTTTGTTGTATATATTATCCTTCTGATTTCCGCAGGATATTCAAAAAACGCTGTCAGCTCCGCCCAATTTTTATCCCACGATTTCAATATATCGGGATATTTCCTGTCCCATTTTTCACGGAATTCCTCCTTTGCATATTCCGCATCATCAAGGTATAGGATAATCAAAGATTAGTGCTTAGGGTACAATCTTTAATCAATTCTACAACTTGATTAAAGATTGGTATTACACGCACTTTTTTCCGCTTTTTTAAAATTCAAGTCCGAAATCTCATTTCGCATCTCCCCTCAACATCGAACTCAGAAAAATACATTTCCTCCAGGGGAATCCATTTTTCTCTAAACTCGTCCGCATTTTTCACTCCGTTTCTTTTTGCGATCCGCTCAATCTGCTCCTCCTTATCAACGGAAAGAAAAATACGCAGATCGTAATATTGCCAAAGCTGCGGGTGACAGCTGTATGACCCTTCGCAAACGCAAATATCTCCTATTTCGGCAGTAACAGCCGCACAAAGGCTCATGCACTTACAGTCAAAAGCCCGATAGCTCACCTTTGGCGCCCCGTGGTTCAAAGGCTCCAGCACCTCTTCCTTAAAGCGTTCATAATCGATATTTCCCCCCGCCGTAAGCAGTCGTTCCCTTGTTCGCTGCTCCGGTCTGAGAAAAAAATCGTCCATATGAAAAACGCAGCACCCAAGCTCCTTTTGCAAAGCTGAGGCAAGCGTAGTTTTACCTGATGCGCATCTTCCCTCCACAGCGATAAGCAGTGGCTTTACTTTAAATCTCTTTATCTCTTTAATTGCATTTATCACAGCCGCCGCTATATCCTCCAAAACCGTTTTTTTCACTGCCGCCGCTCCTTCGCCGCCGTCTTAAACGGTACCAGTCCCGTTTTGTTAAGAGCGATCATTACCGCGGGTACAAATATAAGCTGAAGTACTATTCCGGGAATGGCGTTAAGAAACGCGCCCGCCAGAAACATATGAAAAGTAAAGCTCTTGCCGCCAAATCCCAATAAAATCATCTGTGCAATACCCCATACAACTCTTCCGCATATCATTGCGATAAGCAGCGAACGGTAAAGAGAAAGTACGCAGCGCCATTTTGAACGGCTGTAAAGAAGCCCTGCTATAAGTCCGTAGGTCATAAGTTCCAACGCCATTGTACAGGCATTGGGATATATGGGCGGCGCACTGAATAAAAGGGAGCGGAAAAGGGGCAGAATAAATCCTACTGCCGCCCCGTACTGCCACCCGCAGATAAGACCGCACAGAAATACGGGTATGTGCATGGGCAGCAGCATATTGCCTATGGCGGGGATTTGGCCGGTAAAAAAGGGGAGGACTAATCCCACGGCTAAAAATACCGCGGAAATGGTAAGATTTTTTATGGACTTTTTCAATTGGTTTTCCCTCCTTTTTTAAAAATCCGATGGCTTCAGTCTAACATTATCAGTTTGTATTCCCTGCTTCCCAACCCTATTTTTGCCGCGTGCTCCAGAGTATGAAGCCCGTTTTTGGATTCTATCCTTTCAATAAGAGACTTTCCGTCGGGAGCGGAATATACCAGATCGATGCACGCTTGATCAAGCGCAAGGGGATCGGTGGAAGCCAGAACGCCTATATCCTTCATATCGGGTTCTGCGGGGTGTCCGTCGCAGTCGCAGTCTACAGAAAGTCTGTTCATAACGTTGACGTAAACGATTCGGTCTCCGAGATAATCGGCTACGGATTTCCCCGCCTCCGCCATGGCTTCAAGAAAAGCGTCCTGCTCGCCGCTCCAGAAATCTGTAAAGCTTGTTCCGCCACTGTGAATCCACGCTTTGCCCTTGCTTGAACCGAGACCTATGGAAATATTCTTTATGGCTCCTCCGAAACCCGCCATTACATGCCCCTTGAAGTGGGAAAGAATAAGGTAGGAATCATAGTCGGGAAAGTGCGTTCCCACATAGTTTTCCTTAAGTCTTATTCCACAGTTTACGGGAAGCGCCATGGAGCCGTCCTCGTCCTGTATCTGAAAATCCGCTATTTCGGTAAATCCGTGCTCTTTTGCCACGCGATAGTGATCCTCCGTTCTTATTCTTTCTCCCTCATAGGCGGTGTTACACTCTACAACAGTGCCGTGAACAAGCTGTACCAAATCCTTGATAAGAGCGGGACGGAGGTAGTTGCTGGCCGGAGGTTCACCGGTGGACAGTTTAACGGCTGTCTTACCGGAGCATTTTCTTTCCAATGCGTTATAAACCGCCGTTAATCCTTCCGGGGTAATGTTTTTTGTCATATAGACGGTTGCCTTGCTGCTTTTTGATTCCATAACCGTATTCCACCTTTCTTTGAAGAGGATTTTCCTTTATTTACATAAAATATAACATATTAGTTTTTTCATGTCAAGTGAAAACAAAGTGAAAAGGGATATAAAGAAAAACAATTGCTTTATAACCGCTGCCGGATGTATTTCGTCTCTTATACTAAGTTTTGCTCAAGAATAATATGGATGACCAAAAATTAGTGCTTAGGGTGTAATCTTTAATCAGTTGTAGATTTGATTAAAGATTGGTATTAAGCGGCAGGGGGTTATGAGACTTTGCAGACAAAATCCGCCAGATAATCCGCACACCGCTCATGTGTGGACAGGTTTTCGTTTTAACTTGTTTCAAACAAAAGTGATTTTTTTTGTTTGCATTGGAAAAATTTTATTTTTTTCATCAAAACTCTTTTATTTTTTTTATTTTTATGTTATTATATTATTGGTTGTCCAAAAATCCGTAAACAAGTCTAAAAAAACAGTGTGACGAGTTTTTTTGTCAAGGGTACAGCCGTAAAATTTTGTCGGTAAACAATACAATCCACAAAAAAAGGAGGACTTGTCCATACCATGTCCGATACATATAAAAACGCGCAGAACGGAGATATTCAGGCATTTGCGGAAATTTATTCCAAAATATATATTAAACTCTACTACCTCGCCTATCACTCTCTTGCCAACCGCGATGAGGCTGTAAACGCCGTTAAAATTGCGTCGGCCGAGGCCTTTTCCGCGATACGTGACTGCTCGTCCGAAGAGGAATTTAACGGCCTGCTTCTCAAAAAACTTTGCGAGCAAATTATCAGATATTACAGAGAGTACAGAAAAAGGCTTCCGGAATACGAAACAAATCCCACATATATAAAATCCGTAATGCGGAAGCTTACCGATGCAGAAAGATTTACAGCTTCGGTATGGGCAATTTTCGGATTCAACCCCAAGGAAATATCGATGTTTTCGGGTTTATCCGAGAAGGTGGTGGAAGCTAAGCTTAAATCTGCCGTTCTTAAGCTTGAAAAGCAGTTTCAAACAATATAATACTATGCCTTGTTTAAAAAATCGGAAATGCCGTCTTTTCGCCCCCAAACGGTCATCTTTTGCGTCAAAAAGCCTTGTCAAACGACGGTTTGACTGCGTTTTTTTCCTTGAAGCTA
>CAJUFF010000134.1 GCA_910585505.1 uncultured Ruminiclostridium sp. | reverse complement strand
TACTGCAATGCGGCTTTTTCGCATTTATAACAGTTTGAGTTTTGCGGATTCAGGTACTTATAATTTCCGTGTTGCTTTCATTTACCTTTTAACGTCTTTATGTTTAATACTAATCCCTTTTAAAACTGTTGGATTAGTGTTTTGGGGGCAGTCTTTAATCAAACCTACAACTTGATTAAAGACCGATATAACTGTCTGTGAACGCAAAATTTGTTGAAACTGTACAGCAAGGATGGTAAAAAGGACGAATTTGTTTTTTGAACATGTTTTTTTAAAAATATGGTTGCGTTTCTTTATAATGTATGGTATAATCAAAGGTGCGAAACATCTTAATATTTTAAGCCAATTTGGGTAAACTCATGTAGGTACTTCTGCCTGTTTTAGGTAAAAGTGCACTGCTCTTTTTCCGTTGTGCCTATGTGAGTTTTGGCTAAATATATGATGGAAGATGTTTCGCAGCATTGAGCTGTGCATTTTTCGGTGCGTAGCTTATGCTGCGCACTTTTTGTTTGCGCGGAAATATTTTGACATTTGGAGGGTAGCAAAATGAAGTTTAAAAGAATTATTGCGGCGGTACTGACGCTGGCTGTTGCTGCAACCGCGCTGCCGCAGATCATTACGGAAAGGAGAACTATGTTTGCCGAGGGGGGAGCGGCTGAGGAAGAGACGACCGAGGAAACGAGCGAAGCCGATGAAGGATGGGCTGAAGAAGGGACAAGCGAGGAAATAATCGAAGCCGAGGAAGAGCCTGACGACAATCCGGAGTATACATTGACCGGGTGGGGCGAAACATGGACCCTATTTAAATACAACGGTGCGGGTGGAGACGTTGTTATTCCCGAGGAGATTGACGGGAAAAGGATTACAGAAATAGGCGGCTATGCATTTTCCGAATGTACTTCACTTACATCTGTTGTAATACCCGACGGTGTTACGGTAATAGGCTCGGCTGCATTTTCCGGCTGTACTTCGCTCAAGTCGGTTGCAATACCCAGCAGTGTTATACGTATAGAAAATGCAGCATTTCGCAGATGTACTTCGCTTGCCTCTATTGTAATTCCGGATGGTGTTCAAAAAATAGGTAATACCGATTCTTGGCTTGAACAACAGGGGACATTTTCCGATTGCGTTTCCCTTACCTCAATCGAAATACCCGATAGCGTTACATTTATAGGTGGGTTTACATTTGCCGGCTGCACTTCGCTCACCTCTGTTGTAATCCCCGCCGGAGTTACAAATATAGACGGCGGGGCATTTCAAAACTGCAATTCATTGGCAGAAATAAACGTTGACGAAAACAACACAAGCTATTCGTCCGAAAACGGTATTGTATTTAACAAAGACAGAACAGTTCTTGTCCAATATCCGGAAGGCAGGAACGATATATCTTATTCGATACCGGACACGGTTACCGAGATATACGCCTACGCATTTTACAATTGCGCTTCGTTAACCTCAATCGACATTCCCGCCGGAGTTACAAGTATAGGGGATTTTGCATTTTATAACTGTACTTCGCTCACTTCAATTGTAATCCCCGACGGCGTTACAACTATAGGCGATTATGCATTTACAGGATGTACTTTGCTCACCTCAATTGTAATCCCCGATAGTGTTATTAATATAGATTATGGAGTATTTAAAGGATGCGCTTCGCTTACCAAGATTACAATCCCAGACGGTGTTACCAATATAGGCAATTATACATTTGAGCATTGCACTTCGCTTACCTCAATTGTAATTCCCAATAGTGTTACAAGTATAGGCGAGATGGCATTTGATGGATGCACTTCTCTAATCTCAATTGCTATACCCGACAGTGTTACAAGTATAGGCCATCAGGCATTTTATGGTTGCACTTCGCTTACCTCGGTTGAAATTCCCGACAGTGTTACAGATATAGGTGTAAGTGTGTTTTCACACTGTGACTCTTTGACAGAAATAAACGTTGGCGAAAATAACACAAGCTATTCATCCGAAAACGGTATTTTGTTTGACAAGGACAAGACTGTTTTGATTAAATACCCCGCAAGTAAAGCCGATAAATCTTATTCAATACCAAACACCGTTACCGAGATAAAGGACGTCGCATTTTACGGTTGTTCCTTGCTTACCTCGGTTATAATCCCAAACAGTGTTACAAAGATAGGTAATAGTGTATTTGCAAACTGCGGCTCTTTGACAGAAATAAACGTTGACGAAAATAACACAAGCTATTTATCCGAAAACGGTATTTTGTTTAACAAGGATTGGACTGTTTTAGTTCAATATCCCGCAGGTAAAGCCGACAAATCTTATTCCATACCGTATATCGTTACCAAAATAAATGAATCTGCATTTGACGGATGCGCTTCACTTACCTCAGTTGAAATTCCCGATGGAGTTACGGATATAAGAATGTATACATTTAAGAATTGCACTTCACTTAGATCAATTAAAATCCCCGATGGAGTTACAAATATAGAGTGGTTTGCGTTTGAGAATTGCTCTTCGCTTTCTTCGATTGTGATCCCAAATAATGTTACATCAATAGGAGGCTTGGTATTTTCGGGTTGCACTTCGCTTATATCGGCGGTAATTTCCAATGAAGTTACAAATTTAGATAGCTGGGGGATATTTCAAAACTGCACTTCACTTACCTCAATTTTAATTCCGGACAGTGTTACAAAAATAAATAAAGAAGCGTTTGACAAATGCCCTCTGCTTACCATATACGGCACAGCCGGTTCATATGCTCAGACATACGCAGATGAACATTCAATTAACTTTGTGGCATTAGGCAGCGAAGGTTTGTTCAGTATCGAAACCGGTGTTATCGTAACGGCTTCGGATTTAAACAATGTTACTTTAACGGTAACAAAAGGGGAAGAAACTTCCATCGAAAATTCTTTTGTTTACGGTATTGATTTAAATGACGGAAGCGGTTCCGAGTTCCAACCCACGAAAGATGTCACCGTAAAAATTCCCGTGCCGAGCGAATGGGACGGCGGCGAGTGTAAGGTTTACCGAAAGGAAGTCGACGGAAAATATACCGATATGAACGCAGAATACGAAAACGGCTATATGGTCTTCACCGCCGATAAGTCTGGCGAATACATAATAACTGCCGAAGAGATTATAACCGACCCCATTATTTCCGACACCGAAAACGACACGGGGGTAAACATAGTGCTTCCCGATAAGGATGCCGTTCCCGACGACACGATTCTGAACGTTGATAAGAAGCCCTCGGAGGAATATAAAGACGCTTTTGTTTTCGACATCACTCTTACGCTCAACGGACAGCCGATACAGCCCAACGCGGAGGTTACGGTAAGAATACCCATTCCCGCAGGAGAGGACGGTTTTCTGTTTATGGTATACTACCGCGCAAAGGACGGAAAGCTTACCGATATGAAAGCAACGGTATCGGGGCTTTACTTGATGTTTAAAACCAACCATTTCAGCGAATACATAGTAACAAAAGAAAAGCTTATACCCGACTATATTTTGGGTGATATAAACTCCGACGGTAAAATCAACACTGCCGACGCACGCTGGGTTTTACAGTGCGCTTCGGGAAAACGCGACCTCACCGACGCTCAGAGAGCCGCAGCCGATGTGAACGGCGACGGTAAAATAAACACCGCTGACGCGAAATGGCTGCTTCAGGTTGCTTCGGGAAAAAGGCAGCTCGGATAAAATAAACAAATATATAAACTAAACGGAAAGGAAAAAAGGAAAACAAATGAAAATATTAAAAAAACTGGCGGCAGTATCCGCCGCGGCGGCTGTGGCTTTGGGAACATTTTCGGTTCCCTCACATGCCGAGGATTTATACAATGTCCATGTGGACACGCCCGACGCAAGCGTGGGAGAAACCGTTGACGTGAAAGTCGTGATTGACGCGGGAAGCGAGGGTGTGGGAGGCATTTCCTTTATGCTGAACTACGACCCGACAGAGCTGGAGCTTGTCTCCGCAAAGCCGGGAAATAAGATTATCGGCTGGATAACGGGAGACGTTGACGAGAACGGCAATAACAGCTTTAATCTCGACGTGCCGGGAAAGATCGGATTTGCTTATGTTACCATGGGAAGCGGATTCTTGGACGAAAGCGCTGATCTTATACTCGCTTCCTTTAAAGTGCTTAAGCCCAACGCGGAGTTTACGCTGACCGACGTTGACGTAACCGCCGACGATTGGGACGGAACCGAGCTTATCGGCGATTCGGAGGGAGCAACCGTAAAATGCTCCCACAAAAACAGCGATATTATAACCAATCCCGCAACCTGTACCCAAAAAGGCTCGAAAACGTTGACCTGCAAAGATTGCGGAGAAACAGGAACGGAAGAAATACCCGCATTTGGTCATGACTGGGACGAATGGTCGGTAACCAAGGAAGCCACCGCCGACGAGGAAGGCGAAGAAACACGCGAATGCAAAAATTGCGGTGAAAATGAAACAAGAGCTATTGAAAAGCTTCCTGCGGAGAGCACTGTCACGAGTTATTCAGGCGGCGGCTTCTATGTTCCCGAAGCAACTGTAACCTCCACCACACCTGACGAAAGCCAAACTGTTACTATTGCGGATACATCAACATCCGCTACGGTTATTACTCAGAACCCTGAAACTACAACCACCGGAGTTACTGTCACTGCAACAGCTCCTGTCAACAATACTACGTCAATCTCAATCGGTAATATTAACACTGAAGCCACTAACAATGAAAACAATAATGTCGGAAATACCGATATCGGAAATTCAGATGACAAAAACAGCGACACAGGCTTGACGGTTGCTATTTTACCTGCAATTGCAGCTGCCGTGGGAATAATAATCTTTAAAAAGAAAAAGTAATTTTTCGGTTGTTAAATTAAGAAGTTACGTATTTATTATTTCATAATTAAACATAAGAAAATCTCCGAAAATGTACTGCGATCTTGCTCAAAAAGTGGGATTGCAGTCTTTTTTTGTAAAACTTTATTTTCTTAACATTTTTGGTAAAATGTTTTCTTAAAATATTATCACATTTGTTTAAAATGTCGAAAAGCCTTATATTATAAGGGGTTTTTTTGTATTATTAAAGATTGCGTCAGAGGCGTGTTTATGTTATAATTAGTTTATACCTTTATAATTGACGTATACTTTTTATAAGGATAAAATAAAAATATGATAAAAGAAAACCAGAAGCTTCTCAATTATGTAAACGTAATAAGCGACGCGGTGATGGGGATCTTATCAATTATAATCTCATATCTCTTCACCTTCTACATACTCAATCTCGATAAAAATTTCCCCCTCATCGACTATATAAAGCTAAGTTGTATTTTTATACCGATTCAGCTTATGACATACGCCTGTATGAGGCTGTACGACTCGTTCCGAACCAAAAGCTTTGCTTCGGAATTCGGACGGCTGTTTTTTGCTTTCATTTTTGACGGGCTGTTTATAATCGCGCTTTTGTATGTTATAAAAATTTTCAATTTTTCTCGAATAGCGCTTTTCATTTTTTTGCTCACCGATCTGATAATCATTTCGGCGAAGCGGTTCGCAATGCGTAAAATGCTGAAAAATCTCCGCAAAAAGGGATATAACAGAAAATCTGTCATAATAATAGGAAGCGGTCAGGCAGCTCAGGATTACCTCAGAACGATAAACAGGGAAAAGGATTACGGCTATGTGTGCGCGGGATATATATCGGACACGCAGACGCTTTCCGCCAAGTGGCTGGGGAGCTTTGACAAGCTCACCGCCGCACTTAAGCTGAAAAACTACGACGAGGCGATATGCGCACTGAACGTTGAACAGTCGGGAATGCTGGGGGCGGTGGTGGAAGCCTGTGAGCTTACAGGAACCAAGATTTCCGTCATTCCCTCGATTTACAACTATATGACTCCCTCCTCTTCCATAGACATGGTGGGAGCCATACCTACCATAAACATTCGCAGAATCCCACTGGATAATATGGGAAACGCGTTTCTTAAGCGCACTGTAGATATTTTGGGTTCGTTGATGCTGCTGATATTTACGTCTCCCGTGGTTCTCACCTCCATGATAGTGATAAAGCTGACAATGGGCGGGAGCGTGATATTCAGACAGCGCAGAATAGGGCTTAACAAGAAGGAATTCATCATGTACAAGCTTAAATCTATGAGGGATAACGAAAGCTCAGACACTGCATGGAGCACCGACGACGATCCGAGAAAGACCATATACGGTTCGTTTATGAGAAAATTTTCCATAGACGAGCTGCCGCAGCTTGTAAACGTGCTTAAAGGGGAAATGAGTCTTGTTGGGCCGCGGCCGGAGATACCTTATTACGTAAACAGCTTTAAAGACGAGATACCTATGTATATGATAAGGCATCAGGTGAAGCCGGGAATAACCGGTTGGGCGCAGATTCACGGCTATCGGGGAGATACTTCCATTGCCAAGCGGGTGGAATACGATATCAGTTACATAGAAAACTGGAGCTTTTTCCTCGATATATCGATAATTTTACGCACGGCTTTAAGCGGATTCGTAAATAATGAGAAGCTGAAAGTTTTCGAGGGGTCGAAAAAGACAAAGACGGAAAAAAACGCGGAGACGGGAGAGAAGGCTGTCGGTACAAATACTCAGGAATTTGTGAAGGTGACGCAGAAGTAGCGCGAAAAGAGAATATACTGATTTAAGGCAATACCGCACAAAGATTGTCGTGCAGACGCACAGTCAGCTTTTTTATCAGATTGTCCAAAACGACACAGGAATGCCGGCGTAGTCACCTTTTTACATTACCAGCGAGAATGTTTAGTTTTTCGGATATTTCCCCCACGGAAAATCCCTCTAAGTAATGCAGCTTTACGATTTCGCTTATCTTTTCGAACAGCGCCTCCACCGCCTCGTGAAGTCGATCGTCCCTGTCCTGCTCCAAGGCTTTCGCGATATCGGTATCCAAAGAGGAATCGATATCCGTGTTTTTCAGCAACTCGTAGCTTACTTCAATTGAGGTGTTACAGTAATGTCTCACAAGATTTACGGCGCAGTTTTTGGCGATGGAGCAGATCCATGAGCCGAATTTCGCGGCGTCCTTAAGGCTGCTCAGCTTTACCCACGCGCAAACAAAGGCGTCCTGCGAAGCGCCCTCCGCGGAGAATTTGTTTTTGGTTATCTTGTAGGTGGTGCCTTTTACCTTTTTTTCGTAGCGGATAACCAGTTACTCTTAGGCTTTGTTGCTGCCTAAAAGGATCATTTCCACTAAGAGGTTGTCTTGTTTATCGGCGAAATCGTTCATCTGCATTTCCTTTCTTTTTGGGTTTTAAAGCTTCGACTATAAGACGGGAGAAAGAGGAGGAAAGGTTGGGTGAATGAGAATTTTTTTGGGGTGGTGTCCGCAAGGGTCGAAAACAGGATGGGGGTATGAGGGAGAGGGGGAATGTTCGGTGATGATGTTGTATAATTTTAAGATGACAGCCGTTTGAATAAAAAGTGAGCTTGGCAGTGCAACAGCATTTACTTTTCAGGGAAGATTTGGAATATGAAGATTTCAATCAAACATTTTCAATAACTCGTACAATGAATTTATTTCTTTATTTTGTCCATAATTTTTTATTGCGTTATCTCTATTTATCAGAATTGAATATACCCCTGCATTGGCGGCACACACTATATCCTTTTCTTCATCACCGACAAATGCCATTTCTTTAATATCAGTCCGCATTTTTTCCGATAAGAGCTTTAATCCCTTCGCACAAGGTTTTCTATAACCCACATCATTGGAAGTAAACGGATAATCTATATATTTTATTACCGCACCGATATCTTCCAACGCGTATACATTGTCCATACCATATGCGACATCGGATAACGTTCCCAACAATATTCCTTTATCGGAAAGTTTTTTTAGAGTTTCTTCAACTTCCGGAAAAACAGAGGCGTCTTGCTTAAAATATAAATAAAAATGATACTTAACTTGCTCTATATTTTTCAACGGAATGTCCATAGCGCTCAGAATCTCATAAAAAATCTGGTTGGAGGATACTTCATAATCCCGTGGATTAACTCTTGTGTTATATTTAGTAAGTATACAATGAGCAAGCTGATAGTGATTTTCCGAAAAAACGTATCCGAATTTTTCGGAAACACTTTCAAATGCGGGTCTGTATAATTCCGACCAATTTAACGGTTTTTTATACTCAACCAGAGTTTGACCAATGTCAAAAACAATAGCTTTAAGCATAGACAATTTCCTCCGCAAAATTTTAATTTTTCGGTTTGCATCGATACGATGGCTTGTTTGAAAAATCGGAAACGCCGTCTTTTCATCCCCAAACTATCATCTTCTGCGTCA
>CAJUFF010000133.1 GCA_910585505.1 uncultured Ruminiclostridium sp. | reverse complement strand
TTTTTGCCCAAAACTCCTTGAAATACGCCGGTATTCCTGCGTCGTTTTGGACAATTTGACGAAAAATCTGACTGCGCGTCTGCACGACAATCTTTGTGCGGTATTGCCTTAAAAAGGGGGGAGAACTACGAAAAAACTCCGCCCTTTTTGCGCTTTTACGATAAAAAATGCTTTTCACAAAACTCAGAGCTTGTATTCGTAGGAAATAGAGCGCGCCTTTTCATCAACATTTGCTCAGAAATCCACGCACAAATCCCATGAATACAAGCTCTTAAATAAAAAGGAAATTTGTAAAATGAACGAAATATTTAACGGCTGCTTTGATAATCGCGAGCTGTCTTGGCTTAAATTTAACGAACGCGTTCTTGAAGAGGCGGAGGACTCATCTTTGCCTCTTATGGAGCGTTTAAATTTCGTGTCGATTTTTTGCAGCAATCTTGATGAATTTTTTATGGTAAGAGTGGGTACTTTACACGATCAGACTATCGTCAAGGAAGCGAAAAAGGACAATAAGTCGGGCCTTACTCCTTCCGAACAGCTTGAAAAAATAGCCTTACGCACCGCCGAGCTGCTTCCGCGAAAGGAAAAGGCGTACAAAGATATAATTAAAAAGCTTAAGGAGCACGGAATAGAACAGGTTTATCCGGATAAGCTCAGGTATAAAAGCGAAGAGGAAGCACTGGAAAAGTACTTTAAAAAGGAAATTCTTCCTCTTCTGTCTCCGATTGTGGTGGACAAGACGCATCCCATGCCGTTTGTGAAAAACAAAGAGCTGTATGCGGGTGTTTATTTAAAACATCACGGCGGTGAAAAACACGCTCTTTTAGGCATACTGCCGCTTACCGCTTCGGATATTTTTGAAAGGCTTATTTTTCTTCCTGCGGAAGAAGGGGAAATACGTTTTTTGCTGATGGAGGATCTTATAGTGCACTTTGTGCATCTGGCTTTTCCGAATTTTGACGTGCTGAGCCGCAATATATTTCGCATTACGAGAAACGCGGATATAGACGTGAACGAGGCGCTGTATGACCATGACGTGGATTTCCGCGACATTATGGAGGAACTGATAAAAAAGCGCAAAAAGCTGGCTCCCGTACGCGTGGAGCTGTTATCTAAAAACGGGGAGTTTGACAGGGAACTGCTGGCGAAGAAATTGGGACTGGATTTGGGGGGGAGCTTTATATTTACGCAGCAATGCCCTCTTGATTTCGGCTTTGCGGGAGCGCTGAGAGATAGGCTGGAAGGAATGGAGGAGCTGTTTTTTACAAAGCTTACTCCGCAGCAGCCGCTTATGGTAAAGGAAGGCGTTTCTATGATGAAGCAGGCGGAACAACAGGATTTGCTCCTGTTTTATCCTTATGAGCGCTTTCAGTGCTTTATCTCGCTTCTGGAGGAAGCGGCAGCCGATTCTACCGTGGTTTCCATAAAAATAACCCTATACAGAGTGGCAAGAGACAGCAAAATAGTGAACGCTCTGATTCGCGCGGCGGAGGCGGGTAAGGAGGTTTTGGCGCTGGTTGAACTTCGGGCGAGATTTGACGAGGAAAACAACATAGGTTGGGCAAAGCGGCTCGCCGACGCCGGTGTTACGGTAATTTACGGATTGGATTCATTAAAGGTGCACTCCAAGCTGCTTCTTATAACAAGGCGCATTGGCAATGAAATAAAGTATATTACACAGATAGGAACGGGAAACTATAATGAGCGCACCTCTAAGCTTTATACCGATCTTACCTTGATTACTTCGGACAAGGAATTTGGTGCGGACGCTTCGCTGGTGTTCAATAATCTGTCGGTGGGAACTGCGGTGGAGAGCAGCTCCACGCTTTGGGTAGCTCCCAACTGCCTTAAATCCCGCGTAGTGGAGCTGATAGACCGTGAAATAACCTACGGTTCCGAAGGGTATATAGGCATAAAAATGAATTCGCTCACGGATATAGATATTATACAGAAGCTGTCTGAGGCCAGCAAGAAGGGTGTTAAGGTTCAGCTTATTATACGCGGTATCTGCTGCCTTGTGGCTGGCATAGAAGGCTGTACGGAAAACATAACCGTAAGCTCGATAGTAGGAAGATTTCTGGAACACAGCCGTATATATATTTTCGGGAACGGCGAACGGCGTAAAATTTTCATAAGCTCCGCCGATTTTATGACCCGCAACACCGAAAAGCGGGTAGAGGTTGCGGCTCCGATAAAAAGCCCCGTTATACAGGAGCGGCTGACGGAAATTTTCAACACCATGCTTAAGGATAATGTGAAAGCGAGAGTACAGCTTCCCGACGGAACTTACCGCAAAAGGGAGCCGAAGGAAGGCGAACCGGTATTGGATTCGCAGCTTTATTTTTACGAGCAGGCGTATAAAAACCGCGAAGGGCAGCAGGATAAGAGTGATAAGAAGATATTGGGAAAAATAAAGGAGCTTTTTAAGAAGTAATAGCTTTTTTTCATAAGAATTGCGCGTAAATTTGCCGAAAAGACGCGTGCAATATCCTATGAATACACGTTCTGAAATGTTTTGCGGAGATTTTTGTCGCGGGGACATAAAAAGTACCGCAAAATCCGGTGTTTTTACAAAAAAACGCAGTGATCGGAAGAAAGGATTAACAATGACTTTCCTTGTAATAGACGGCAACAGCATATTAAACCGCGCTTTTTACGGCATAAGGGCTCTTTCCAACAAAAAAGGCGTTTTTACCAACGCAATAACCGGATTTTTAAACATACTGTTTAAGCTGCAAAACGGCTTTTCACCCGATTATATTGCCGTTGCTTTTGATTTAAAGGCGCCAACCTTCCGGCATAAGCTTTACGGCGAATATAAAGGCACCAGAAAGCCGATGCCCGACGAGCTGGCTATGCAGATGCCTTACGTTAAAGAAATTTTAAGAGCAATGGGCATTAAAATAGTGGAAAAAGAGGGCTGGGAGGCCGACGATATCTTAGGCACGCTGTCTCATGCCGCCGAGCTTAACGGATACAGCGCCGTTGTGTCAACAGGAGATCGGGACAGCTTTCAGCTTATCACAGACAAGGTATCTGTAAACCTTGCGGGAAATAAAGAGGACGTTTTGTATACTCCCACGGAAATAAAGGAAAAATACGGAGTCGAACCCATACAGATGATTGAGGTAAAGGCTCTGATGGGCGATTCAAGCGACAATATTCCCGGCGTAAAAGGAATAGGCGAAAAAACCGCTTTGGATCTGATACAAAAATATTCCGACATAAAAAACATATACGATAAAATTGACGAGCTGCCGCTTTCGGAGAAGCTTAAGCAAAAGCTTGCCGACGGAAAGGAAAGCTGCTTTTTAAGCCGCGAATTGGGAACGATAGCTCTGAATGCGCCCGTAGAAACGGATATGAACGTTTATATTCCCACTACAAGGGACGAGGTGAGGTTAGCAGAAATCCTGACGGAGCTGGAAATGTTTTCGATAATGAAAAAGCTCGGCATTTCTCCCGACAGTATCAAAAAAGCGGGGGAGCTTGCGGCGGAAAGAGAGATAAGCGAGGCGCGCGAAAAAAACGCGGCCGAAAAAACCCTGCTTGACAAAAACGCCTTTGATATAATGCTCAAAGACGGCGTTCTTATAGTATGCTCAGGCGGGCGGTACAAAAAATATCACTCTGAAAGCGAAATAAAAACCGTTCTGGAATGTGACGTTGAAAAGCGCACGTTTGATCTGAAAGGATTGTACGCTTACGCTATTCCGAAAGGAATAGAAATCAAAAACGCGGTTTTCGACACCACTTTAAGCGCATATCTGCTTAATGTAAGCTCGTCGGATTACAGCCTTGAAAAGCTTTGCGCCGAATACAGGGTTAAAGCGGCGGAAACCGACGAGGAGCTTCCCGAATGTCTTTATGAACTCAATACGCGGCTGGCGGAAAAAATTTCCTCTGAAAAATTGGATAAAATACTTACGGATATAGAAATACCTCTCGCCGAGGTATTGACCTCGATGGAGATCGACGGCGTAAAGGTTGACCTGAACGGTATAGACAGCTTCGGAGAGGAGCTTAAGACAAAAACGGAAAGCACCGAAGAGAAAATATACCATTTGGCGGGGGAAAAATTCAATATACTGTCGCCAAAGCAGTTAGGGACGGTATTATTTGAAAAATTGGCATTACCCAGCGGAAAAAAGACAAAAACCGGATATTCCACAAACGCCGAGGTGCTTGAGGAGCTGATGGATAAGCACCCGATAGTGCCCCTTATCTCCGACTACCGCGCTTTTACAAAGCTTCAGTCCACCTATGTGAGCGGCTTGAAGGCTGCCGTAAAGGAGGACGGTCGTATTCATTCCACTTTTAAGCAGACGGAGACACGCACGGGCAGAATAAGCAGCGCGGAGCCGAATATCCAGAATATTCCCGTGCGCACGGAGCTTGGGAAAAATATGCGCCGATTTTTTACCGCAAAAGAAGGGTGCCTTTTGGTGGACGCGGACTATTCACAGATCGAGCTGAGGGTGCTGGCTCATCTCGCCGATGATAAAATTATGCAGCAGGCGTTTCTCAACGGCGACGACATACACACCATCACTGCCTCGCAGGTGTTCAATCAGCCCATAGATTGGGTAACGCCGGAGCTGCGTTCAAGGGCAAAGGCGGTTAACTTCGGCATAGTTTACGGCATAGGCGCTTTTTCGCTGGCAAAGGACACCGGCGTTTCGATGGCCGAAGCAAAGCGATATATAGAAGCATATCTTTCCAAATACAGCGGTGTTGACTGTTTTATGAAGAAGACCGCCGAAAACGCCAAAAAAAATCTTTATGTGGAAACAATGTTCGGAAGAAGAAGGTACATTCCCGAAATAAACGCCTCAAACAAGACAGTTCAGGCAGCGGCAAAGCGGATTGCCATGAATACCCCTATTCAAGGCACGGCCGCGGATATTATAAAGCTGGCCATGATAAAGGTATACGGAAGGCTGAAATCGGAAAATATGAACGCAAGGCTGATACTTCAGGTTCACGACGAGCTTATAGTTGAGGCGGACGAAAGCTGCGCCGAAAAAGCCGCCCGACTTCTGAAGGAAGAAATGGAAAGCTGCGTAAAAATGGATGTTCCGCTTACCGTTGACGTTAAAATAGGAAAAACATGGTTTGATACTCACTGATATCGAGCTTAAGCCAAGGTGAGTTATTGTCTGCGAAAGTCCATACAGTACCTGCCGGAGAATAATATGAAAAAAGTTTTGATAATTTGCACTTCAAACAAAACCCGAAGCCCTATGGCTATGGAAATTGCCAATATGACCGCCCAAAGGCTGGACGCTCCTTATCTGTTCAGGAGCGCCGGTCTTGCGGCAGTGGGCAGCGCCGTTGATGAAAACGTATGTACGGTGCTTAAAGAAAAAGGGATAGATACATCCCATATTCCAACTCATATATCCCAATATAATATTGAAGAATTCGATTCCGTTCATGTAATGTCCGAGCGGCAGAAAATAACCTTATGCTCGTATTTCAAAAATAAGCTTACAGACGAAAAAATAGTGGTACTTGGTATAGAGGACCCATATTATAAAGGAATAGAGGCTTATCGCAGTGCAAGGGACAGATTCGAGGAATACTACACGGATTACATAAAGGAAAACAAATAATATGTGGGAAAATAAAGACGCGCTTTATATAAAGAAAATGGAGGATATTTGCTTCTCTAAAGAGCCTTGGAGTCTTGATGCGGTTAAATCCGTCCTTCAAAGGGAGGACGTTGTTTACAAACTTGTTTATGATGAGACGAAAGCTCCAATAGGCTATTTTATTGCCGCCGCTTTATTTGAAGAGGCTGAGCTTTACCGTATCGGGGTGATTCCGGAAAAAAGAGGAATGGGATACGGAAAAAAGCTTATGAACGAGCTGCTGAAAAACTGTCCCCAAAAAACGGAAAAGATTTTTCTTGAGGTAAGGGAAAGCAATACCGCGGCCATAAGGCTTTATGAAAGCTATGGCTTTAAAGCGACAGGCAGACGTAAAAATTATTACGGAAACGAATCCGCTTTGAATTATATGTTAAAAATAAACAACGGGTGAAATATCCCGTTTTTTCTTTCCAAAATATGTGAGTTTTTCGCTTTTTATACGTTTAAAAAAAGAATAATGAAAAATCTGTTAGGGGGTGAAGCTGCGGTGAACGGCGACAGCGGCGCAGAATACTATTTTCGTTACATTAACGGCGACGACACAGGTATAGAGGATATTGTGCGAGCCTATAAAGACGGGCTTATTTTTTTTATAAACGGATATGTGAAGGATATCTATATTGCCGAGGAAATAACGGAAGACGTGTTTTTTCGCCTGATGGTCAAAAAACCGCCTTATAAAGCTAAGTACAGCTTTAAAACATGGCTCTATACAATAGGGAGAAATATGGCGTTGGATTATTTAAGAAAATGTAAAACAAGAAAAGAGATTTCAGATTGCGAAATGCCGAATCCGTATTACGAGGAGATGAATCTTGCGGACAAGGTTATAAGAAACGAGGATAAGATTGTACTTTACGAGGCGCTGTCAAAGCTGCCGGAACAGTACGGACAGGCGCTGAAACTGACGTTTTTGCAGGGCTTTACAAATGAGCAGGCGGCAAAAATAATGCACAAGACCAAGCGGCAGATTGAAATGTTGGTTTACCGCGGTAAAATCGCTTTAAAAAAGCAGCTTCAGAAGGAGGGCTTTGTATATGAAAACAGATGAGGAAATGATAAAAAGCCTTTTTGAAAGACGGGAGGAGTATTATGCCGCCAACGCTAAAAAAAGCGCCGTTATGGCGGCACTAAAAGCCGTTTGCGGTGCCGTTCTTCCGATAGCCGCCGCGGGAACCGCGGCGATGTTCCTGATATTGGCTCAGAAAAACATTCCTTCGGACATAGATGTTTCAAGAAATGAAATGAGCTATACGGCAGCCGCCGACACCGCGGAACCGTTTAATGGTGATATGGTAGAAACAGATGATTTTACGAAATTAAAAAATCTTACGGTATCTCCCCCCCTATGTTTTTCTTTTGATGGACAGATTTACGGGGCTGCTGAAGAGCAAAGCGACTTTTTTGAAGAAAATGCCGCTACAAAGCTTACGGAAGCGGGGATCGCCCGTGTGTTGGAAACAAATTCCGACGAATCGGAATGCGTTGTTTACAAACTGGATGATTCCGACTTAAAAGTGTTAAAGACAAAAGAGGGTATTAAGTTTTATCGCCCTATAGGAAAATCCTCTTATACGGTAAGCGGCCGGGAATTTGAAATTAGGGCGCTGCACCGTACAGCCGATAAGTATAGAGCCACAGCCCTGCCGATTTTCCGCGAGGGGGAGGATATAGTATTCCGTGCCTACGACGAAAACGGAAAACCCGTTAAGGATGTCTTTATGCTGTATACTACCGATCTGTTGAATTTTGACAGCGTTCTGTGGGAGGTTACCGGAAATATTCCGGAAAATACGCAGGAGCTTAAGAATTATCCCGATCTTTATTTTATAGAGTATTTTAATCTTACCGAGCTATGCGAGCGTATACGTTCCAACGGCGTCAAAGCCAATGATCTTATCGACAAATACGGCTGCAATACCGATGTGGTTATCGATGGGGAGCTTATCTCGAAAGGAATACAGGTTTATTACACCGACCTTAATTATACCGAGTATGTTCTGGAGGCATACACGCATTCGGACAATATAGCGATTACAAGAATGGCTACGGGAGAGAGCGTTTTTATTACGGACGATATATGTGATTACAGGGAATTTCTAAATCCCGACAGCGTTTTGCCGGCGGTAAAGGGAGACAAAGTAAATGCCGCCGACACGGTATCAAGACTGATGGAAAAACACGTAAGAGGTTCGGCCGAAGGAAACGGGCTTACCGAAAGGGAAATTATCGAGGCGGGATTTACAAAGTCGGAGGACGTCTCAGATAAATATGAACTGTATTATACCTTTAACGGGAAAGAGTATGTTGCCGAGGCTTATATTGACGAGGGAACCGGAAATGTGGGCGTATTTATAGCCGATACGCAGGATTGCGTGCTTGTTGAGGACGTTTTATCAGATATAAAATTTTAATGACTTGACAAAACTGTTATGATTAATTATAATACAAAATATGATGGTTTTTGAGGCGGTAAAGGATATGTTATACTATTCTTTGATCATCCATATAGTCTATACATTGATCAAACAATCCTTATTATTTTAATTATTTTAAAAACAATGCGATATCACTTATGATAATGCTCATGTACGGTAAAGATGCAAGCAACCGAGAACAAGAGATAGACCGTCAGCACCACACTATTCCGAACCAAAGAAGCCAAAGACCAAAAGACAAGCATTGTGGAAATGTGCATAACAGGCTATGGAATCAT
>CAJUFF010000132.1 GCA_910585505.1 uncultured Ruminiclostridium sp. | reverse complement strand
TCCAAAAAACTCGTTTTTTGGAGAAAATTGTGTAAAGTAATATTGACAAAATCAAAATAAGCCTTGACGGGGATATGGAATCGGTTGAATTGCCCTGTGAAGAGATTGCGATAAAAAAGGCGTTATTGCGGCTTGGTGCGGATAATATTTCGGATTGCGGCATCAAGGTGGATTCGTATGATCTCGACGGAAGTCAGCTTGATAAGGCTAAGAGCTTTGAGCAAAGCAAAGACGTTTTTGGGCTTAATAATCTGCTGAAGTCCGAGGACTTCAGCGTTAAGCATGAGCCGCCCAAAAGTATATTCTATTGGGAAATGTCAAAGTGGCTGAGGGAAAATAATTTTGGTTTTTCCGAAAAAAACGGTTGTATGATAGTTGCCGTTGACGACAGTGCGGAGGCAAAAATCTATGACAACGGTACAATTGCGGCGCTTACCGAAAATGTTGGCGATGAGTATCACGATATATTGCAGGCTGCAAGAAATATTTACGAATATTGTTCGGTGTACGAAAAAGCCGCTCCGCTTAAAGCCGAACGTTTATCGGAAAATTATCGCTGCCTTGCCGAATTTAACGGAACTGTGCTTGCGGCAAAATATTCCGACCGGAATGAGTTTGAATTTGTGACTTGGGATCGGACTTATGACGGAAATGGAGTATGTCAGGGTAATTATCACAGCGATTATTTTGCGGCAAAGGAGAATTTCGCCGTAAGATCGGGATTGGTGGAAAAGGAACGTCTGTTCAGCGATGACGAGCTTTTGAAGCTGAACTGCTGTGTTGATTTCACTTTGGAAAACGGTGAATATCTTGATTATGATGAGGAACAGGCGTTGACGAGGTTAAAAGAAAAAATCGAGGAAATTGCGTCATACCCGTCCGATAATCAGGAGCAGACGCTGCAGAACTTGAGTATGTGACAAAAAGGAGATTCCAATGATCAGATTTATAATTGAGAAAGACAATGTGAACGTAGCATTTGACGCACCTACGGACTTATTGTACGACCGTCTCGCATTTGTCAGAGTCGGAGATATTCCGATAAGCGGCACGGAAAACGCTTCCGTTCGCATTATCCCGTGGGCGGATGTAAAGCTTGCGGAAGTGATTGCAAAGCGGTTTTCCGACGATGATAAAATATCCGAGGTCAATGCGCTGTGTGAAAAGGTTAAGTATATGCAGCCCTCGGACGAGAAAGCGTTCATAGAACGGCTTGAAAATGAGGATGTACACGGTGCGGCACAGATGTTTGATGTTGCTGATGAAATGGGTATGGAGGCGGCGTCTGAAATTAATCGTTATGATTATGTTGAGTATGATGAAGAGTCGATAATGGAACAGCGTATGTAACGGCTTTGACTGTAACATAAAAATTTTATAGTGGAGGGCAAATTTGATGACTGAACAAAAAATTAAAATGCTCAAGGAACGGTATCCTGCCGGGACTCGTGTACAGCTTGATCGCATGGGAGACGATCCGAACCCTATTCCTTCGGGCAGCAAAGGTACGGTTTCATTTGTGGATGACATCGGCACTGTTATGGTGAATTTCGACTGCGGCAGAACGATGGGAATCTGTCCCGAGGTGGATTCGTTTCACAAAATTACCGAACAGGACGAAATCTTTGAACCCACAATGTCCATGTAATTTCAAAGGAAAAAAGAAAGGACGTGGTTATCGCAATTAAATTTATTGATTGTTTTTCCGGAATCGGAGGATTCCGAAGTGGTTTAGAGCAAGCCGGAGGCTTTGAATGTATCGGGTACTGTGAAATCGATAGGTACGCTGCGGCAGCCTACAGGGCTATGTATGATACGGAAGGAGAGGTGTATTACGATGACGTTTCAAGAATTGATACAGCTGAAATGCCCGACTTTGATCTGCTCACAGGCGGTTTTCCATGTCAATCATTCGCCGGATGCGGGCTTAAAAAGGGCTTTGACGATCCCCGTGGAGCTTTATTCTTTGAACTTGCCCGAATCATCAGAGACAAGCGACCTGCGGCTTTTCTCCTTGAAAACGTCAGAGGTCTTCTTGTCCATAATCAAGGGGAAACCTTCAAAAAAATACTCATTACGCTTTCTGAGCTGGGGTATATTGTTGAGTGGCGTTTGCTTAACACAAGAAGTTGGCTTCCCCAAGAACGAAAACGCATCTACATTGTCGGACATCATAGAGCCGATCGTGCCGGAGAAATATTTCGTTTCGACGAAAGGGGCGGCGCAGATTTGCACAAGGTCATCAGCGGAACGCAAGGGCAAAGAGTTTACGACAGCAGCGGAATTGCTTGCACCCAGTGCGCGGGAGATGGAGGACAGGGCGTACATACGGGACTTTATACCGTTGACATGAATCCCGACCCCAAACTTCTGGATTATATTCGCTGTATTGTGGCAAGGTACGATTCGGGAATCACCAATTTTAAAGGGACAAGTTCGGGGGTGCTTGTTGAAATGAGTCCGAGGGTTATAAACCTTGCGGATAAAAGCGAGTTTTTCGAGTCAGAGCGGACGGCTTATGTTGTGGTTGTCGTTGACGAAAACGGAAAAGAAAGATATTTTCGGATAAGGAAACTAATGCCGTTGGAAAGCTGGCGAGCGCAAGGATTTACTACCGAGCAGTTTAATAAGGTGGCGGCGCTGGGAATATGCGACAGCCGTCTTTATAAAATGTCGGGTAATTCCGTGTCGGTGCCTGTCATTAAAGCAATCGGTGAGAGAATACGTGATATTATTTTTGACGGAGGTGAAAAGAGTGCCTAATCATTTGATGAGCAAGCTGCATTTTTCGGGTGAGCAGAAAAGGATAGACAAGCTTTTGGAAAGCATAAAGGGCGAAGAAACCCTCTTCGACTTCAACAAGGTTCTGCCTATGCCCGAATCATTAAATATTGAAGCGGGCAGCCGCACCGATAACGGGCTGAAAGCCTACAAGGACTTTATAACCGCCTACACGATGGACGG
This sequence comes from uncultured Ruminiclostridium sp., assembly GCA_910585505.1. Lineage (GTDB taxonomy): Bacteria > Bacillota > Clostridia > Oscillospirales > Ruminococcaceae > Ruminiclostridium_E. The sequence continues at coordinate 5,441 of CAJUFF010000132.1, read as the reverse complement.
TACGGAGAAAAAGGACCTGCTGAATATCCCGAAAGAAAAAGAGGAAGCGTTTCTCCGAATGCGCCCCGATATTAAAAGAGACGAATGGGAACTGGGCAAGGCAGCATTCCAAAATGAACAGAAATACGGCACTTCAAGTTGGTATGACTGGCGGATCAGTCACTGGGGATCAAAATGGACCGCCTATCGAACCGAGCTTGTTGAAGATAACACCATAGAATTCAATACCGCATGGCGGCTTATGTTACACGTAACATAAGCCCCCTAATGTACAGTCCTGAAAAATGCGAAGTAAAAAAGAAAACACCGCAAGGAAAGCGGACTTGCGGTAAAAACACTAAACATAATAAATTGAAAAAAACGTTCAAATCAGTAAAATTAATAACGGGGAAACCCGAAATTAATTTTGGAGGAATTTGAACATGGAAAAAACAACAATCAAAGAACTGATCAATCTGCTGGAGCAGGAACTCATTCGCATTGGTTACAAAGAATCAACCCTGCATTACTACCGCGAAAATTGGAAAAGGCTTATCGCATATTTTGATGAACGCGGCGAGCAATTCTTTTCCGAAAAAACAGCTATGCAATATGTTGATGAAAAATGTGATTTTTTTGCTAAGGAAAAAGCAGGATTGCTGACACAAAGCAATATTTATCTGCTGAGAATTGTTCGTATGATAGGTGATTTTCAGGAACACGGCACAGTGCTTCGCAGGTATCAAAGAAGTTTATCAAAGGTCGACAAAGCGGAAAATCTGAAACTGCTGAGTAATTTCAAAGAACATTGCAAAACTGTTGATTATTCGGCTTCTACGCAAAAAAGTTACTGCCGAACAGCAGAAAATTTTCTGTCTTTTATCGAAGCGCATGATTCAAGCGTTAAAGAGATAAATGCGAAAACCCTCGCAGCCTTTGTGAAAACCCTAATGGGATACAGCTACAAAACGGTAGAATTTGTGCTTTGCGGCACACGTGCTTTTCTTAGATTTTTATACGGCAGCAAAGTTCTGACGACAGATTTATCAGATTCGCTGCCTCGCATGCAAGCCCGCAAACAAACACGAATACCTTCGGTATGGAACAAGGAGGATTTGTTAAAGCTTTTAGCGGCAATCGACCGAGGAAATCCGTGCGGAAAACGGGATTACGCAATTATTTTACTGGTAGCAAGATTAGGCTTGCGCTGCATAGACGTTAAACACTTAACCTTTGCGAATTTTAACTGGAATGATAATTATCTGGAGTTTTCACAATCAAAAACCGGCTGGCTTGTGCGCTTACCTTTATTGAATGACGTAGGCTGGGCGGTTATTGATTATCTGCAAAACGGACGTCCTGTCAGTGATTCTCCTGTAATCTTTTTACGGCATATTGCTCCGATTGAACCGTTTTCAGACAGTGATCATCTTTGTCAAATGATTGTAAAATATATGCGCATGGCAAAGCTGCCTGTTTCCGGAAAGAAAAAGGTTGGAATGCACTCCCTTCGGCATACATTGGCAACAGTTTTGATGGAACAGCAAACACCTATTCAGGAAATTGCAAATATTTTAGGGCATCAAAGCACAGAATCCACACCAACTTACTTAGAAAGCAGCCTGAATCTGCTGCGTGAATGTTCGCTGAGTCCGGAGGTGGAGTAAATGAGATATACATCTGATTTTGCACCTTATATTATCGGATTGATGGAAGAAAAGAGATCATTAGGTTACAAATACAGTTCGCAGCCTGAAATACTGCGTCGTTTTGACAGATTCTGCTGCGAATATTATCCTAATGAATCGGTTCTGTCGCGCGAAATTATGTTGGCATGGGCGGCTAAACGTCCCGGTGAACACCCCGGCACTTTACAGGGACGTATTACTCCGGTGAAAGAATTGGCGAAATATATGGTTAGATTGGGGCATGAAGCCTTTATACTTCCAAAGGGAATGATGCCTCGAATTCCGAGATACATGCCGCACATTTACTCCAACGATGAATTAAAGCGTATATTTGCACAAACCGATCAATGTAAATTTTGTTCGGAGGTTCCATGCCGTCACTACGTTATGCCCGTTTTTTTCCGCCTGCTGTATTGCTGCGGTTTACGTCTTACAGAAGCTCGGCTTTTAAAAGTTAAGGATGTGGATTTACAGGAGGGAGTAATCACCGTTACAAACGGAAAACTTGGCAAACATCGTCAGCTCCCCGTATCAACGGAGTTGTTGGAAAGATTGAAAAACTATCACCAAAATGTCCATATTTTCTCTGATCCGGAGGACTGGTTTTTTCCCGGATACAAAGGAAAGCCCATGACAATGGGAAACGTTGAAAAAAATCTGCGCAAATTTCTCTGGAAAGCAGGTATTTCTCACGGCGGACGAGGTAAAGGTCCTCGTGTTCATGATTTCAGACATACTATGGCAGTTCACTGTTTGCGGCGATGGGTCATGGAAGGGAAAAACTTACAGTCGTACTTACCTGTACTGCAAGCGTATTTAGGTCATGTTTCTTTAAGCGATACCGCTTATTACCTTCATTTGACCGCCGATTTGTTTCCGAATATCACAGAGCAGGTTGAAAATGTTTTAGGTGACATTATACCGAAAGTAGGTGGATATGATGAAAACCACTGATTTTGCAAAGCATCTGACCACCTTTTTCGGCAATTACTTACCCGGAGTTAAAAATTTAAGCGAAAATACAATTCTGTCATACCGAGACGCTTTTCGGCTTTTGCTTGTGTTTTATAGAGATATTCGCGGAATCGCTCCGGAAAAACTGTCATTTAAAATGTTTAACGTTGAATTGGTATGTGATTTTTTAAACTGGCTGCAAAATGAACGAAATTGCTCTATTGCCACAAGAAATCAAAGACTTATTGCAATACACGCATTTTTTCGTTATGTTCAGGTTCAGGAACCAAAACAGATTTTCTTATGCCAACAAATTCTTCAAATTCCTACTAAAAAGTATCAACAACCTATCGTGGCTCATCTTTCACCTGAACAAATGAAAGCTTTGCTGGCGGCTCCGGATTCTTCAACTCACAGAGGACGCAGAGATATGACGCTGCTCAGCGTTCTTTACGATACGGGAGCACGGGTACAGGAACTGTGTGATTTGTGTGTCAAAGATATCAGACTTGAACACCCTGCGATTATCACGTTAACAGGTAAAGGTCGCAAAATCAGGCATGTGCCGATTTTAGGCAGTACCGTGGAGCTTTTGCGGATATATCTCAAAGAAAACAAAATTTTTTTAAACGGGAATCCCGATGCTCCGCTATTTTTCAATCAGAGGTATTCAAAGCTAACCAGAGGAGGCGTCAGTCATATTCTTCAAAAATATGCGGCATTGGCGTCGGAAAAATATCCGAATATGCCGGAGATCGTTACACCTCATACGATTAGACATTCAAAAGCCATGCACTTGTATCAAGCCGGCGTTAATTTAATTTATATCCGTGACATTCTTGGTCATGCAGATATTTCCACTACGGATATATATGCTCGAGCAGACACGGAATCAAAACGTAAAGAATTGGAACGTGCTTTCCCCGACATTACTCCAAACGCTCCATCAAGTTGGAATCATGATGAGAATTTGCTTGAATTTTTGAACAGCTTGTAACTTTTTTCAATTTATTATGTTTAGTGTTTTTGCCGCAAGTCCGCTTTTCTTGCGGTGTTTTCTTTTTTACTTCGCATTTTTCAGGACTGTACATTAGGCGGCTTATGTTACACGTAACATAAACCGCCTTGGGCAGTGCCCTTAGTTGGATATTGTACGTCTCCGTTCGGCATAACAATCGGTGCTTTAAGCATTTCTTTGATTATGCAGATTAGTTGTTTGTCCCGTATTCCCAAAGTCCACATCTGACGTATCAGCTTTGAATGATTTACATTGTCGAAGAAGCCTTTTATATCAACATCGACAACAAAGTGCAGATTTTGTATTTGTATCATTCGGTAACATTGCGCAAGTGCGTGTTCTGCTGACCTATTCGGTCTGAAACCGTTGCTTCTCTCGTGAAACCTTGCTTCACATATCGGTTCAAGAACCTGCAAGACACATTGCTGTACCAATCGGTCAATGATTGTCGGTATTCCAAGTGGTCTGGTTTTCCCGTTAGGCTTTGGGATTTCCACCCGTTTTACAGGCTTAGGCTTATAATTTCTGAATTTTCTTTGAATTATCTCAACCAATTTTTCAGCGGAAAGCTTCTCAATATCTTTGATATTCAGCTTATCCACTCCGCTTGTATGACTGCCCGAATTGCGTTTGATATTTCTATACGCAAGCCTTATATTTTCTTCCGAAGAAATAATCTCCATAAGATTTGTGAAAACATCACCTTGTTTGCTTTTCGCATATAGATTATCAAAGCAATCCTGCAAGTCATAATATTCCAAGTGTCTTAATTTTGCGTTCTTTGTCATAGGCAACGCCCCCTTTCGGGATTGTTTTTCTCGGATAAAATCCTAATCATACTCGAAGCTATGAATTTTAATACCTATGATTACTTTTGTAATATTGACTCGTGGCTGTTCCTCCGTTTTCCATTACAGAAAACATCAACGGTAATGCCACTACTTTGCCCACGGTTAAATTGGCTTATTGTTCTTCGACCAAACCGCATTTCTGCGTACCATAGGCTGCCACGTTCCGATAATCCTATCTTTACATATGCACTTAGGTGTCTGCTTTGAGCCTGACAGCTTGGCAGTGCCCGTGACACTGCAAGGTATTTCATAACGCAAATTTTTACTTTACCTCACTGTCACCGCATTAGCGGTCTGCACATTTCTATGCAGTTCTGCTATAGACCCGTACATTCGCAGCTTTGCCAGACGTTTCCGTCATTCTCACCATATGCACTTTATAGACCCCCGACCTATAAGATACACTATTCACCTCTGAACAGCTTTCGTTCTGCTTTCGCAAATTACGGTATCTCTCAGCCGACTTCACCGAGCTTTTGACAAAGTCAATTTCTCAGCTTTGCCAATCGGAGTATCAGGGAAAGCGTTTCAAGGCGTTACTCCCTCATTCCACTTTTCGAATTATCAGTTCTCCTAATCAGATAACTGTCACGTTCTCTTTTTTAGTGCCTAATCTTTTCAATTAGGAACGTGTCGCACTCGCATTGCATATTAAGCTGAAAACTTTGTTTTTGATAATAGTGCCATCGGCTATATCATCAATTGCAAGATGTCGGCTGCCACTATACAAATCCTTTGCGGCGCAGTAAAGAGCATAAGCGTTTTCACTTCCGTTTTTAAGGTGGATATTCTCAAAGATAATATCATCTTTTCCGACAGAGCTTTTTGCGGTATCCCACAGCTTTTCGTCCGCTGTAAGCAGGTACAATGCTGCGATAATCTTGTAGTTTTTGAGACTTTGCTTTTTTGCCTCATTTAAAAAGGTACTGCGGTGCTTTTCGTTTCTGAATT
>CAJUFF010000131.1 GCA_910585505.1 uncultured Ruminiclostridium sp. | reverse complement strand
GCGTTTCCGATTTTTCAAACAAGGCATAGTATTAGATATTTTTCTCTTATTTATTTTAATATGATTGTACCGTTTTGTCAACATAAAATACGCTTTTATTTGAGCAGATAAAAAAATATGAAAAATTTCTCAAACTTCTTGCATTGGCGCTTAAAAAGTAATATAATAAATACGATGTCGATTTTTTAAAGAAATGTGAAATATACCGCGAAAAATCGTTAAAATAAAAAAATATTTAAGGAGCCAAAATGGTTTTTTCCGATTTGTTTTTTCTTTACGCCTTTCTTCCGGTCTGTCTTCTGCTTTACTTCTGCATAAAGGATATACGCTGGAAAAACGGTGTTCTCATAGTGTTTTCGCTTATTTTCTACGCATGGGGAGAGCCCTTCTGGATAATACTTCTGTTAGGAAGCGTTGTGGTCAATTATTTCTGCGGTCTGTTAATCGAGCGTTTCCGCGATACGAAATATTCCAAAGCCGGCGTTATAATTTCCCTTGTTTTCAGTTTGGGAGCACTGGCCTTATTCAAGTACACAGACTTTATTGTGGAAAATCTTAACCTGATTTTACCGTTTGATATCCCCGCTCCGAATATCGGACTTCCTATCGGCATAAGCTTTTATACATTCCAGATAATATCCTATATTCTTGACGCTTATTGGGGAAAAGTAAAGGTTCAGCACAGCTTTTTCAGATTCCTTATGTACGTTTCCCTTTTCCCTCAGCTTGTGGCGGGGCCTATCGTCCGCTACGGCGTTATTGAAAACGAAATAGACAGCAGAACGTCCACCTCGGCCGACATAAGCGAGGGAATAACCCGCTTTATTATAGGTTTGGGCAAAAAGGTGATACTTTCAAACAGCATAAGCTCCGTGGTTCTGTCTGTTTTTGGCAGCGCCTCGGAAGGCTATACCGATATTTCGGCTTTGTCCGTGGCGGGCACATGGTATGGGGTAGTACTGCTGAGCCTCTGGTACTACTTTGATTTTTCGGGATATTCCGATATGGCAATAGGTCTTGGCCGTATATTCGGCTTTCATTTCAACGAAAACTTCATTTATCCCTTTGTCAGCAAAAACATCACCGAGTTCTGGCAAAGGTGGCATATATCGTTAGGTTCGTTTTTCCGCGACTATCTTCTCTATGTCCCCCTTTTCGGAAAGCGCAGGCAGTATCTTAATCTGTTTCTTGTATGGTTCTGCACCGGTTTATGGCACGGCGCAAGCTGGAATTACATTATCTGGGGTCTTTATTTCGGACTGTTTATCTTCATTGAGCGTCAGATAGGCAGCAAGCGTATGAAAAAGGCTCCGAAAGTATTGTCTCATGTTTACAGCCTTGCGGTTATCGCAGTCGGCTTCGGAATTTTTCATTTTGAAAGTCTGCCGCTGCTGGGAGATTTCTTTAAGTCGTTGGTGCGACTGAACGGCAACGCTTTTATTGATTTGACAATACAGACTGCGTTTATGAATAATATTTTCCTTTTTATTGCGGCCGTTGCTTTGAGCATTCCATGGCTACCGAAGGTCAAAAGTTTTTTGCTTACCAAGGCTTCTGGCGGAATGGTCATAGGTATTTCTCAGGCGGTTTTTAATGCGGCTGTTTTGGCGATATCAAGCATAATGCTCGTAGGCGGCACAAATAATCCGTTTCTTTATTTCAGGTTTTAATAAAAATATATAAATGAAAGGACATAAAAAAATGATCAAGAAGGAACACATCGGTTTTCACAACGGCTATAAGCTTTGGAAAATCACCCTTACAAATTCCAAAGGTACGGAGGTGGCGCTTACCAATTACGGCGGAGCAATTATGAGCGTAAAAACTGCGGACAAAAACGGAGATTTCGCCGATGTGGTATTAGGCTATGACGACATTGAGGGTTTCATTAACGGCGTTTCTTCCCAAGGCGCCCTTATAGGACGTTTCGCCAACAGAATAGGCGGTGGGAGGTTTACTCTTAACGGCACGGAATATGAATTGTTCAAAAACGACGGAGACAACACTCTTCACGGCGGATCGGTGGGCTACAACAAACGCGTATGGGAATTGGTGGAAACGGAAGAGGACAAGACCGCTGGTGAAAATCACGTTGTATTCGGTTACACAAGCCCGGACAGTGAGGAGAATTTTCCCGGAACGGCGGCGATAACCGTTGATTACTGCCTTGATGAGAAAAACGCTTTGACCCTTACCTATGACGCCGTTTCCGACAAAGATACCATAATAAACCTTACCAATCACGTTTATTTCAACCTTCGCGGAGAAGGCAGCATAATGGATACGGAAATGCAGATATTTGCCGATCAGTATACGCCCGTTGACGGCGCGCTTATTCCCACGGGAGAAATTGCCGCCGTAAAAGGCACCGTATTTGATTTTACCCAGCTTCGACCCATCGCCAACAAGGATATTGACGGCTATGACCATAACTTTATTTTAAGACAGCAAAAGGGAGAGGAGCTTCCGATTGCCGCTTTTGCAAAGGATCCCGTAAGCGGACGCACTCTTATATGCAGGACGGATATGCCCGCTATGCAGCTTTACACCGCCAACGGGCTTGAAAACGAGATAGGAAAGGGCGGCATAACCATGAACAAACACACGGGCTTCTGCCTTGAAACACAGTTCTGCCCCGACAGTCCGAATAAGCCACAATTTAAATCCTGCGTGCTTAAAAAGAACGAAGAATACCATCATGTTACGGTTTACGAGTTCGGAGCGGAGGAAGAATAAAGAGCACCAAAAAGAAGAGGAATAACGGGAAAGGAAGCGGTAATATGGACATTCGACGGGTTCAGGAAAGAATTCTTAATCTTAAAAAGGAAAAGGACTTCTGTATTTTAGCGCATAGTTACGTTAAAAAAGAGATATTGGAGATTGCCGATAAAACAGGGGACAGCTTTAAGCTTAGCCGGGACGCCTGCGATATAGACGCGGGGAATATTTTGTTTTGCGGTGTTCGTTTTATGGCGGAAACCGCCAAAATGCTGAATCCACAAAAAAAGGTATATCTTGCCAACGGCGCGGCGGGTTGCCCCATGGCGGAGCAATTCAGCCCGGAGGAGCTTAAGGGGTTGAAAAAACAATACCCCGACCGTACCGTGGTGGCATATGTCAACACCACCGCCACGCTTAAGGAGCACTGTGACGTTTGTGTTACAAGTTCTTCGGCAGTGGAGATCGTGAGTAAAATAAATAACGATAAGATTTTGTTTATCCCCGATCCAAATCTCGGAGCTTACGTGGCTGAAAAACTGCCTCAAAAAGATATCAAGACAGTCAACGGCGGCTGTCCCATTCACGCGTCAGTAACGGGAGAGGAAGCGGCGGAGGCGAAAAGGCTTCATCCCGACGCACTTTTGTTGGTTCATCCGGAATGTCTGCCGGAGGTTGTTAAGCAGGCGGATTATGTGGGGTCAACATCCGGTATAACCGCTTTTGCAAAAAATTCGGATAAGAAGGAGTTCATTATCGGAACCGAGCTTCAGATAGCCGAAAGCTTACAGTATGAGTGTCCCGAAAAAATGTTTTATCCTCTTTCAAAAAAGCTTGTATGCGCGGATATGAAAATCACTACGCTGCTTGACGTACTGAGGGTGTTGGAAGAACCGGAAAAGGGCTGTGAAGTGGTTATGAGCGCGGAGGAAATCGAGAGGGGAAGAAAGTGCATTGACGAGATGCTGAGGCTTGGTGAGCAGAAAAAAACCTGACACTAATTGATATAGAATCAGGATAAGACGATAAGCAAAGATACAGACGTGTTGCTCCCCCAAATAAAGCTTTGCCGTAAGTATTGACGGTAAGACTTTGTTTGGGGGAGCAATATTGTCAAAGAATAATACAACCCATTGACAACCGTCCAAATATGTAGTATAATGTTAAGGTATTAACAATTTAAAACGGAAATAATGAGGCAAGCCCGTTGCACTGCGGGATTCCTCCGTATGAAAGGAATATTCGTAAAATGGGACAAACTCTCACCGAAAAGATAATCGCCGCTCATATTGTTGACGGAAAACCCGTAAAGGGTACCGAAATCGGTTTGAAAATCGATCAGACGCTTACACAGGACGCTACGGGTACAATGGCTTACCTCCAGTTTGAAGCGATGGGCGTTGATCGGGTTAAAACGGAGCGTTCCGTGGCATATATAGATCACAACACGTTACAGTCAGGCTTTGAAAACGCCGATGATCACCGCTTTATCGGCAGTGTGGCCAAAAAACACGGTATCTGGTTTTCCCGTCCCGGAAACGGTATTTGTCATCAAGTACACCTTGAACGGTACGGAAAGCCCGGAAAAACGCTTATAGGCTCCGACTCCCATACTCCAACCGGCGGAGGAATAGGAATGTTCGCCTGCGGAGCCGGGGGACTTGACGTGGCTGTTGCCATGGGCGGAGGCGCTTATTACATAACAATGCCCGAAGTGGTGAAGATTGAGCTTAAAGGAAAACTTAACGACTGGGTTTCCGCCAAGGACGTCATTTTAAAGGTGTTGCAGCTCCTTTCCGTAAAAGGCGGAGTGGGCAAGGTGATGGAGTATGCAGGTGAAGGGGTAAAAACGCTTTCAGTGCCCGAACGCGCTACTATTACCAATATGGGCGCGGAGTTGGGCGCAACCACTTCAATTTTCCCCTCCGACGAGGTGACAAAAGCGTTTCTGAAAGCACAGGGACGCGAAGAGGACTGGATTGAACTTAAAGCGGATGATGACGCGGTTTACGATAAGGTTGTAGAAATCAACCTTTCCGAGCTGACTCCTCTGGCCGCCTGCCCTCACAGCCCGGACAACGTTAAAACCGTTGAGGACATAGGAGCAATTAAGGTGGATCAGGTATGCATAGGCTCCTGCACCAACTCCTCTCTTCAGGATTTATTGAAAGTTGCCCATATCCTTAAGGGTAAGACGGCTCATCCCGATGTAAGTCTCGCGATCGCCCCCGGTTCAAAACAGGTTTATAATATGATGGCGCGCTGTGGCGCTTTGTCCGATCTTATCGATGCGGGAGCGAGAATACTCGAATGCGCCTGCGGTCCTTGTATCGGAATGGGTCAATCCCCGAATTCAAAAGGAATTTCACTTCGCACCTTTAACAGGAACTTTGAGGGCAGAAGCGGTACAAGGGACGGACAGATTTATCTGGTATCTCCCGAAACCGCCGCCGCTTCCGCTGTTGCGGGAGTATTTACCGATCCGAGAAGCTTAGGCGAAATGCCCCCTTATATAATGCCCGAAAAATTTTATATTAACGACAATATGGTTACTCCCCCCGCGTCCCCTGAAGAGGCAAAAAAAGTGGAAATACTCAGGGGTCCTAATATAAAGCCTTTCCCCGTAAACACCCCTCTCGCGGAAAGTATTGAGGCAAAGGTAAGCTTGAAGGTGGGTGATAACATCACCACCGATCATATAATGCCCGCCGGAGCCAAAATACTTCCACTGCGTTCCAATATCCCCGCTATTTCACAGCACTGCTTTGCCGTTTGCGATGAGAGCTTTCCCAAGAGAGCTCGGGAACTGGGTAAGAGCATTGTGGTGGGCGGCGTTAATTACGGTCAGGGTTCGTCGAGAGAACACGCGGCTTTGGCTCCTCTTTATTTGGGCGTAAAGGCTATAATTTGTAAGTCTTTTGCCCGCATACACCGTCAGAATCTTATAAATAACGGAATCATCCCCCTTGAATTTATCAGCGAAGAGGATTATGCCAAGGTAGAACAGGGTGACGAGCTCCTTATTGAAAACATCAGAAGCGTTTTAGAAAATGATTCCGACATTGTTGTAAGAAATAAAACGAAAAATATTGACATTCCCGTTAAGTGCGAGCTTTCAGAAAGAGGAAAGGGAATGATTTTGGCGGGGGGACTTCTGAACTACACTAAAAATTCTTAAACATTAAAGTGATATTTATATGAAAAACGAAAAAAAGCATAACAGAACCCCGATTCGTATAATAAAAGCCTTTCTTCTCGGACTGATATCCGGAATGCTGCTGCTTGAATACGCGAGAAACAGGAAAAGACCCGTTTTGTCCTGCTGTGAGCGCCCCGATAACGAAGTTCCGGAAGAAAGCGAAAAACTTAATAAATAACAGCAAGGAGAAACAAGAATGAAAAAAACATACGCTATTATTGCCGTGGTTTCCTTTATTTTCGGTCTGGCGGCAGGCATTATATTCGCTCTTGTAAAAATATCCAAGAAATTTGAGTACGAGCTTGAGACAATGTTCGCGGATAAAGGAAGCGATGATCCCGATATCGAAGAGCTGTACGCCATAGACGGATTCGGCGGCTCGGAAGAATAAAAAACAATATTGTCTCCAACAGTAGAAATTTAAAACGAATTTCGTCGGGAAACAACAAAGACTGCTCCCTAAAAATTAAAGGACAAAGAAAGGACGGCCAATGGAAAAGATTAAAATGCCCACTCCTCTTGTGGAGATGGACGGGGACGAAATGACCCGTATTATCTGGGAAATGATAAAGGAAATTCTTCTCTCACCTTATATTGAGCTTAACACCGAATATTACGATTTGGGACTTGTTCACAGAAACGAGACCGACGATCAGGTGACGGTTGACAGCGCCAACGCCACAAAAAAATATGGAGTTGCGGTAAAGTGCGCCACAATTACCCCCAACGCCCAGAGAATGACGGAATATAATCTTAAAGAAATGTGGAAGTCGCCCAACGGCACCATCAGGGCAATATTAGACGGCACCGTTTTTAGAGCGCCTATTATTGTAAATGGCATTACCCCGCTTATCCACACATGGAAAAAACCCATCACCATCGCGCGTCACGCTTACGGCGACGTTTATAAAAATACCGAGATGGCAGTTTCCAAGGGCAGCAGGGCGGAGCTTGTTGTAACCGACGAAAACGGAAACGAAACCCGCGAGCTTATTCACAGCTTCAGCGGCTCCGACGGAATTATCCAAGGGCTGCATAACCTTGATCAAAGCATAGGCAGCTTTGCCCGCTCCTGCTTTAACTTTGCCCTTGACGTTAAGCAGGATCTTTGGTTTGCCACCAAGGACACCATTTCCAAAAAGTACGATCACCGCTTTAAGGATATTTTTTCTGAAATATACGAAAAAGAATATAAGGATAAATTTGCGCAGGCGGGTATTGAGTATTTCTACACGCTTATCGACGATGCGGTTGCCCGTGTGGTACGGTCTGAGGGAGGCTACATCTGGGCCTGTAAGAATTACGACGGCGACGTTATGTCGGATATGGTTGCCACCGCTTTCGGAAGTCTCGGTATGATGACATCCGTTTTAGTGTCTCCCGATGGGGTTTATGAATACGAAGCCGCTCACGGCACCGTAACAAGGCATTATTATAAGCATCTTAAGGGCGAGGAAACCTCGACCAACTCCGTAGCCACAATTTTTGCATGGAGCGGAGCGCTTAAAAAGAGGGGGCAGATAGACAATGTGAGTGAGCTTGTTTCTTTTGCCGAAAAGCTGGAACAGGCTACCGTTCGTACCATTGAAGAAGGAGTTATGACCGGTGATCTTGCGGCTCTTTCAAAGCTTCCTGACAAAAAGAAAGTAAATACCCGTCAGTTTTTGCTGGAAATAAAGGACAGACTGGAAAAGCTGCTTTAATAAATACACAAAATGCCGCGTTCGTTTTTCTTAAAACGCGGCTGCGGCAAGAGATACTTTATGCCTCGGAAGGAGTGTGAAATCCTTTGCCAAAAGACGGAAAAATATCCAATTCGGTTATTCGGCGTTTACCAAGATACTATCGTTTTTTGGGCGAGCTTCAGGAGGAAGGTATAACCAAGATATCATCGGGCGAGCTTTCGCAGCGTATGAAACTTACCGCCTCCCAGATAAGGCAGGATCTGAACTGTTTCGGCGGCTTTGGACAACAGGGCTACGGCTACAACGTGTCTGAACTGAGAGCGGAAATAGGCGGAATTATCGGTACCGACAAGCGCCTGAACGCCATTCTTGTGGGCGCTGGCAATCTGGGCAAAGCCGTGGCTTTGCATTTGAATTTTGAAAACTGCGGCTGTAAGCTTATAGGGGTGTTTGACTCGAATCCTGAGCTCAGCAACGCACCCATCGGAAACGGGAAAATTTTAAGCCTCTCTTTTTTGGAAAGCTTTTGTAAGGCAAATAAGCCGCAGATGGCTATTTTATGTATCCCGAAGGAAAGCGCCAAGGAGCTTTGCGACAAGCTTGTGGAACTTGGTATACGTTCATTTTGGAATTTTTCTCACTTTGATTTGAATCCGGAATATGGGGATGAGGACATTGTGGTGGAGAATGTTCATTTGGGCGACAGCCTACTGACGCTGGCATACAAAACCAATAACAGGTAATTTTTGTTGGTATGAATATCCGAGCATGAGGTAATACTAATCTCTGTTTTGACTGTAGACAAAATATAAAAAAGTCTACAGTCAAAACAGA
>CAJUFF010000130.1 GCA_910585505.1 uncultured Ruminiclostridium sp. | reverse complement strand
TCTTTCCCTACACGACGCTCTTCCGATCTCAAAATGGTTAGCTTAAAAGAAAAAAACGCAGTCAAACCGTCGTTTGACTGCGTTTTGACACGGAAGATGACCGTAAGGGGGCGAAAAGACGGCGTTTCCGATTTTTCAAACAAGTCCCAGTATCAGACGCGGAGTTTCTCTATCCCTAAAAAGGAATAAGCGGCGCTCAGCCTGCGTTATAATCCGCGTAATTTTATTTTTTAAAAAACATTCCCGCTGTCATATCAAGATAATTCTGTCCCCCGTATTGCGGATATCTCTTATTTGCCTCGGCCTTAAATTCCTCTGCGTTTTTGCTGCCCGAAGCGATCTTTTTAATATCTTCGAGATAAGCAATTTTGGTCTCAGCGTCCTTCAGATCTTCGGGCGTGTAGTGAGAAGTCAGTATAAGATCGTATCCTTTTTCGATATATCCGCGAAGCTCGCTAATTATTGCATCGGCGTGGTTCGCTCCCGCTACTATGGAGTGACAGTCATGTCCGAGCATATGTGTATAAACGGCATTTATCTCCGGTATTTCTATATCGAAAGCCTCCGACGTCTGTCTGACATTGAAATCAATACCGCCTATTGTTACTTTTCCTTCTCCGATAATGTTTGTGATATTGTGTATCGAGCCGTCGAAGCTGTCGCCGAAAGCGGCGATGAAATTATCAATAAGTACTTTTCCCCCGCCATTTTCGGAATAGTCTGCGGCGTTCTGTGTGGCATATTTGGGTGAATTGGGCAAAAACGTACCTCCCGCCCCGTGATACGACACTAAAACGCCCGCGATATCAACACCGTCGAGATATTTTTCCAGCTCCCTGTTATTGTCAAAAAAACAAGGAGATTCGATAATTACGGCTTTGCCGTTCTTTTCCACTACGAAAACCTCATCACTGATAAGGTCGTTGGTTTTGTAGGCGTGCAGCTTTACTTCGCCGAAGTTGTAAACGTTTGCTTCGCCCTTGCCGAGCTTAACGGTTTTAAAAGTGTTCTTGTTCATAATGTTACCTCCGAGATTTGTTTTATTGGGAGCTTTTATCCCTTTGACTACATTATACCTCATGCAAAATTACCTGTAAAGTACGCACTTTATTGTGTTATAGTTACTTTTGGGTAACAAATGAAAGGTTATTTTCAGGTAACTATTTTTGTATTGGGATATTGACTGTTTTAAATGTAAAGAAATATTTTCTTATTGACTTACTTTAATACCAATGTTATAATTAAAATTAAAATGAAATATACATTTTTTCGGAGGCAAATATGGAAAATGACGTCAATAAGCCTGCGGTGCCGGCAAAAGAGATTCCCGCATGTCCCGTGGAAATTACGCTTATGTTGATAAGCGATAAATGGAAGGTTCTTATACTACGTGATCTTTTAACCGGAACAAAAAGATTCGGCGAGCTAAAAAAATCCCTGAGCGGCGTTTCGCAAAAGGTTTTGACCGCCCAGCTTCGGGCAATGGAGATAAGCGGACTTCTGGAACGCACAATATACCCCGAAGTGCCTCCGAGAGTGGAATATACCCTTACCGAACTTGGAAAAAGTCTTAAGCCTGTTCTTGATTCAATGCGGATTTGGGGAGAGGAGTATAAGCTGAAAAATTTCTGATTCATTATTTATACTTATCGGATAATATTACTTATTTTATACAAAAACAATAGAATTCCGCAAGTCCCATTTCTCTTTCGTGTTGATGAATGTAAGCGATGTCGATTTCACTAATCGCAGTTTGAAATCGGAAATTGGTCAAGGCATAACCGCTGTGGACATCCTCCGCTTTTTAGTCGGCAAGGGTTTATTAGGCTTTGCGGACAAAATCTCTTCATATCCCGGTTCAGTGGGGGATAAAAATCTCAATGAACCGAGATATGATTTTGTAATTTCGGCAGTTTGTTTAAGCTGCGCTTTAATCAGAGCGACAAATCGCGATTTGAGGAAGGAGATAAGCATGATATATTACCAGACAAACAGCCTTGTAATCAGGAATATGAAACAACTTGATGCACAAATCTTTACAGATGAAGAAGTTGCTCAAGGATGGCATACAGATATTTCCAAATACCTGATGAGATTGAAGGATCAAGCGGAAGGGAAAAGCATTTCATTGACAGCGGAATATGAAGGCTATCCTGCTGGATATGTAAATGTGTATCTAATCGGATTGGGTGGTCCCTTTTGTGGAATGAAACTTCCTGAAATCGTTGATTTTGGTGTTTTGGAAAAATATCGCAGAAAAGGCATCGGAAGTAAATTGATGGATGTGGCCGAGCAAATTGCCGGACAGTATGCGGATACAGTATGGCTCGGTGTTGGTCTTCATAGCGGATATGGGAGTGCACAGCGGATGTATGTGAAACGCGGGTACATTCCGGATGGTTCGGGTATATGGTATCAGGACAGACAATGCAGGCCGTATGAAGCTGGAATTGCTAATGATGATGAACTTGTCTTATATCTTTCAAAAGAACTGCATAATTAATAAATTCCGGTTTATCCGGCAGTGGTGCAGGATGGCGCACTGCCTATTCCGTCATTTTGACAAAAGGAAAATTTAACAGACGTTTATCAGTATGAAAGAGGAAAGGATTTCCGCAATCGGGAGTTGACATTTTTTCACCGATATGATATACTGATTATAGATTTAATTCCAAAAAAATCAAGCCGCGTGTACGAATTTTCTCAAAACGCCGTAATCCGGCGCAAAGGCTATGATTTCTTTAAAAGAAAGGAACGGAGGATAATATGAACAATCAGGCAATGCCCGCCGAAAAGGCACTGGAAAAACTGAAAGAAGGAAACAAAACCTATCTTAATTCCGCTGCAAATCCCGGAGACGTTTCGGTTCAGATCAGGAAAAAAACCTGTGACGAGGGACAGTTCCCTTATGCGATAGTAATCACCTGCTCCGATTCGAGAGTTATTCCCGAAAGCATTTTTTCTGCGGGAATAGGTGAGATTTTCACAATACGCGTGGCGGGCAATGTAATGGATAATCATCAGCTTGGAAGCGTGGATTACGCCGCCGACCATTTGGGAAGCAAGCTGGTGGTTGTTCTCGGTCATACCCACTGCGGAGCGGTAGGCGCTGCGCTGAGCAGCAAGCCCGAAGGATACATAAAAACCATAACCGATGAGATACTTAAAGCGGCGGGCGATGAAAAAGACGAAAACAAGGCGTGCATTCTTAACGTTGAAAGAAGCGTTAAGATTATAAAGGACAGTCTTAAGCTTTCAGAAGGCACTTTGGTCTGCGGTGCGGTTTACGATATTGAAAGCGGTAAGGTGGATTTTCTTGACTGAAAGTTAAATTGATATAAGTATATAACAGCCTGTTTATAAACAAACGGGCTGTTATTATTTTTTTTCACTTTATCTTCTTATACTTGAAAAAACAAGCTTTTTGTGATATACTTATTGAATAAAGAAATTCAGGGAAAAAACAGCATAAAAGAAAGGACAACACCAGAATGGCTGATTTAATGACAGGGCTTCGCCGTACACATTACTGCGGCGAAGTATCGGGAACGGGAAGCGAAGTGACGGTAGGCGGTTTTGTACAGCGCATAAGAGATAAGGGCAGTCTTATTTTCATTGATCTGCGGGACAGAACCGGAATAGTTCAGCTTGTTTTCGACGACACCACCGATAAAGAGATTTTTTCAAAGGCAAAAACGGTAAAAAGCGAGTTTGTTCTTATGGCAAAAGGCCTTTTAAGAAACCGCGAAAGTGTAAACAAAGAGATAAAAACAGGCGATGTGGAAATACTGGTAAGCGATTTGCGTATTCTCTCGAAAGCGCAGACTCCACCGTTTGAGATCACAGACAGCACAAACGTGAACGAAGAGCTCAGGCTTCAGTACCGCTATCTCGACCTGCGGCGAAAAACGCTTCAGGACAATATTATAAAACGTTCCGAGATCGCCAAAACCGCAAGGGATTATTTTTATGAAAACGGTTTTATCGAAATAGAAACGCCGATGATGATAAAATCAACCCCCGAAGGCGCCCGCGATTACCTTGTGCCTTCAAGGATACATGAGGGTAAATTTTACGCTCTGCCTCAATCACCCCAGATATATAAGCAGCTTCTTATGATAGCCGGCTTTGACCGCTATATACAGCTTGCCCGCTGTTTCCGCGACGAGGATCTCCGTGCCGACAGACAACCGGAGTTTACCCAGATAGATATGGAAATGAGCTTTGCGGACGTGGAGGATATTTTGGCAATAGGCGAAGGGCTTATCAAACGGCTGATGAAGGAAATCATGGATACGGAGCTGCCCACGCCGCTTCCGCGCCTTAAATACAACGATGCAATGTCTCTATACGGCTCGGACAAGCCCGACACCCGCTTTGATATGACAATAAAGGATTTAAGCGAAACGGTCAGGAACACGGGATTTTCCGTATTTGCCGACGCGGTAGGAAACGGCGGCAGCGTAAGAGGAATAGTTGCCAAAAACGCGGCTTCCGCCCTTACCCGCAAGGAAATAGACAAGCTGACTGAATTTGTTAAAGGAATAGGCGCCAAAGGCCTTGCTTATATCCGCTGGGTAGATGAAAAACCGAGCTGTTCCTTCGGAAAATTTATGGCTGAGGGAGAGCTTGAGGGAATTATAAAGGTTTTGGACTGTGAAAAAGGCGACGTTGCCTTTATCGTTGCCGATAAAAACAACGTGGTTCTTCCTGTTTTGGGAGCATTACGCCTTAAAGCGGCTAAACAGCTTGATATTATTCCCGAAGGTTTTAATTTCCTTTGGATAACCGACTTTCCATTCTTTGAATTCAACGACGAGACCAAAAACTGGGACGCTATGCACCACCCCTTTACCATGCCAAACGACGACTGTCTGCAATATCTTGAGAGCGATCCCGGAAAGGTGTTTGCGAAATGCTATGATCTTGTTCTTAACGGCACCGAACTTTGCAGCGGCTCGATAAGAATCACCGATTCCGAGCTTCAGCAGAAGATGTTCGAAATTTTGGGTCTTACCAATGAGGAGATAGAGACGAAATTCGGTTTTCTGGTAAACGCCTATAAGTATGCCGCACCGCCTCACGGTGGTATGGGAATAGGACTTGATCGTCTGGCAATGATACTTTGCGGCGCCGAAAATCTTCGCGATGTTACCGCTTTCCCGAAGGTGAAGGATGCCAGCGAGCTTATGTCGGAGTGTCCCGCAAAGGTTGATGAAGAGCAGCTTAAAGAGCTGCATATCAAGGTTGTGGAATAAGGAAAAGACGAAAGGTTCAGCTTACCTTTTTTGCTAACACGTAAATCGAAATTGATTTGAAAGCTGTTTTTACCTTATTTTTTGAGCAATCTGTCTCTTTTTTTCCCGAAAACCCTTGTGATCACCCCAAGCGTTGCTCCCGTCAGCACCGCCGATACAACGGTTCCAATCCCCACGCTTCCGGGGTTATGTACGGTTATCAAACAAATTACAAGCGAAATTACGGAAACGGAGACGTCAAATCCTATCTTCACATTGGAAAACTTAAAGCCCGTCACCTGTGAAATCGCAAGCATTGTACCCTCTCCCGCCAGCGGCATTATATCGGCGGGAACGTAAAGAAAAATACCAATCGCCACTATCACAATGCTTACCGCAAGCATTATTATTCTGAACGGCAGGATGTCGGGCATAGGTATCATCATAACAAGACTGTTACAAAAGGTGGTAAAAAGCCCGAAAACCACTCCAACTGCAAGCTGAAGGAGGTTTTTCGGCTTATATTTCCGCCTGAGCAGCAGAATTTGCAGCAAAACAAGAGCCACATGAAACAAAAAAGTAGCCATTCCCATTTCCACATTCCAGACTACCGTTAATGTGTAAGGGGGCGAACTTACGGGAGATACTCCCAAATCGGAGCGTACGGAAAAAGCAATTCCCACCGTCATTATAAAAAGTCCGATGAAGTACATGGGAAGTCTTATTTTAAGGTTTTTCATTACTGCAACTCGCTTTCGGAGGTATTAAGGCAACACCGCGCAATTAACGGCTAACGCCTTTGTCGTCTGCTCGCTTGCGCTTTTTCGGCAGTGTGATCGAACGACAATAATTATGCGGTGTTGCCTTAAATTTTTGTTTTTATTATATCACAGCCATTTTTTATTGTCAATAAAAAGTAAATATTATCGAAAATGTAAAAAAGAATATATTTCCGATAAAGAAACAAATGAGAAGAAAGGTAAACAAAATGGATAACGAGCTTATTTTGGTAATAGACTTCGGCGGTCAGTACAATCAGCTTATAGCCCGAAGAGTAAGAGAACACAACATATACTGCGAGGTTATTTCTTACAAAACACCCGTGGAAGAGATAAAGGAAAGAAACCCCAAGGGTATCATATTTACGGGCGGTCCCAATAGCGTGTATCTTGGAGACGCTCCGAGAATGCCCAAGGAAATTTTTGAGATAGGCGTGCCGATATTGGGAATCTGTTACGGCATACATTTTATGGTTTACGGTCTCGGCGGTATAATCGGAAAAGCCAACGAAAATGCGGCGGCGGAGTTTGGAAGAACCGACTGCGAATTTGATTTAAGCTGCCCCGTGTTTGAGGGACTAAAGGAAAAATCGGTGGTTTGGATGAGCCACAACGATTACATAGAAAAGCTTCCCGAAGGCTTTAAGGCGGCGGGTCACAGTGACAAATGCCCCTTTGCGGCCATTGCCGACGACACAAGGAAATTTTACGGCGTTCAGTTCCACCCCGAAGTAAATCATACCGAAGAGGGAAAGGGAATGTTAGGCAACTTCCTTTATAAGGTGTGCGGTTGTAAGGGCGACTGGACAATGTCCAATTATGCCAAAACCGCAATTGCGCAGATTCGTGAAAAGGTGGGAAGCGGCAAAGTTCTTCTGGCTCTTTCCGGAGGAGTTGACAGCTCCGTTGCCTGCGCTCTTTTATCAAAGGCGGTGGGTGATCAGCTTACCTGCGTTTTCGTGGATCACGGTTTTATGCGCAAAAACGAGGGCGATGAGGTGGAAGCGGCGTTCAGGGACTGGAACGTAAACTTTGTGAGAGTTGACGCCTCCGACCGCTTTATAGGAAAGCTCGAAGGCGTTTCCGACCCCGAAACAAAGCGCAAGACCATAGGCGAGGAATTTATCCGCGTTTTTGAAGAGGAAGCGAAAAAAATCGGCAAGGTCGACTATCTTGTTCAAGGAACAATTTACCCCGACGTTATTGAAAGCGGTCTGGGCGACGCGGCGGTGATAAAATCTCACCATAATGTGGGAGGACTTCCCGACTGCGTTGATTTCAAGGAGATTATAGAGCCGCTCAGACTTTTATTTAAGGACGAGGTAAGAAAATTGGGCACTGAGCTGGGACTTGCCGATTATCTTGTATGGCGTCAGCCCTTCCCCGGCCCCGGACTTGCCATAAGAATAATGGGAGAAATTACAAGGGAAAAGCTGGCGATTTTACAGGACGCTGATCTGATTTTCAGGGAAGAAATAGCCGCGGCGGGATTGGATCGCAGTATAAATCAGTATTTTGCCGTACTTACAAATATGAGGTCGGTGGGTGTAATGGGAGACGACAGAACCTACGATTACGCTCTTGCGCTTCGCGGAGTGACCACTACCGATTTTATGACCGCGGACTTTGCGCGGATACCTTATGAGGTGCTGGAAAAGGTCAGCGTCAGGGTGGTGAACGAGGTGAAGCATATTAATAGGGTGGTTTATGACGTTACGAGTAAGCCGCCGGCTACTATTGAGTTCGAGTGATGAAGGGTAAGTGATATATCAGAGAAGCAAACTTGAAGATACAGGAGTAATTATCTGATGTTTAAGGAGATTAAGTGGTTATTTTTTGATGTTGGTTCAACAATAATGAACGAGCAAGTTGCATATGAACATAGGATGAGAGATATTGCTAACGCAGCAAATATATCTTTCGAAAAAGTATATGAGATAGCTATGGCATATTATAAGTTGAATAAAAAAGGTGATTTGGAAGTAGCTAGGGAATTAGGCGTATCATTGCCAAAATGGTATAAGGAAGATGAATTTTTATATGATAATGCAATTCAATGTTTTGAAACTTTGAGCAAAAAATATAAAATTGGTATAATTGCCAATCAATCATTAGGTACTGAAGAAAGATTAGCTCATCAAGGTATTTTAAAATTTATCAATTTAATTGTCGCTTCGGCAGAAGAAGGTGTTGCAAAACCGGAAAGAAGAATATTTGAAATTGCATTAGAGAGAAGTAATTGTAAACCGATTAATGCGATTATGATTGGAGATAGAATAGATAATGATATCATTCCGGCTAAACGAATGGGCATGAATACAATATGGATTAAGCAGGGATTTGGACAATATTGGAATATTAAGGAAGAAATTGAAAAAGCTGATTTTGTAATCAACAATTTGACAGAGCTTTGTAATCTTTTGTGAGATAGTCTCTGGCTTGGAAAGAGGAGATAGCGTGAAAGACAAAAACCAAACACAACCCAAAGGCATAACAAAAAGGCCCTG
>CAJUFF010000129.1 GCA_910585505.1 uncultured Ruminiclostridium sp. | reverse complement strand
ATATGTGTAATTAAATCTTTTTGCTGGGGATTGATTTAATTATACCAGGGTAATAATATGAAAAAAGCAAGCATAAAATTTATGACGGTAATATTTGCCGCCGCAATTTGTCTCGCTGCGGCCGGATGCTCCGAAAATGCCGGATTTCCCGCTCTAAACAACAACTCTAAGGAAACCGAGCAGCTTTCCGAGGAAGAAGCCAAGGCCATCGCATTGAATCACGCCGGAGTAAACGAAAACGACGTGACATTTACAACCGTAAAGCTTGACCGTGAAAACGGTAAGTATGAATATGAATTGGAATTCGTCACAGACGCTGCCGAGTATGCGTATAATATAGGTATGGACGGCGAGATATTGTCATATTCATCAAAACTCTTTTCGACTACCGCCGCAAATTTCCCAGACAATTCACAACAAACCACATCCGATAATAAAGAACCCACCGCAACGGATACTGCTGAAAATACCACAACAATAACATTGCCGGAAACAGAATCCAACGTTTCACAAAACACACAGCCGCCATCTTATGAAACCTCGGCGCCGGAAGTTTTTTCTTCGGAAAATTACGCGGAAACGACTTCAAGCTCCAATTTTGTTAATCCTGACGGTATATCTGATGCCATTTCGGAAACGGAAGCAAAAAATATCGCTCTCAATCACGCAGGACTTACCGAAAAACAGGTTATCTTTACCGATACAGAGCTTGATTGCGACTATGACAGAGTTCACGGCTATGACGGATATCAGCACAATCCCGGTTGTAAATACGAGATAGAATTTATTTCGGGCAATACGGAGTATGAATACGAAATAAGCATAAACGGAGAAATATGGGAATACCACTCCGAAAATATTCTACACTGATTTTTTAACTTTTTGATATTGACAAAATAAAGTTTATATGCTACAATAAAACAAGTTACATATTCAAAAAAACAATAATAAGTTAAGGCGAGGAAGTACTTGTATGAAAAATAAAAGCATCAAAAGATCAGTGCTTATCAGAGTAATAGCCGCGCTTTCCGCAACGCTGCTGTTCAGCTTTATGATTACGTTTAACCTCATTCGTATTGACAGAACCCGCGAAAAAGCAGACAACGTAACCGCACTTCAGGACAGAGCGCAAACTGCCGAGTGCGCCCACTACAAATGGGTTCTGAATTTAAGCAACGCTTTATATGACGGCACAGAATTTACCGGCAGCACCGACCACACCACCTGCATTCTCGGTCAGTGGCTTTACGGCGAAGCGGGTACCGACGATATTGAAATACTTGATCTGCGCAAACAGATAGAGCCGCTTCATATGGAACTGCATCAATCCGCCATAAGCGTACTCGAAACGTTGGAAGGCGATCCCGATGCCGCTCATGCTTATTATCGTCATACGATACAGAATAATTTAGGCACCCTTGTGGGACTTCTGGATCAGGTTGTGGAGCGCGGCACGATGATGAGCGAGGAAAGCAGGCAGGATCTCAGCAATACCATCAGTATCATGCACGGAACTTCTATCGTTTGTCTTTCTCTGGTGCTCTTATCTTTGGGAAGCTTAGTATTCTTTGTTCTCAACAAGATAGTTAAACCCATAGTACGAATTGCCAACAACATTAAACCTCTTCAACAGGGTCAGCTCAACCTTGTTATAGGATATGACTCAAACAACGAGTTGGGACAGTTAGCACATACGCTTAAATATTCGCTTACCGTTATCAACAGTTATGTCACCGATATAAACTCAATAATGGGAAAGCTTTCCGAAGGCAATTTCAGTATTGACACTTCAGCTCGTTACATAGGAGATTTCACCTCCATTCAGGAGTCGATTGAAAGCTTTATTAAAACCATTTCCGGAGTACTCGGTGAGATCGGCCGTGCGGAACACCGCATTTCAGGTCATGCGGAACAGCTTTCCGAAAATTCTCAGTCCGTGGCGCAGGGTACTACCGAACAGGCCAGCGCGGTTCAGGAGATGTATGCAACCTTGGATACCCTTTCAAAGAGCGCGGCACAGAACGTAAAAACTTCACTTAAAGCAAAAGAACACGCTCAGCAGACCGAGGAACAGGTTGAGGTATGTACCACAAGAGCCAACGAGATGGTTTCCGCAATGGAAAACGTCAGCAACACTTCTTCCCAGATCGGTCAGATCATAGCGACTATCGAAAATATTGCTTACCAAACCAATATACTTGCTCTTAACGCCGCTGTTGAAGCCGCGAGAGCGGGCGACGCGGGCAAGGGCTTCGCAGTAGTAGCGGACGAAGTACGCAGTCTCGCCAACCAGTCCGATCAGGCAGCCAAGGCTACCAAGGAGCTTATAGACAACTGTATAGACGCCGCCGAAAAGGGCATTAAAATAGTTGAGGCGGTTTCCGAATCGCTTCAGAAGACGATGAAGCTTGTGCTTCAGTCCAACAACGACATAGTGGCTATTACAAACGCCGTTGACGAAGAAGCGGACGCTATCAGTCAGGTGACTATAGGCATTGAACAAGTGGCTACCGTTACACAGACCAATTCCGCAAACAGCGAGGAGGCGGCGGCACTCAGCGAAGAGCTTTTCGCCGAAGCCAGACTTTTACAGGAGCAGCTTGACAGATTCAAGCTTCAGGATGAATAAATAGTATTTTAAAAAGCGCTTCAGGACTTATTACTTGACTTGAAGCGCTTTTTGATACAATTTTGGTTTGGTCTGTTAATGCGGATTAAGTTAATAGGTATAATACTATTTGTAAATCATACTATAGACAAATTAAAATTTGGTATGATTTGCAAACAGTGCTTAAGGTGTAATCGCAATTCAATCTATTTGTCTATAGATTGAATTGCAATTATAGCAATCCAAAAAAAGTTTAAACAAAATTACAACAGTGCAAAAAACACACAAGCATTGGGGGCGTTGCCCCCGTCCTTTGGACTCCCCTACTTCCCTTTCGGAGTCCGAAAGGGAAGCGGAAAGGACATTTAGTCGCTTCGCTCCCATTTGTTTATCTTTTTACCATTTGTTTATCTTTTTATTGGATTGCTATAGTATAAGAAAGGAAAAGCCAAAAATGCAAATAGAAAAACTTAACCGTTCCGAAGCGTTTCGCTATATGAGCACAGGAGAAGGCTCGGAGGGCAAAATAAAAGGCGAACTCCTTAAAATAACCGAAGAATGTGAACAAATGCTGCTTAAAGTGATTGAACCGCGTTTTATATACAAAATATTCGATATCAAAGTCTGCGAAAACAAGGTAAATGTTCTCAATACTTTTCTTACACTTAAGGGTAAAGATATTTCGGATCATTTAAAGGGATGCAGCCGCTGCGTACTGCTTTGCGTTACTCTATCTGCAGGGGTTGACAAGCTGATACGAACCTATGAGACAGAAGGAATGGAAAAGGCTCTGGTAGCGGACAGCCTTGCTTCGGCAGCGGTGGAACAGGCTTGTGAGCTTGCGGAGGAGGAAATAAGATCGGCGGTTGGAAATTACGGCTATACATGGCGCTTTTCCCCCGGATACGGCGATTTTCCTTTAGACATACAGGAAGAACTGCTTAAAGTCATAGACGCGCCCAAAAGGATAGGCGTAAACGTTACGGACAGTCTTATTCTTATACCGAGAAAATCGGTCACGGCGGTAATTGGTGTGTCGGAAAACGAGGTGCCAAAGGGAAGAAGAGGCTGCGGAAGCTGTAATATGAAGGACAGATGCCAATACAGAAAAAATTATGCTCACTGCGGTTAGAAGGGAACATACAAAAATGGATTTTAAAAAATTTTTACATGAAAAAGAATTCGTAATATTGGACGGAGCCATGGGCACCATGCTTCAGGCGCGGGGTCTTAAAACGGGAGAAACGCCAGAAATATTAAATATAGAAAATCCCGCACTCCTCACCGATATACATTCCGAGTATATTAAAGCGGGCGCAGATATAATTTACGCCAATACTTTCGGAGCCAACAGATACAAGCTGTCAAAAAGCGGTTACTCGGTAGAGGAAATAATAAAAGCGGGAATAAGAAACGCGAAAAAAGCCTGCGAAGGTGCTGACGTTCTTACAGCTCTTGACATAGGGCCTATCGGACAGCTGCTTGAACCTTCGGGTACCCTTACCTTTGAAGAGGCGTACGATATTTATAAAGAGCAGGTAATCGCCGGAAGCGATGCCGACCTTATTGTTTTTGAGACAATGACCGACCTGTACGAGATTAAAGCGGCCGTTCTTGCCGCAAAGGAGAATTGCGACAAACCCGTTATGTGCACCATGACCTTTGAGGAAAATATGCGCACCTTTACGGGCTGCTCCGTCAGCTCCATGGCGCTGACTCTGGAGGGACTCGGCGTGGACGCAATAGGCGTAAACTGTTCGTTGGGACCGAAAGAGCTGTATCCGGTTGTGGAGGAGCTTTGCCGTATGACTAAGCTTCCCGTGGCGGTAAAGCCCAACGCGGGACTCCCCGATCCCGTTACGAATTCATACAATATAACCGAAGCGGAATTTGCTTCCTTTACCGAAAAGCTTGTGCCGCTCGGTGTAAAGCTGTTCGGCGGCTGCTGCGGCACAAAGCCTTCTTTTATCACAGCAATCAAAAGCGCGTTAATCGAAAAAACTTATATAAAGGCGGATCCCGTAATTCCCTCCGCCTGCTGTACCCCTCAAAAAACAGTTCTCATAGATCGTCCCCGCATTATCGGGGAACGAATAAATCCTACCGGAAAAAAGCGCTTTAAAGAAGCCCTTTTGGCAGGCGATACCGATTATATTTTGGCACAGGCCGTGGAGCAGGTAAAAGGCGGAGCGGATATACTTGACGTTAACGTGGGTACACCCGGAATAGATGAAAAGGAAATGATGAAAAGGGTGGTAAAGGCGATACAAAGCGTTGCGGACGTACCTTTGCAGCTCGATTCGACAAATCCGGAGGTACTGGAGGCTGCGCTTAGAGTGTACAACGGAAAGCCAATCGTAAATTCGGTAAACGGTGAGGAGAAATCCCTTAAAACGGTACTCCCCCTTGTGAAAAAATACGGCGCTGCTGTGGTGGGACTCTGCCTTGACGAAAACGGGATACCCAAAACCGCTGAAGGACGATTTAAAATAGCCGAAAAAATTCTGAACAGAGCGCTTGAATTGGGGATAAGACGAGAGGACGTTTATATAGACTGTCTTACCCTTACCGTTTCCGCCGAACAGGAGGCGGCTATGGTGACTTTGGATGCGCTGGAAAGAGTAAAAAACGAACTGGGGCTTCGCACCGTATTGGGTGTTTCCAACATAAGCTTCGGATTGCCCGACAGGGTTAAAATCAGCTCCAATTTCCTCACAATGGCGCTCGCCAAAGGACTTGACCTTCCCATTATAAATCCCAACACGGAGAGCATGACGGCGGCGGTAATGGCATTCAATGTGCTTAAAGGATATGACGGAAACTCAATGGAGTATATAGCAAGATACGGCGGGGAAATCGGAAAGAGCGAAAAAACATTAAATGACAAAAACGCCGAAAAAGGCGACAATGACTTAGGATACGCTCTGGAAAACGGTCTCAGGAGCGAAGGTGCAAGGATTACGGCGGAGCTTTTGAAAAGCAGTGATCCCATGACGATAATAAACGATATTCTCATACCGACATTGGACAAAACGGGCAGCGAATTTGAAAAAGGTAAAATATTCCTTCCGCAGCTTATTCTTACGGCAGGAGCGGCGCAAAGCTGTTTTGAAGTAATAAAGGAATATTACGCCAAAACAGGAGAAAAAGCGGTATCAAAAGGAAAGATAATTTTGGCCACCGTAAAGGGGGACATACACGACATAGGTAAAAATATCGTAAAAGTGCTTCTGGAAAATTACGGCTACGAGGTGTTGGATCTGGGAAAAGACGTTCCCTGCGAAACGGTGTTGGAGTGCGCAGTAAGGGAAAATATCCGTCTTGTAGGGCTTTCCGCGCTTATGACCACAACTCTGGCGAGTATGGAAGAAACCATCAGGCTTTTGCGAGAAAATAAGGTTGATTGTAAAATAATGGTTGGCGGGGCGGTGCTTACTCCGGAGTACGCAAAAAAAATCGGAGCGGATTTTTATGCTAAAGATGCCAAAGAGTCTTGCGATATAGCTAAAAAAGTGTTTGAAAGTATCGGTAATTCGGACTGTTGAAACCTGTCATCACAAAATTTGGGCGTGGATTTTCAAGCAAAATTTGCCTTGTCATCAACAAAATATGCTCGAAAACCCGCACACCATTCCTATTGGAACAGTTTCTTAGTTTTTATTTCCCGCAATTAATACTAATATCGGTTTAAAAAGTGGATAAAATGGCTTTTTAAACCGATATTGGTGTTTATGGTGTAACTCTGTTTTGACTGTAGACTTTGTTATATTTTGTCTACAGTCAAAACAGAGATTAGTATAAGAAAATTTCGCACACAAAATTCCTACCAAAAAATTCCCCGAAAAAACTCTTTTTTTAACAAATCTCTTGAAATCACCGCACGATTTTGGTATAATAATACAAGGTTAAAAAAATTAACATAAATTACCCGAAAGGAGTTTAAAGCATGATTAACTACTCACATGAAGTTGAGAAAATGTGCGTTGTCGCCAAGGGACCCAAGCACGGCCCCGCGCCCATTCCCGAAGAAGGCAAGTGGGTAAAGCCCTACCAGATTGCCGATATCAGCGGTCTTACACACGGCGTGGGTTGGTGTGCGCCTCAGCAGGGCACCTGCAAACTCACCCTGAACGTTAAGGACGGCATTATCGAGGAGGCTTTGGTTGAGACTCTCGGCTGCTCCGGCATGACCCACTCCGCCGCAATGGCCGCGGAAATTCTTCCCGGAAAAACGCTGTTGGAAGCGCTAAACACCGACTTGGTATGCGACGCCATCAACGTTGCAATGAGAGAGCTGTTTTTACAGATAGTTTACGGACGTACACAGACCGCCTTTTCCGAGAACGGCCTGCCCATCGGCGCTGGTCTCGAAGATTTGGGCAAGGGACTCCGCTCACAGGTTGGCACCATTTTCTCCACCAAGGCGAAGGGCGTTCGCTATATGGAAATGGCGGAGGGCTACATAACATCTTTGGGTCTTGACGCCAACGGCGAAGTTATCGGCTACCAGTTTGTAAAGATCGGCAAGATGCTTGAGGATATTCGCCACGGAAAGACTCCCGACGAGGCTTACAAGGCTAATCTGGGACAGTACGGCAGATATGACGAGGCAGTCAAGAAAATTGACCCTCGTGAAGAATAACAGGAAAGGAGAGAAAGAATATGGCTAAATATGAAGGTCAGGAAAGACGCGCCGACAAAGTAAACGCGTGTCTTGCATCTTTAGGTATGAAGGAGATCGAAGAAGCAAGAGATCTCTGCCTTTCCAAGGGCATCAACGTTGAGGAGATCGTAAAGGGCGTTCAGCCCATTGCTTTTGAAAATGCCGTTTGGGCTTATACTCTCGGTACCGCCATTGCCCTTAAGAAGGGTATCACAAAGGCTTCCGACGCTGCCGCCGCTATCGGCGAGGGACTTCAGGCTTTCTGCGTTCCCGGCTCCGTTGCGGAAAACAGAAAGGTTGGATTGGGTCACGGCAATTTAGGCAAAATGTTGCTGGAGGAAGACACAAAGTGCTTCTGCTTCCTTGCGGGTCATGAATCCTTTGCCGCCGCCGAAGGCGCCATCGGTATCGCGAGAACTGCCAACAAGGCAAGAAAAGAGCCTTTGAGAGTTATTCTCAACGGTCTGGGCAAGGACGCTGCTTATATTATTTCCAGAATAAACGGCTTTACATATGTTGAGACCGATTACGATATTTCCAACGACAAGCTTACCGTTGTCCGCGAAGTTGCTTTCTCCGACGGCGATAAGGCGAAGGTTCGCTGCTTCGGTGCAAACGATGTTACCGAAGGCGTTGCTATCATGAGAATGGAGGGCGTTGAGGTTTCCATTACCGGCAACTCCACCAACCCCACCAGATTCCAGCACCTTGTAGCGGGCACCTACAAGAAGTGGGCCATTGAAAACGGAAAGAAATACTTCTCCGTAGCTTCGGGCGGCGGTACAGGACGTACCCTCCACCCCGACAACGTTGCGGCGGGTCCCGCTTCCTACGGTCTGACCGACTCCATGGGCAGAATGCACGGCGACGCTCAGTTTGCCGGCTCCTCCTCCGTTCCCGCTCACGTTGAAATGATGGGACTTATCGGTATGGGCAACAATCCTATGGTAGGCGCTACCGTAGCTTGCGCGGTGGCGGTTGAAGAAGCCAATAAGTAAAAAATACTTGCAGTAATACCGCATGTATTTCAACGGCTGAAAAAAACTCCTATAAAGAAAAAAGGGGCATAAAGAACACCCCTGTAAAGACCGAACCACATCTTTTACGATGTGGTTCGGTCTTTAATTTGAAAAAATTAATACTAATTTCTGTTTTGACTGTAGACAAAATATAACAAAGTATACAGTCAAAACACTAATATCGGTTTAAAAAGCCATTTTATCTACTTTTTAAACCGATATTATAGCAATCCAAAAAAGTTTAAACAAAATTACAACAGTGCAAAAAACACACAAGCTTTGGGGG
>CAJUFF010000128.1:5785-8577 GCA_910585505.1 uncultured Ruminiclostridium sp. | reverse complement strand
TAGTAAGTGCTACCGCTAAGTTGCACTGTTGCATTTACTTTGAGAATTTACTTTTGAAAAATATATTGAGAAAGTTTTGGAGGTCTGATTGACAATAATTAGGAAAAATGATATACTTGTTATGTGTGTCAAGCTCTTTTATTCAATAAAGGAGTTGATCTAATGGGAAAGGATATGAAAGGCAAAAATTTAGGCGGGGGAATTTCTCAAAGGAAGGACATAAGTGTACTGCAAGGTTTACCAGCCAAAGCGGTAAGAGGGTTGAAAAGCATTTTGAAAAGGCTGCGGATGCCCAAAAATGGCTTGCGGAACCAAATACGAAGATGAGCATGGCAATGTTGGCAAGGCTTCACAAATGACAGTTGATACTTGGTATGAATATTGGATAAGCGAAATCAAGGAAAAAACAACACGCTTTAATACAGTAAGAAATTATACGGAAAGGTACATTCATAATATTAAAGATGTTATCGGAAATATGTTAATATCCGACGTTAAGCCAATGCGCTGTCAGGCGGTTCTGAATATTATGACTGATAAAGGCTATAAAAGTTCATCTATTGACCAGTGCCGTATAACAATGTTAAATATGTTTTTACATGCCGTCGAAAACGAAATAATTCCCTTTTTCCCTGTTACAAAGATCTGTAAAATGTCTTCAAAAGGATAAACCAAAAGTCAGATTTCTTACACTCGATGAACAAAATAAATTCTTAGAAGCTGCAAAAAACACAAGCAACTATTATCAATAGGTATGAAGCCATTTTCTATTCACACTCTGCGCCATACGTTTGCTACGCGAGCAATTGAAGCGGAATGAAATCCAAAACCCTCCAAGAAATTCTCGGACATTCCAATATCGGAATTACCATGAATCTATATGCTCATGTTACCGATGAGGAAAAGGAGAAAGAAATAAGGAAATTTGAACGGGCGTTTCAGACGATGTAATACAATTGGTGCGGAATTGGTGTAACACACAAAAATAAATCAAATAAACACCGATAAATAAAGGAGAAATGAAAAAATATGAAATTAGGTATGGTAGGACTGCCCAATGTAGGAAAAAGTACTCT
Organism: uncultured Ruminiclostridium sp.; assembly: GCA_910585505.1. GTDB lineage: Bacteria > Bacillota > Clostridia > Oscillospirales > Ruminococcaceae > Ruminiclostridium_E. The sequence continues at coordinate 7,501 of CAJUFF010000128.1, read as the reverse complement.
TTTCAACGCACTCACCAACGCGGGAGCGGAATCGGCCAATTATCCGTTTTGTACCATTGAGCCGAATGTGGGAATCGTAAGCGTTCCCGACAAGCGTTTGGACAAGCTTGCGGAAATGTACAATCCCGAAAAGTTCACGCCGGCAACGTTGGAATTTGTTGATATAGCGGGATTGGTAAAGGGCGCTTCAAAGGGAGAGGGGCTTGGGAATAAATTTCTCGGAGATATAAGGGAAGTTGACGCGATAGTACATGTTGTCCGCTGCTTTGAGGATGACAATATAATACATGTCGACGGCTCTATCGGCGCCGCAAGAGATATAGAAACAATAAATCTGGAACTTATATTCAGCGATCTTGAAATATTGCAGCGCCGACTTGACAAGGATAAAAAGCTTCTCAAGGGAGATAAAACAATTCAAAAAGAGATTGATTTCTTGGAAAAGCTTATTGCTCACATGGAGGACGGAAATACCGCCCGTTCCTTTGATTTTTCAGATGAAGAAGCAGAAATTATAAAAACGGTTCCTCTTTTGTCCAACAAACCGGTTATATATGCCGCAAATATGTGTGAATCCGACTTTACGGGGGATATAAACAACAATAAGGAATATAAGGCCATACTGAATATTGCCGAAAAAGAAAACAGTACAGTCCTGCCAATCTGCGCACAAATCGAAGCGGAAATCGCCGGAATGGATAAAGAAGACAGGGACATGTTTTTAGCGGATCTGGGATTGGAGGAAAGCGGACTAAACCGTATTATCAGCAAAGGCTATGCGCTTCTCGGCCTGATCTCCTATCTTACCGCCGGCCCCCAGGAGGTGAGAGCTTGGACAATAACCAAAGGAACCAAAGCGCCCCAAGCGGCGGGAAAAATTCACACCGATTTTGAAAAAGGCTTTATACGAGCCGAGGTAGTTTCCTTCGACGATCTGGTAAACAACGGCGGAATGGCGGGAGCCAAAGAAAAGGGACTCGTAAGACTTGAAGGAAAAGAATACGTTATGAATGACGGAGATGTGGTGCTGTTCAGATTTAACGTGTAAAAATGTCTTTATAGGAGCAAAAAATGGTTGACGTAAAATTTTACGACAAAGCGGAGGACAGCCTTTTAAAATTTGCGGTAATTGTTGCCAGAACCGAAGGAAAATGGATATTTTGTAAGCATAGGCAGAGAGATACTTATGAAATTCCCGGCGGGCACAGAGAAGCGGGAGAGTCGATTTTTGAAGCCGCCTGCAGAGAGCTGCGTGAGGAAACGGGTGCGATAGACTTCAAGCTTACTCCTGTATGCGTTTATTCGGTACAGGGAAAAAATTCCATAAATAAAAATGATGAGGAAGAAAGCTTCGGAATGTTGTTTTATGCCGATGTCAGTTCATTTGAAAAAGAATTGCATCATGAAATCGATACAATAATTAAATCTGAGAAACTCGTTTATAATTGGACATATCCGTTAATACAACCCAAGCTTATTGAAGAAACGAGAAGAAGGCTGAATTTCTGAAACTTCTTTTTATTTCTGGTTATCCCCATCTTTAATCAAGTTATATACTTGATTAAAGATTGCACCCTAAGCACTAATCTTATTTGTCTATACCTTGACAAAAGATTAGGTCTTGAACGTATGTCGGAATTACTAAGCTATTCCGAGGTACAGTTGAGAATTTATATACCTCACTTAATTGAGATTGGATTTTTTATCTTTTTCCCG
>CAJUFF010000128.1:3314-5775 GCA_910585505.1 uncultured Ruminiclostridium sp. | reverse complement strand
TATTTGGCAAAACATACAATTTTTTTCAGTATTTAAAAATGTTATTGACAAATACAACAAAAAGGTGTATAATACAAGTAAGTTAAATCACTTTGATTTACTTAACTTTTAGTTGTCTCCTTTCTTTTGTTCTACACATTCTAATTTTTCATTTTGGAATCCCTTTGGGATTCCTTTTTTTTAATTGTCGCAATTTATCGAATCCATATATTAACTCATATAAAAAATTAAATCTTTGTGAAAAAATACAAAAATTAAAAAAACCACCTTAAACTGTTGTAAAAAAAATAAAAATGTATTATAATTATACTGTATATAGGGTAACAGGGTAATGTGTCTTTTATTAAGCGCTGCGGCGGAAAAGTATTGTTTGTTTTGAAAAGTACATTTTCAATAGTTGTAAACAATAATAAATATAACACAAAATAATGATAAGAGGAGCTGCTGCAATGAGTGAAACAGGTATTAAAGGAATTGTTCTGGATAATATCCCGCTTAATGTTATGACAGTTGCGTTTATGCGTAAGCTTGACAAATTTGACTGTGCCGTGGTTATGGATGAACAGGGCGGTGAAAAATACGCAAAGGCACAGCTTGCGGTACTTGACGCGGTAGTTGGAGCAAAAGCGCCTTCGGTTCTGATAATTACCGACGAAAAACTAATGTACGAATGGTATGCCGCTTTATTAAAGGGCATTGGCGCGGATTTTAAATTTATCACCGCCGATCCCGACAGCATAAATTACTTTTCTCCGAAGCTTGAAAGTCTGTACATAACCAACACGGGGGCGGGCGATAACCCTTTGTTCGGAAAAATAAAGGAATCGGAGCTAATCTGGGATTTGGTAATAATCGACGGCGGCTTGTCGAGAGAAGGAATAGATACGGAACGAATACTCGACGGCTTTGATCTGAAAACAAAAAAGTTAGTTATTTTTGCCACTTATCTTAATTCCGGAAGAAACGCGGCGGAAAAACTGGCGGAGCTTCCCGTCAAATTTTTGAGCAATGATGAAAAAGCGGAATATTTCAGAAGCCATTTTCCGGACACAGATATTATAAATTTCTCTTTATCATCTCCATACAGCCGCTATTACGGCAGCAGCGGACTTATTGCCCCCAAAATAAAAACAATCGGCTACACAGTCGATAAGGAAGCGCTTAAAGCAAAAGCAGAACAGAACAATACCCGCACATACAGATATGGAGGCAATATTTTTGAGGAACTCACTTTAGACGTCCGTAAGCTGTATAATGCGGAAAAATACGACGATGAAATCGTTAACGGACTCAGAAAAGCCGATACCAAGCTCGACAGCTATATAAAAGAGCTTGCGGAACTGTCCGAAAATTCCGAAAACAGAATAATAACTTATTTTTCATCGGAAAAAACTCTTGAATATGTGTATAAGGCACTCTTATCTTCAATGCCGGCGCTGAAGCACCATATTGCAGTCAAAAAAAGCGGAATTCACCGTATTGACGATACGGCGCGATACTTTGAACCGGAAAAAACCGAGGAAATAAGAATACTTCTCTCAACGGACAATCAGGACGAACAGTGTGACCGTTTTGATGTGATAACTCATATTATAAATTACGAGCTGCCTACCAATCCTCTTACTTTGAACAGAAGGTACAAGCAGGCGGGAAGAAAAGGGTTTGCGGAACCAGAATTTATTGTTTTCAGAGACGAAACGGATATATTTGATGGAAGAATGATCCGAAAAGCCTTGGCGCTGCATTTATGCAGCAGTTTTACGGTGGGAATTCCCGGAAGAAACGTTTTTCTTCATATGGATGGACTTGAAAATATATTGGCGGATCTTCTCGGCGAGCTTAGCGGTATTGAGGAAATGAACGCGGCCGAAATCAATTTGCTGGCTTCGGATTGCAATATTAAAGAATCGGGTCAAAATGCCCGAACGGAGCTTATTAAGGCGAGAAGAGATATAAGACGCGCATTCGGATTGCCCGACGAAAAAACAAGCAGGGACACCGTGGCTGATATTATAGGAAAAAGGCTTGAAGCACTCAGAAAAGGCTGCTGTTTCTTTGACTCGGAGGGAAAATTACAAGCAAAAAGCTATACTTTCCGCGAAAACAACGATTACGCCAATCTTGAAGCGGAACTAAAATCCGGTGAAAGTTTCAGAAACTCAAGAAGCACGGCAAGAAAGCTGTTAAAAAGCTGCAAAACTTCACAGCAGCTATATAAAGCCATCCACAGCGCCGACGAACACGACAGGCAGTATATTTATTTCTGCACATGGCGTTATCTGGCGCGAAACCGTCTGTTTGAAGGCGGATACAATAAGTTTCTTAAAGATATCTTTGAGGAGGCGATCTGATGGTTAATCTTGGGAAAAGCGTCTTCGACCTTATAGGGGATTTTTATCAGGCTCACCTTAACGGAAATATTGAAGCCAAAAACGCCGCACTTGTGCAAATAGAAGAGAAC
>CAJUFF010000128.1:0-3304 GCA_910585505.1 uncultured Ruminiclostridium sp. | reverse complement strand
AAGAGAACGCAGCCAAAAATAAAACTGCGGACAAAGATTTCGCAGATTACTATAACGATGTGTTCACCGGAAGAACGGGCTTTAACGCCAAACTGAGCCTGGCGGATTATCCGAAAGAAAGTATTATAAGAGAGTTGTTTCAAAATGCCTTGGGATGCAGATATCTTACGGGAGATATAAAAATATTGGCGGATTTCCATGAAAACGATATTGTAACCATTTCATATAATGAAGTGGGCTTCTCTATGGAGGATATACTTTATTATCTCGGCTTCGGAATGAACAATGGAGACGAAACAAGGGAAGGACGCTTCGGAATAGGCGCAAAAAGCGTTTTTCTGAACGTACGTTCGCTGTCCGTGCGTTCAAACACTTTCAGCTTTAAGATAAGAAACGATGCCGGGAGACTTGCCGTTGAATCCATATGCCTGAACACGGAGCATTTTAACGGCACAAGAGTTACACTTGAGCTTGATCACGTAGAATATGAAAGAATAAAGGATAATTTTCTTACAATTACCGAGAAAAAGGGCGATTATCTTAATATGGTGGAGCTGTGCTTTGCTTTTAACAGAAAACACCTTATGAAAAGTGCGCTTTCACTTGACGACAGCAGCATGAAAACGGTTAATGTGGCGGTGGCGAAAAACGGCAAGGTGTCCGACGTTTACCGCATAGCGCTTCACTGTAAAGACGAAAACGACATACCGAAAATTCGATTCTATCATAACAACAAGAGCCTCCTGGACTTTCTTCACTATGAAAAAGACGGCTTTGTTTATCTTATTCCGTTTGCGGTGGCAAACGCAAAGCGGGAAAAGGTGGTAAAGCTCCTGCTTGCCAAATACAATTATTTTTCCACATATGAGCTTACCGGTTATATCGGAAACAACAACGACAGATTTATCGACGAAAAACTGTCCGCCTTTTTTGTGAGCGTACCCAACACCTGCATTACCCACAGCCGAACGGGCATACGCCACGACAAGGAGAGTATTGTAACAAAGGCTCTCGAACGGGATATACAGGCTATTTTGAAAGAATACGGGAAATATTTTGTCCTTGATCTTAAAAGCGTCAATGATACGGAATATTATTATATGGCGCCCCGTTCCTACGCTTTCGTGTTTTTTAACAGCTATATGAAAACTAGCCGTTACGCGGCAATTATAAAGGATATTTTTGTTTCCGGAATTTCCTTTTGCTTTCCGGACGAAGCTGTTCCGGTAAACTATGAGAGGCTTAAATCCACCGGCTTTAAAAGCGAGGTCAAGGGGGTGAGCGAAAAGCGCAGGAAAGACGGAACCGCCGACAAGGAATATATTGAGCTTCGACTGGAAAAGCTCAGAAACGGTCTTTCGGAATTTAAGGAAAAAACGCTTTACGCGGGCTACGAATGGACAAACGAGGACGGAAGCGAAACGGGCAGGGTCTACTGCTACGAATTTATAAGGGGAAAAAATCTGTATAAGATATCTTCGGAACACAGCGGAGGTTTCTCTGATTGTGAGCTTTATAGCAGCTTCCCCAGTGTAATCGGATACTATCTTCCCACCTGTCTTGAGAACGACTGTGTAATGGACGAAAATGCTCTGGAGAAAATTTTCACATTGTTTGACGAAGCGGCGGGAGAAGAATATTACCTCTCAATGAAATACTACCGTATTCATTTTGACAGGGGAGAGGAAAATTATTCCTTTGAAATTTCCAAAATAAAGGTTGTAAATATCAAAAACGCAATGGAAACATTGGGGAGACGCAGACGCCGCTTCGACAGCCGCCGGAATTATCAGGAGGTCGCCGCCATGCTGGTGAACTCCTTTACCCAGGGAAAGGATACTATGACCTTTTTGAGGGAGATCAAAGAGCAGGGCGGCGAAATCGAGCTTATTCTCGATTTTAACAAAAAGTATCGCTTTCAGGCTTACGGCAAGCAGTTTATGATACCCAGCAGCATTACCGATACCGATCTTCTGGAAATTTTAGGCGACGTCAGACAGATGATAGAATCAGGAGTGCTTAAAAACAGAAAATTTGACTTCAATTACGGCAAATCAGTATATACTTTTGACTCTGACGAGGTAGCCGAGCTGCTCGCGGATTTTTCCGCCAAAGAAGAAACGGTGCGTATACTTGACGGTCTTTATATGTGCAATTTAAAGTATGACGGAACGGTATTTCTTGACGAAAACGAAAAGGTGATATGCACCAAGCGCTTCGGAGAACCTATTGAGGCGGAGGAAAGAAACTTAGCCAAAAGCTTCGTTATTCTCCGTGATGATCTTAACAAAACCGAGTTTGTCTCGATAGCCGAATATATTGTTACGGGAATCGAAAAGGGGATATTAAACCGATTTTTCAGCCGCACCAAAGACCCCAACCGCATCATACCAGACCAGATTTCTCTTAAGTACAAGCGTGCTCCGATACTGAGCCGCGAGGAATTCGAGTTTGCAATCGAGGTATATAATTCCATAAAAGGAAAAAGCGAGCTTCCATACTACAAAAGCTACTTTGCCAAGGATATAACCGGAAGACTTTACGGCTTCGGCACATGCTGCGTATTTTGCGGAGAAGGCGGCCACAATATAAACGGTTATGATCTCGTAGACTTCTCTCTTGACGTAATGACGGAGAAAGGAGAAAAGAGGTTTTATTTTGCGCTCTATCTTTGCGGAAACCATATAGCGGATTCCTACGGATGGTTTATAAAGGAATTGTCCATCGGAGGAATGAATCCCTTTATGTGGCTTAGGGAAATTAAAGAAGCCAAGAGTATACCTCCGGAATTTCTGATTTGTTCCCTTAAATATATTCCCCATATTGTTTACGATATTTCTTCCGAAGGCTTCGGAAGAAATACGGAAATTGTAAGAGCGGAGGAAAAAAGTCTTGATTTCAGAATAACGCCGCTTATGGCAGCCAAGTGGGCGGAGGATAACAAAGAGTGATTTTTACTGAATTTTGGTTAAGTTACAGACAATTCAAGATTAGTGATTAATATTGGCATTAAAGCATAGCGCACAATTATAGGCTCACGCTTTTGTTGTCCGATTACACATTTCCGTTATATTATACATTCTTCACTGACGGGCGTATACCGTAAGCTTTCCGTATGCGTCCAATCCGAATAAATCTGACAGCGCGGACGTACGGCAATAATTGTGCGGCGCTGCCAAAAAATTTTAAATAACGTACAATTTTTTATCGGTGTATAGGCAGCTATATACCGATTTTTTATTTAGAATATGTACTTACCTGATTCCGCAGAACTCAAATTATAAAACATACATTATAAGCTTTT
>CAJUFF010000127.1 GCA_910585505.1 uncultured Ruminiclostridium sp. | reverse complement strand
AAAATCATAGTCAAAATGGTTATTACACCCGAAACACTGTTAACCAATTAAAAATCATTTTTCCAATTTTTAATTGGTTAACAGTATTAGTATTAAATTATATAATTTTTTAACTTTACAAAATATAACTATAAATAGCAAAAACAGCCTCCACACATGCAGAAGCTGTTTTTGCTATTTATTTTTCAAAAATGGAGAATCGATTTGAAAGTCTCAAGATAAAGGAACTTTTGATCAAACAAGTTCAATCTCCGATTCCTCGGTACTTATTTCAAAACGTCCAACCAGATTCTTAAGGAGCTGAGCCTGACTATTAAGCTCTTCCGAAGCCGCCGCGCTTTCTTCAGCGGTAGCAGAGTTGTTCTGTACAACGGAAGAAATCTGATCAATGCCTATTGTTACCTGCTGAACAGAAGTAGCCTGCATATCACTTGCTTCCGCTACCTTCGATACAATGTCGATAACATCGCGTGAGGCTTCAAGTACCTTTTCAAGAGTAGCGGCTGTTTCACCGGAAATTCTGATACCTTCCTGAACGGCATTGCTGGATTCTCCGATAAGTGAAGCAGTACTCTTAACAGCGTCCTGAGATTTGGCAGCAAGGTTTCTTACCTCTTCGGCTACTACCGCGAAGCCCTTGCCGGCTTCACCCGCCTTAGCCGCCTCAACTGCGGCGTTAAGAGCGAGAATATTAGTCTGGAAAGCAATTTCTTCAATAGCTTTAATAATCTTTACGATGTTATCGGAAGCGTTGCTTATTCTGCCCATTGTATCAGTCATACTGTGCATCTGATTGTTAGCGTCCTGCAGCAAACGAGCCGTTTCATCAACACAATCTTTTGCCTTGATACAGTCGGAAAGATTCTCATCGGTCTTGGAGGAAATCTCGGTGATTGTGGCTGCAAGCTCTTGGATAGAGGAAGCCTGCTCTGTTGCTCCTTGAGAAAGACCCTGCGCTCCTGCCGAAACCTGATCGGAACCAGAAGACACCTGATCCGCGGCAACTTCAATCTTGCCCATGGCGCTGCTAAACTCTTTGTTTATCCTCTTTATCGCTGTAATAAGCTCGGAAAAATCACCCACATAGGCGTTTGCGTTGGTTTCGGTATCAACATTAAGCTTACCTTCCGCCATGGCTGTAAGAATGCGCTCAATATCGCCTATCATTCGATTAAGATTCTTTACAATGTCGATGGTGGACCTGGAGAGAACGCCCGTCTCGTCTTTTGCGTCCGTTTCATATGTAGGAGAAGAAAGGTCGCCCAAAGCAAGGGTTCTGATGCGGTCGCTGCATGCTTTTATAGGCTTTACAATCTGTCCGCTGACAAATATTGCTACGATTGTACCTACAATCACAAATACGATAACCATAATCAATGTAATAATAATAGTGGTGATAAGGTTGCTCATAAAGTGTGACTTGGGAACCTCGGTAATAATTGACCAACCATTTGCATTGGAGTCAATGGGCGCATAAGCTATAAGCATCTGCTCATTATCCTGAGTACTGTAGTACTCACTGTTTCCGCTTTCACCCTTAGAAGCTTCGGTGATAACTCTGCTGTAATCCGCGAGAGCACTGTTGGATTTAGCCTGTTCAATAACATTATACTGAGACTCAACCACACGGTTTTCGTTGGGATCCTCTGAATCCGAGGGATAAGCTACAATCGTACCTTCTTTGTTAATTACATATCCTCTGCCGGATCCTTCGATATTAAGATCCTTGACCATTTCACTAAGCAAGGAAGGCTTAGCCTCAAAACGTACAACTCCGATTACATTAGATCCTACTTCACCGTTTTCCCAAAGGGGGGCTGAAAAAATCAATGTAAAATTATTGGTTGCAAGCGAAATAAAAGGGTCGGCAATATAGCTTTCGCCCTGCATTGCTCTTATAAAATATTCTCTGTCGCTGTAATTGTTGCCGTCAAAACGGCTAACTCCGTTTGCGTCAAGAATATTTGCCGCTTCGAGACCTTGTCTTTGAGCAATACCGTCAATTATTTCTTTCTGACGTGCAAAATCATCAGGGAATCCGGCAGCGGTAAGATCAAATGTAGAACCTACAACCTCCGCAACATTCACATAAGATTCAATCTGATTTTTCACTCTTTGTGAAGAATCGGTACATAAAGTTTTCATTTCCATAGCAGCGGAGTTCATATTGGTTTTATACGACATCATCGCCGATACAACACCTATAGAAATTGCGGGAATTACCGATAAGACGATAATCCATAAAAGAATCTTAGTTTTTATAGACTTCATTACTTTGGTAATGCTTCATAAGAAGCATTTCTCCTTTCAAAAATTCTTGAGCATCAAGTAAAAATCTACTTATAATAATTATTATATCAATTTTTATCGACAATTTCAAGTAAAAAAACAAAATTAAGCATATTCATTAAAATTTAACATCTTTTTTTGTTACTTTTTTCATATATCATACAATTACAAATACTTTATATAAACGCTGCCGGATATCCCCGCCTCTTAGGCGGCAGGTTCCATCCTCAGTTGATTAAGCTGTGCTACAATATTAAAGATTTACACTCTGATATGCTCGCAATAAAATACTGCCAGCCCCGTCCTATCTCTTAAATTCAGCTTAAGCAATATTCCGCTTATATAGTTTCTCACTGTTCCTTCGCTAAGATATAATCGACCCGCTATCTCCTTATTGGAAAGCCCCTTCCCCACCATTTCAATAATCTCCATTTCCTTTTCACCCAATTCATGGCTTTTGGGGTCAAAATCACTTTCCTTCGGCATAAAAGCGGCTATTTTTTCTACTACATCGGAGCAAAATACGGTTTTTCCTCTCAGCACCGCCTTAAGTGCGGGAATAATACCCTCGTAATCCTGCTTTAATATATATCCCTTCGATCCTATTTTAAGAGCCTCAACTATGTAATCATCATCGGAAAAGGTAGTAAGAAACAATATGCGCCCTTTGGGAAATTCATTCAGGATTTTTTTTGCCGCACTTATACCGCTCATCTCCCCCATTCGTATATCCATAAGAAGAACGTCCGGAGTAAAACGCCGGAAAAGTTCTATCGCCTCGCTGCCACTGTCGGCTACGCCTAAAACGTTTACCTCTCCGCTTGTCTCAAGTATTATCTTAAGAGATGATGTTACAACGGGATCGTCATCCGCTAAAAGAATATTTATTTTATTCATAGACTAATAGTAAAACAGTTCCACATTACCGATTTCATCGGTTTCAATTCCAAACATTACAAAATCCGTGTAAACGGCGTTTCCGTAGTAATCGTAAATTTCAAACGAGTAATAGTAATCGCCATCATACAGATAATCATAATCTATCAGCAAATCGCCCTCGCACACATAAGCGGCGCCGTAAAAATCAAAAGCATACTCCAATGTTTCCGCATCGTAAGCATAATAACAAGGCTCGATCACATCTCCGGACTTTAACCCATAAACGTCTCTCGACGCACTTCCGCTTTCGCTTATACCATCCCATACTCCCAAAACAGTTGTAACGGCAGTTCCGCCCGAATAGTCCTGCATTATTCTGAGATTAGTATATTCGCCGTTAAGGTAAATCGGAGCCGTGTAAATGTTGTAAAAAGCGTCATCTTCATAGGAACTTTCTACCAGAAACGCACATATCGGCTGTCCGTCGGGGAGCGCAAACCACATACCGTCAAACAGATCTTTGCACTCTCCGGTATCATAATCCAGATCAACGTAATCATCGGTTCCAAGATCCAGCATATATTCCCGATTATCCTCATCGTCCCAATAGCTGAGCATTACGCTGCAATAAACGGTATCAAGATTATAGAGGCTTTCTTCCGTAAGGGTGAATCCGTAAATTCCGTCCTCGTCAATGACAGGAGCGGAAGAAAATGAAATTGCGGTTTCGCCGCTGTCCTCGTTAAGGGAACTGTCGGTGCTTCCCTCCCAATAATCGAAATCGGAAATAACAAAATCAGAACCCGACCAGAAACCTGAATCTCCGCTTAACCAACGCTCGGTGCCGTAACCGTCTATGCTTCCGTTTTCATTGCTGCCAAAGGCACAGATATCCGAGATGCTTATATAATAAGGACTGACGCATATATCTTTGAAGCTTTCAAGCTCACGGCTGCCCTGCACGCTCAGGGGGTAATAAATATTGAGTCCGCCCGCCTTGTACGAACGTTCACCGTTTTGGGTATAATATACGCAGTTCTCCAGAAGCTCGGCGGTCTTTTCTCCGTTTTCGGAAAGCCTAAGAGTTCCGTTGATAAAATCGGACAGATCCACCATATTGGTGTAACCTTCGCTGCGGTTATTGCCACCGAAATTAAGAGCGGACTTGGCGGCAATTATAACGTCGGTAAGACCGTTTTCATCACATATGTGCGAATATACGCCCTTACAATGCTCATTAAACGCAATAAGAAACTCGTCAAGCTTAGACAAATCAATAACCGATAAAGTGGCTTCATCCGCCTCGCCGCTGCGTACACAGCTTTCGTAGTATCCGCGGCAAATGCTTTCTCCTACCTCTCCGCCGTTTTTCGCCCCATTGCTAAGTGCGGTGGCAAAAGCGGTGTAATCCCATCCGTAACCGGACTCAAGATCCTGAGAAGCCACCATATAATTTCCGTAGGTGGCAAGAATGTTGGCAAACTCCACCGTTGCCATAAGACAAGCGTCGCTTCCTATAAGTTCAAAGGGCCGCGACATATTTTCGCCGACCGCGGAAAGCGCGGCGTCTATTTCTTTAAGGCTCAGTGAGTCGTCATCATGAAGCTCGTCGAAGCAAACCCCGCTTATGCTGCCGCCGCCGTGATTCCAGAAATCCAAAACATTGTGGCGGGAGCCGTACTCGGACAAGCCCCAATTAAGAAAATCCGTCAATGTATCCGGATCGCCCATATTGGTGGAATCACCGCTGTAAACTACCTCACAGCCTCCTCCGCTTATAAGCAGTCTTTGCTTTTTCCCGCTTACACACATATCGTTCCACCAATCCTCAGCACCGTCCGCTTCAATAACGAAACGCAATCCGGAACAAAGCTCGGTTGCGGATTGCATTTCCATCAGATCATCGGTAGCGGAGCCGTCAATGGATTCAAGATCGCTTCCGCACATATAGACAAACACAGTCCAGATATCTTCTTCCGAACCGTTTCCGCCGTTTACGGCCATTCTGCTGATTTTCAGTTCGTTTCCGTCTTTAAGAGAAAGCATTGTCCCTCTTCCTTCCGGTATACCGTCGGAACCTAAAACAGACGATTCACCTCTGTTATCGGGAACGGCTGCGGAGGAAGAACCGCCTGTACTATCCCATGTATCCGACGTCTCAACGCCGTCGGACGTATTACTTTCGGAAACAGAAGAAGTCTTAACGCCGCCTTCATTACGCACCGTATCCGAAGCGGGTTCGCCGCAGCCGCATAAAGCAAAACTCAGCGCCGTAATTACCGCCCACAATTGAAGTGTTTTCGCAAAGGTTTTTATTTTAAAATTTTTCATATGTATCTGCTCCTTACTTATTTCCCGTTTCCGTTCTTTTCTTCAACGCTTTTATTGTAAACATGAACCATCTTTACAATCTCCTTGTCATCGGCAATAAGTATCTCGCCCTTTATTTTTTCATTGTGAGCGACGCCGCATATGTAACCCGACATATACAGGCATCGGTTGTCGTTTTTGTTTTCTATCATCTCAAGCTCGTCCACAGCTCTCACCTTGTCAACTACAAAACAGAGGCAAGCGTCAACGGAACCCGGCACGTCGCTTAAAAATATAAGCATTTTATAAGAATTGTCGTTGATTTTCTCATGAGCGGAGGTTAAAGCCCGAATAAGCTTTTTTCCGCAGCTTTCGGCTTCACGAAGCTTTTCGGGTTCGGATCTTGCTTCGGATATTTTAATCAAAAGTTCGCTTTCAAGTGACTGTATCTCGGAGATAAGCTCCGACACCTCGCTTCTGTCGCTTACGAAAGCCTTATCAAACTTATCGCCAAAAAACGCTTCGGTATCGGAAACGCCGAATTCCTCTTTTGCCTTCAGGCATCGGGTTATCTCCTTAACAAATTCCGTCGCGCCTTCTAGCTTGTGAGCAAGCATCTTTGCCGCATTCAAGGTCTGCTCCTTATTGTCGCTTATATTTAAAAGCCTTTTAAGTTCAAGAACCGGAACAACATTGCTTCTTACACTTGTAACTCCCAAAAACTCCGGAGGGGCATTGGGAACAAAAGTCAAAGAGGGCATTTGCGCTATGCCGGTCACTCTTTCGGTGCTGATGGCGTATAACTGCTGTTTAAGCTCAAATATTATCCACGGCAAGCTGTTTGTAGGTTCCATAAAATAAAGCTCCTTCCAGAATTTCAAAAAATGCTCCGCCCGATCGGAATGTTCTGACGGGGCAATAAACCATTTAGAACCTGTTTTCACAAGACTTGTGCGTGGATTTTCAAGTAAATTTTACAGAGGACAAGGCGGAAAAACACAGAAATACTTGATGTATTTCAAGGATTTCCAACGCAGTCATCGGCAAAATTTGCCGAAAAGTTGCGTGCAATATCTTGTGAAGACAGGTTCTTATATAAGTATAGCATATTTCAGCTTGTTTTTCAACCGGATTTGGCGTTTTTATTAAATGATTTTTTCATTTTCTATTGAAGTTAATCAAATTTTATGTTACAATTAAAAAAGCGGCAAAAATTTATCGTCGCCGCCTCAAATAAAAAAATTCCAAGAAAGGAAAAAACAGTATGAAAAATATTCCTGTTGTTAAGTTAGGTATTATAGCCGTATCACGCGACTGCTTTCCCATGAGTCTTTCCGCCACAAGAAGGGGTAAGGTGTGCGAGGAGTACAAAAAGTACGGCGAAATTTATGAGTGCAAAATCACCGTTGAAAATGAAAAAGACGCTATGAAAGCTATGGAGGAGTGCAAGACTGCGGGCTGCAACGCTCTCGTGGTATACCTGGGCAACTTCGGCCCCGAAACCAGCGAGACTATTGTCGCCAAGTACTTTGACGGCCCGGTAATGTACATAGCGGCTGCGGAAGAGGACTGCGGCGATTCTCTCTGCGGCAGCAGGGGCGACGCTTACTGCGGTATGCTGAACGCCAGCTACAACCTTGCTTTAAGGAACATCAAGGCATATATTCCCGAATACCCCGTTGGCACTCCCGATGAGTCGGCAAAAATGATCCACGACTTTATTCCCGTAGCAAGAGCCATTATCGGCGTAAACAACCTTAAGGTGATCAGTTTTGGCCCCCGTCCCCAGGATTTCCTTGCCTGCAACGCTCCGATTAAGCAGCTTTACAACTTCGGCATAGAGATAGAGGAAAACAGCGAGCTTGACCTTTACGCTGCCTTTAACGAACACAAGGACGATTCCCGCATTGAGGGCGTTGTAAAAGAAATGGAAAAGGAGCTGGGTGAAGGAAACAAGATGGCGGGCATACTTCCAAAACTTGCGCAGTTTGAGATAACCCTTCTTGACTGGGCAGAGGCCCACAAAGGGAGCCGCGAGTACGTGGTATTTGCCAACAAGTGCTGGCCTTCCTTCCAGACGCAGTTCGGATTTGTTCCTTGTTATGTAAACTCACGCCTTACCGCCATGGGAATACCCGTAGCCTGTGAAGTTGACATATACGGCGCGGTAAGCGAGTATATCGGAATGTGCGTAAGCGGCGATGCGGTAACTCTTTTGGACATCAACAACACGGTTCCCAACGACATATACAGGGAAAATATCGAGGGCAAGTTCGATTATACACAAAAAGACACCTTTATGGGATTCCACTGCGGCAATACTCCCGCCTGCAAGCTCACCTCCTGCGAGATGAAATATCAACTTATCATGCACAGAGGCCTTGAGCCGGACAAAGAGCCGGATATTACAAGGGGTACCCTGGAAGGCGACATTATTCCCGGCGAAATTACGTTTTTCCGTTTGCAGTCTACCTCCGACTGTAAGGTAAGGGCATATGTGGCCGAAGGCGAGGTTCTTCCCGTAGCTACCCGCTCTTTCGGCGGTATAGGCATTTTCGCAATAGACGAAATGGCCAGATTCTACCGCCACGTTCTTATAAAGGGCAATTTCCCCCATCACGGCGCGGTTGCCTTCGGTCATTACGGAAAACAGATATTCGACGTTCTCACCTATCTGGGCGCGGAGAATATCGGCTACAACAGACCCAAGGGCGTACTTTATGACGGAGAAAATCCCTTTGTGAAGTAATAAACTATACTTGTAACCATTTTGTAACTTAATTGTAATTGCCTTCCTTTATATTTTGTTATATTATAATATTAACAAAATGAAAGGAAGGCTTTTTTTATATTTGATATTAATCTTTGGTCATCTATATATTTGCCAACGATTAGGGCTTATGTAAAAATAAAGGAAGTGGCGGATTTTTGACCCAAAATGATTACTTCAAGAAAAAAACGCAGTCAAACCGTCGTTTAACGAGGCTTTTTGACGCAGAAGATAGCCGTTTGGTGGCGTAAAGACGGCGTTTCCGATTTTTCAAACAAACCACAGTATCAAGCGCAGCTTGTAAAAGCTGCGCTCAGTCTGTAGGAAAAGTCCGATAAAAGCTGAACTTTTCTGTTTAATGTGATATAATAACTATAGCAATCCAAAAAAAGTTTAAACAAAATTACAACAGTGCAAAAAACACAC
>CAJUFF010000126.1 GCA_910585505.1 uncultured Ruminiclostridium sp. | reverse complement strand
ATTATAGCACATCTTCTGTATTTTGTCTATATTTTAAATGATTGTTAGTATTAGAGCTTGCATTCATTGAATTTGTGCGACACGGGCAATATTCAAAGAATATATAATACTCTTATATCAATCTTTAATTAAGTTGTATAATTGATTAAAGATTGCACCCTAAACACTAATCTTTGATCATTTGTATTATTTGTCTATACCTTGATCAAAGCTTTAGTATTACTCTTCTTCCCAGTTGTGCCATACATTCTGCACGTCGTCGTTATCCTCAAGGGATTCCAGCAACAGTCCCATTTTTTTGAGATGTTCTTCATCCGTCAGCTTCACATAGGTGGAAGGCACCTGTTCAGCCTCCGCAGAAACCACTTTATACCCCATTCCCGTAAGCTTTTCCGCTATTTCACCCACGGTGTTGGGATCGGTGGTTATTTCAACGCACCCATCTTCAAAGGAAAAGTCGTCGGCGCCTGCTTCAAGGATATCCTCCATTGCCTTGTCCTCGTCTATGTCCTCGTCCTCGTTGTCCAATACGATTATACCCTTTTCCGAGAACATAAAGCTTACGCAGCCCGTAGTTCCTAAGTTGCCGCCGAATTTGTCAAAATAGTGGCGGATTTCCCCCGCAGTGCGGTTGCGGTTGTCGGTGAGACAGTCGACGATTACCGCCACGCCGTTGGGACCGTAGCCCTCGTAAACGCAGTTTTCGTAGTTGTTTTTGTCTCCCTCGCCCGCCGCTTTCTTGATAAGACGGTCTATGTTATCGTTGGGGATATTGTTGGCTTTCGCCTTTGTTATAAGTGCGGCAAGCTTTGAGTTGCTGGAGGGGTCGGCGCCGTGCTCCTTAATGCAGACTATAATTTCACGGCTGATTTTGGTGAATACTTTGGCTCTTGCTCCGTCCTTTTCGCCTTTTTTTCTTTTGATAGTACTCCATTTGGAATGTCCTGACATAATTATTTCTCCTTTAACTTTATTTTTATACCAATTCCTTTTTAAGCTGTGGATAAAATCCATAGTTTAAAAAGGGTTACACCCAAAACACTAATCCAACAGTTTTAAAAAGGATTAGTATTAAGCGGTCAAATTCTTTTTTATTGATTTGCCTGGAAGCCTTCACCCAATACCTCTCCCGCGTTGGTGATTATTATAAAAGCATGAGGATCTATTTCCTTAACCTTACGCTTAATCTTTGAATATTCGCTTTTATGCACCGCGCAGCAAATAACCTGTTTGTTCTTTTCCGAATAAGCTCCGGTTGCGTTAAGCCATGTTACGCCGCGATCCAAGGTTTTCATTACAAATTCGGATATTTCGTGATATTTGTCGCTGAATATAAGCAGCATTTTTCCCTCAAAGCTTCCGTACAGTATCATATCCATAACCTTGCTGCATATGAAAATGGCTATAATGGCATAAAGACCTGCTTCAATGGTACCGTATACCAGCATAGAGGTGCATATTATAACCGCGTCGGTGCCCAGCATTATAACTCCAAGGCTGAAATGGGGATATTTTTTGTTGATAAGCTTATTTAGAATGTCCGTACCGCCTGTTGTGCCCTCGCGGAGGTACACTATGCCGAGTCCGATACCGAAGAATATTCCGGCAAAAATCGCGGCAAGAAGCCTGTCCCCGTTTTGGTAAGCGGGTATGGACGCAAGCCCGTAGTCGGTCATAAACGTTGTCACAAGTACCGAGAAAAAGGTCTTAATCATCATTTTTTTCCCAAGGAAAATAAATCCGATAATGATAAGTGGCACATTTATAATTCCGTAAAGTATACCTATGTTTATATCAGCCACCGCGTTGATAAGGGTAGAGATACCCGCGACTCCCCCCGCCGCTATGCTGTTCGGGGCGGAAAAGCAGTGCAGCCCCGCCGAATACATTGTACTTCCGAAAAAGATACAGCCTATGTCAATTATCCAATGTATAATGGATTTTTTGCGTTCCTCGGCAGTCATTTTGGGCTTTGATTTTTTTTCTCTTTTTTTCTCACTTTTTGTTGTTTCCATTTAAAATTACCTCGAAAAGCTGATTTGCACGGTCGTAGCCGCCTGTCAAAAACAAATATCCGAAAAGCGCTTCAAGACCCGTGGCGCGATGATATTCTGCGGGGGTGGAGGATTTGGGCACCTGTATGCCCGAAGCGTTTCTGCCTCTGCGAAAAATATCCGCTTCCTCCTCGGTGAGAATATCCTCTATAAGCTCGGCCGCCGCCGATTGATATGAAGCTCTCACCATTTCCACCGAGCGGTTATGAAGCTTTCCCGAAGGCGCGTTTCCTCCGCTCAGAATGTATTTTCTGACCAATATTTCCCACGCGCAGTCTCCAAAAAACGCGAGCGCGGCGGGAGAGTAGCTTCTGATTTCTTCCCTGCTTAATATTTTATCTGACATATTCAAATTCAAAGTCATAAATTGACACGGTGTCTCCCTCCCGAATTCCTTGTTTCTCCAATTCGTCTATTATTCCGCTTGAACGAAGCACTCTGTGGAGATACTGAAGGCTTTCGTAATCCTCCGCATTTATTGTTCTCAGTATCGGGAGCAGAAATTCGCCGGTGACTTCGTAAACGTCTTCGTCCGCCTTATCCACCCTGTAAGTGTGCTTTTGCTTTTCTATTTCGTCAAGCTCCAAGGGTGAAAGCGGTTCCGGCTCGTATCTTGTTATGGGAGGCAGTGTGTCCAATACCGCCGCAATTTTTTCCGTAAGCTGCTTTGTCCCCTCCGTGGTAGCGGCGGAAATAACAAAGCAGGGAAGCCCCTTTTCTTTTATAAAGTCCGTAAAATCCTTTATCTGCTCTTCGGAAGCCATATCAGACTTGTTGGCGGCAACTATCTGCGGTCTTTCCGCCAGCTCCTCCGAAAAATTGGACAGCTCAAGATTTATTTTTTCAAAATCCTCTTTGGGATCTCTGTCCTCGCTGCCGGATACGTCCACCACGTGTACTATAAGACGGCAGCGTTCAACATGGCGCAAAAAGGCGTGACCTAAGCCTACTCCCTCGCTTGCTCCCTCTATAAGCCCGGGAATATCTGCCATTACAAAAGATTTTTCGCCTACGCTGACTACCCCCAATACGGGAGAAAGCGTGGTAAAATGGTAATTGGCAATTTCGGGCTTAGCGGCGCTAACAACGCTTATCAGGCTGGATTTTCCCACGTTGGGGAAACCAACCAACCCCACATCCGCCAGAAGCTTCAGTTCAAGAGTAACGTCAAGCTTTTCTCCCGGAAAACCGGGTTTTGCGAAGCGCGGTATCTGCCTTGTAGGGGTGGCGAAGTTCATATTTCCTTTTCCGCCCTTTCCCCCCTTGGCGATAACAACCGGCTCGTCTCCCGAAATATCCGCTATTATTCTGCCTGTTTCGGTATCTTTTATGATGGTTCCTCTGGGTACGTCTATTATCATGTCGGGAGCCGACTTGCCGCTGCACCGCTTTCCCCGGCCGTTCTGACCGTTTTCGGCGTTGTACTTTCTTTTGTAGCGGAAATCGATCAGCGTGGAAAGGTTGTCGTTGGCGCGAAACAGTATCGATCCGCCCCTTCCTCCGTCGCCGCCGTCCGGACCGCCAGCCGCGACGTATTTTTCACGGTAGAAGCTTACCGCACCATCGCCGCCGTTTCCCGCCTTAAGTGAAATTTTTACTATATCAACAAACATATTTTAATTTATTTTCCTTTATTACTTCCTAATCCTTGTATAAAATTCTTCCTCGTCCTCGTGGTGAATATACGCGCCGTTTTTGAGCTGTACCCTGAGAGATGCGGGATTGTCTTTACGAACCGACATATATATTTCGTCATCTTTTACGATTTCCTTCGCCTTTTCAATGGTAAGCCTTAATCCTTCGGAAGCGCAGCCCCTGCCTCGAAACTCTTTGCAGATACCGTAGCCGATATGTCCCGCTCCCTTCGCAAGAGCCTCGTTAAGATAATGGCGCAGCTTGAACATTCCCACAATTTTATCGTCATCCCATAGGAAAAACGTAGTCTGGGGAACATGATTATCCTTTAGATTTATTCCTTGGGAGTAATTTATATATTCGGGAAGAACAATATTTTCAAATTCTTCCCTTGTACAGCCGTGATTTTCGTTGATAAATCCGTTTTCGTTTTCGGGGGTATTTGTTATAAACTCGTATTCCTTTTCAACGTCCTCGGTATTGGCTTCTTTTAAATACAGCATATCTTTAGCCTTTCTCAGCAAATATTATTTAAATATTTTCCTGAACCCGCAGAGTTCAGGATTTTTTAAGTTAACAAAAAGACTTTGCTATAGGGAAATTTGTCTTTTTTATGCTTGTTTTTTCTTCACTCATTGGGTGAAGAAAAAGTTGCGGTATCTATTATAAATTTTCTTGATTATAAATCTATTTTCATGTCAATTTTCAATCCTGAGTTTTGCGGATTTTGGATTTTCAGTGAAAAGTTATCTTATCATTTTAAACATTCCGGGTCCATCCCATTTGCATGGTCTTTCCTCAAATCCCTTTTTCTTATAAAATGAAACCGCTTCCTTTGTACTAATCAATTCAAGGCTTACTGCCCAATCGGAAGAAATGCTATCTTTTACATACTTTTCCATAGCACTAATTAAAAGTGTTCCCACGCCTTTTGCCTGATATGAGGGTATGACAGCAAAATCCTTTATATAAAAGGACATACCTTTGTCGCCGATCAGCCTTGCCATTCCCACAGCTTGCGAACCGTCAAAAGCGGTAAAAGAAGCAACGGTATTTGCCAGCGCCTTTTTGATCTGTTCAACATATGGCGGTTCCCAACCTACAGACGTATACAGCTCTAAAAATAATTCCGGTGTTAATGTGTTTATTTCTATTTTCATTTAAACCTCAAATTTCAGCAATAACAAATATGTGATAAGATTGAAAGAACATGAGAAAACGGATTTATTCAAATACTTTTTAAAGACGAAGGGAATGATCATAAAAAAGCAGTGTGTCGTATTAACAAATTAAAAGGGGCGGAAAATCCGCCCCAAATTATCATTAGTCAGCGTAAACGCTTACCTTTTTGCGATCCTTATCAAGGCGCTCGAATTTTACCTTACCGTCAATTATTGCGAAGAGGGTATCGTCGGAACCCTTCTTTACATTGTTGCCGGGGTGAATCTTTGTGCCGCGCTGTCTTACGATTATGTTGCCCGCCAGAACCGCTTCGCCGTCAAAGCGCTTAACACCGAGTCTCTTGGATTCGCTGTCGCGTCCGTTCTTGGTGGAACCCATACCTTTTTTATGAGCGAAAAACTGTAAATTTAATTTCAACATGATAATTTTCCTTTCTGAAATCCCATTAGATATTTCTGGTAATTACGCTTATACCGCCGTGATCCTCCGCCAGAAGCTGCAAATGGGTCTTTAGTGAGAATATAAGCGCGCGGCAGTCGGGGTTGTTTTCATAATCGTTCAGCTTGAGCGCCGTTACGTTATTTCCGACCTTTACATCGCAGTCGCAAACAAGAAAATCCGTCAGTGTGTTTACCGTAAGCATTACCGCCGAGCTTACGCCCGCGCAGACTATGTCCTGACCGTATTTTCCGCCCGCGTGACCCGAAATGATAAAACCGCAGTATAAGCCATTCTTTTGATAAAAGTTGGCTTTTATCATTATGCTATAATGGATTCGATCTTTACCTTGCTGTAGGGCTGTCTGTGACCCATTGCTCTTTTTGAGCTCTTCTTGGGCTTATAGGTGAAAATGTTAACCTTCTTACCCTTTCCGTTCTTGATAAGGGATGCTTTTACTACCGCACCGGGCACATAGGGTGCGCCAATGAGAGTATCTCCAGTTCTTCCTACCATTACCACCTTGTCGAAATTAACTTCTCCGTTTTCAACTCCGAGCTTTTCAACAAAAATTTCGTCGCCCTCGGATACACGGTACTGCTTTCCGCCGGTTTCAATTACTGCGTACATATTATATTACCTTCTTTCGTATACTCGCTGTGTTAAAGAGACGCTTAAAATGGTTCTCTTCGGGGGAGGTTTCCCCTATTCCTATTCGGAAAAGGCGGTGCGGCTTAAAGTTTTGATTTTTTTCTTAAAAACGCACACTTAAAAAAGCCCTACACATGCGGCTTAAATATTTTAGCACATTATTTTTCCTTTGTCAACACTTTTCCGGAAAAATTTATCAGGATTTATCGGAAATATTTATCAAGCGCTCGCGGCTTTATCGAAAAACATAAAAATGTCCTCCATAAGCTCCGTATCAAGCCCGCCGCTTACGGATTTGTCTATTTTTTCATAAAACGCTTTTTCCGCTTCTTCGGGAATATTGCCGTCATACTCCTCATACAGCTTGTCATATTCCTTGTCAAGCTTTTCCGTATATGCAACCGATTCCGCTGATCTGAAAAGAGTGCTGTGACCGTTTTGATTTTCTTTTTCTCGGATTTCATAAACCACGTTCGGATTTGTTATCATATCGCGATAGGCTATTATCGCGGATTCGTCTATTCCTATGGTCTGATCGTCGGTTCCGTGTACTATCATTATGGGTGTGTCGGTATTGTTGATTCCGTTTACCGCAGTGATATCCAAATCTCCGCCGAATACAGTCTTTTGATAAAGCCAAATGTAAGGGTATTCCACATAGGCGAAACTGCCCATCATTCCTCTTGCCCACTCAATAATCATTTGCATAGGCTTGTTAAAGCCCGAAACGCTTACTGAAGCGGCAATGTTGTGATCATAATTGAATATGGCCGTCACCGCATAGCCGCCCCAGCTATGTCCGTAAAGATAAACGGGAAGCCCTTTGAAACGCTCTTCCCTTTCAATAAAGGTAAGCGCGGCGTCTAAGTCTTTAACCGACTGCACCAGTCCAATACAGCTTTCTCCCTCGCTGTTGTAGCAGCCGGTGTTGTCGTAGCCGAAAACCTGATATCCCTCGTCGACAAAGCTCAGGGTCTGAGCCAGATAATTTTCCGCTCCGCCGCCCAGACCGTGGCAGATAACCACCAGTCCTTTGGTGTTTTCGCCGCCGTAAAGATACCCCTGAAGCCTGTTTTCTCCCGACATAAATGATATCTTTTCCCGCTCATATGTATCCTCCGCATCGGTATACATTAAATAGTAACTCAGCGGGTCAAGGGTCGTTCTTCCGAACACATCGTCAAAATTGACCTTAACTATTATAAATGAGGCCGCAGAGAATATCAGTATAAAAGCAATCAGTATGATTAACAGAACCTTTAGCGGATTTTTCTTTTTTTCAAATATTTTTTTGTTCATTTGTTGTTTATTTCTCCTGAGAATTTTTTTCCTGACCCGATAATATTTCTTTCACGACAAAGCCTTGCCGAAAGTAAATAAAATTGCGGTATTCTGCATATTCTGAGTCCTAATAATTCCAAAAAAATTTCCGCACAAAGCCAAAACGTCATGCGAAATATAAAAAACAAAAATTTAATTAAAAGGCCTTCTTATAAATTTCGAGAATCTCTTCGGGAGAAGTGGGTCTGGGATTTCCGCCCGTGCAAACATCGTTGTATGCCGCTTCGGAAAGCGCCTTAAGATCCTCTTCCTTAACGCCGATCTCGGACAGCTTCTGAGGAATATTAATGGAAACGGAAAGCTCGCGTATAGCGTCGATCGCCGCCTTTACGCACTCATCGTCGGTCATCTTCTTGGTATGCTTTATTCCCATCGCCTTCGCGATGCCTCTGAACTTTGGCTTCGCCGAACTTTCGGCATTGTATTCCAGAACGTAGGGCAGAAGCAGAGCGTTGGCAACACCATGAGGAGTATCATAGAAAGCTCCCAAGGGGTGCGCCATTGAGTGAACTATGCCAAGACCCACGTTGGAGAATCCCATTCCCGCTATGTACTGTGCAAGCGCCATTGTCTCCCTTGCCTTGGGGTCGCCGTTTACGCTGTCGTAAAGGCTCTCGTGAATAAGCTCTATGGCCTTCACCTCCACCATATCAGACATTTCCCATGCACCGAGTGTTATATAACCTTCAATTGCGTGAGTCAGAGCGTCCATACCGGTGGAAGCGCAAAGACCCTTCGGCATGCCCATCATAAGGTCACTGTCAACGATAGCCACAACGGGAATATCATGAGGATCGACACAAACCATTTTCTTTTTGTTGACCTCGTCGGTGATAACGTAGTTGATGGTTACCTCCGCCGCTGTACCCGATGTGGTGGGAAGCGCAATAAGTGGAATGCTCTTGTTTTTTGTGGGAGCAACGCCCTCAAGAGATACAACGTCGGAATATTCGGGATTGGCAACGATTATACCGATACCCTTAGCGGTATCCATAACCGAACCGCCTCCTACCGCTACAAGAGCGTCGGCGCCGCATTCCTTAAAAAGCTTTACGCCGTCCTGAACGTTCTTAACCGTTGGATTAGCTTTGATTTCACTGTAAGTATCGTAATTAACCCCGGCTTTTTCCATAACATCTGTCACCATTTTGGCAACGCCGCACTCCAGAAGCACCTTATCCGTAACAAATAATATCTTCTTAAAGCCGCGGGTCTTGATTTCCTCAGCCAGACTCTCACGTGCGCCGGCTCCGAAATACGAGGTTTCGTTCAATACAAATCTGTTTGCCATAGTGTCCCTCCGAAAATTAAAATTTTAAAATAAAAATTTATTTAAGGCAATACCGCACAAAGATTGTCGTGCAGACGCGCAGTCAGCTTTTTCG
>CAJUFF010000125.1:2937-8788 GCA_910585505.1 uncultured Ruminiclostridium sp. | reverse complement strand
GTTGATAATAAGCAAAGCACACCTCGATTGTGGGGTGTGCTTTTTTGTTTGGAACGGATTGCCGAAATTTATACCAATCTTTGATTATCCATATTATTTGTCTATACCTTGATTAAAGATTAGGGCTTGTTTGAAAATAGAGGAAATGACGGATTTTTGACCAAAAACGGTTGAATTTAAGGAAAAAAAGCAGTCAAACAGTCGTTTGACGAGGCTTTTTGACGCAAAAGATGACAGTTTGGGGTGAAAAGACGGCGTTTCCGATTTTTCAAACAAGCCATAGTATTAAAGATGGGTTTTTATTTATAAAGTATTGCAATTGAAGGTAAAATTTGATAAAATAAGGTTTGATAAAACAAAAAAGAAAGGGCATAAATATGGCTAAAATGAACTCGAATTTCCTTAACCTCAAGGAAAATTATCTTTTCAAAGAAATAAGCAAGCAAGTAAATCAATACATCTCCTCCCATCCCGACCATAAGCTTATTAAAATGGGGATCGGTGACGTAACACTTCCTCTCGCCCCAGCTGTGGTCAAGGCTATGGAAAAAGCAAGCGCGGAAATGGGAAAAAAAGAAACCTTCCGCGGCTACGAGGACAGCGGACAGGGCTACGACTTCCTGAGAGAAGCCGTAAAAGGCTACTACAAAAAAAGGAACGTCGAACTGTCCACAGAGGAAATTTTTATCAGCGACGGCGCAAAATCGGACAGTGGAAATATAAACGATATTTTTGACGCTTCCTGTAAAGTCTTGGTCACCGACCCCGCATACCCCGTTTACGTAGACTCTAACACCATGGGCGGAAAATTCATCAGCTACGCTGACAGTACCCCCGAAAACGGCTTTGCGGCAATGCCGCCAAGTTATGGAGCCGACCTCGTTTACCTTTGCTCCCCCAATAATCCCACAGGTTCCGCCTATACCAAAGAACAGCTTAAAGAATGGGTTGATTACGCCCTTAAAAACAAAGCGGTTATTATTTACGACGCGGCGTACGAGGCGTTTATTACCGATGAAAAACTGCCTCGGAGCATATTTGAAATAGAGGGCGCCAAAAAGTGCGCGTTGGAAATATGCTCACTTTCAAAAACGGCGGGCTTTACCGGAACAAGATGCGGCTATACCGTTATTCCCGAAGAATTGATGTTTGAAGCTGAGGACGGAACCGAGTACAGCGTAAGAAAAATCTGGACGAGGAGACAGGGAAGCAAGTTTAACGGAGTGTCTTACCCGGTGCAGAGAGCGGCGGAAGCTGTTTTTTCAGACGAGGGTCAGAGGGAGTGCAGAGAGATCGTCGGATACTATCTGAATAACGCGAAAATTATGATGAAATCCTTTGATAAATTGGGGATTGAGTATACCGGAGGAGTTAACAGCCCGTATATCTGGTTCAGATGTCCCGACGGTATGGGAAGCTGGGAATTTTTTCATAAGCTGCTGAATGAAGCGGAGGTCGTGGGAACTCCGGGGGCGGGATTCGGAAAAAACGGTGAAGGCTGGTTCAGAATGACCGCGTTCGGATCTATGGAAAAAACCATGGAAGCGATGACGCGGCTTGAAAATATGCTGAAATAAAATAATAGTGTATTTAATGCCAATCTTTGATCAAAGATTGGCATCAGGGAAATTTTTTAAAGAAAGGTAAGTATATAAAAATGTCAAACTTTCAAACACCACAGTCCACCCTTACTCTTTCAAATAATTACAGTATCCCCTGTTTAGGCTACGGCACCTGGCG
Organism: uncultured Ruminiclostridium sp.; assembly: GCA_910585505.1. Classification (GTDB taxonomy): domain Bacteria; phylum Bacillota; class Clostridia; order Oscillospirales; family Ruminococcaceae; genus Ruminiclostridium_E. Next base: position 7,048 of record CAJUFF010000125.1, on the reverse strand, counting down.
AACCGACGATCGGACAGCCCTGTCCGCAGTAAAAATTGCCCTCCAAACAGGCTACCGCCATATAGATACGGCGGCCGGCTACAAAAACGAATCTGGCGTAGGCGAGGCGGTTAAGGAATCGGGGCTTGCTCGTGCAGACGTATTCCTTACCAGCAAGGTTTTCAACGATGACAGGGGTTATCGTACAACCCTTAACGCCTTTGAAAAAACTCTTTCCGCGCTTAAAACTGATTATCTCGATCTGTACCTAATCCATTGGCCCGCATCCGCTCACCGTTTTGATAATTGGGAGCAAATAAACCTCGATACATGGCGGGCAATGACCGAGCTTTACAAATCAGGCAAGATAAAAGCAATAGGCGTTTCAAACTTTAAGCCGCATCACCTTAAAGCTCTTATGAATACAGAAATAAAACCAATGGTAAACCAGATTGAGTATCATCCGGGTCAGACGCAGGAGGAAACGGTAAACTTCTGCCGTGAAAACAATATCCTTGTGGAAGCATGGGGCCCGTTGGGTCAGGGACGTATGCTGAGCAACCCCGTTCTTGGGGAAATAGCCGAAAGCTACGGTAAATCAACAGCACAGCTCTGCATAAAATGGTGTCTTCAAAACGGCGTTCTCCCTTTGCCGAAATCTGTAACCGAAAGCCGTATAAAAGAAAACTCGTATGTCTTCGATTTTGAAATTTCAGACGAAGATATGAAACGCATAAATGAAATGCCGTATATCGGCGGTTCCGGAAATGACCCGGATACGGTAAATTTCTGATATTAATACTGTTAACCAATTAAAAATCGGAAAAATGGTTTTTAATCGGTTGACAATGCTTCGGGTGTAATAACCATTTTGACTATGATTTTATCCTGTGTCAAAATGGTTATCAGTATAAAACTCAGCTTATACTAATTCCCGATCTACAACAAAATTTGTCTATACTTTGATCGGGAATTAGTATTAAACAAAATGAAGAGACTTTGCCTGTAAAGCCTCTTAAATCCTTGCCGCTTAAGATACGAGAGACGTCCGGCAGCGGTTATAAGTCGTCAGCGCTGCTCATTTCATCGGGAGCGGCGCTTTTTTGCCGAAATCCGGCTTTTTCCTAAATAGAAATGGCGACACCTCTTGTCGCCCTCCTCAGAGGGCGAAATTCTCACCGCAGCAGTGCTCCCCCAATGCCAAATGAGCAATAAACGGAAAAAACTTTTTACAGTCACGACAGAGGGGACGCCCTGCAAAAAGGACGTCCCCTATTATAATAAGCATTGGCTTTTTTGCAAAGTTTACCTCGTACGGCAAAGCCTTTTTATATTACCATAATTCACGCAGACATTTTTGAAGCATAAATTTTTCATTTGTGTCAATTATTGCCGGCAATGCTTTATTGGGCAGGCAATACAATCACTTTTTATAAGGTAATCAGCATTATCCGCCCTTTCTGCAATATACAAAACTAAGAGAAGAAAGCCAGCCCGCAAGCTTAGGTGTAAGCTGTTTTTCCGTCATTCTCCACTTCCAGTTCCCACCAACGGTGGAGGGGGTATTCATTCTCGTTTCTGATCCGAGACCGAGAAGATCCTGCATAGGCACTATCACAAGATTGGAAGCGGATGCGTACAAAGTCTTTATCATCGCCTTGTTCAGCGGAGAAAAAAGACAGCTTGACCTGCAATACTTTTTAGCGTTTGCCGCAGCGGCTCTGTTTTCCTTAGCCCAGCCCATTACCGTGTCATTGTCGTGAGTGCCGGTGTAGGCTACGGAATTTTTTACATAATTATGCGGCATATGGGTGTTGTCCTCGTTTTTCGGGTTAAAACCAAATTGCATTACCCTCATTCCGGGGAAGCCGGTATCTTTAAGCAGTTGTTTTACGCTATCAAATACCTCGCCCAGATCCTCCGCGATAATGTTCACCTCGCCAAGCTGCTTCTTTACCTCGTTCCAGAAATCCATTCCGGGACCCTGCATCCATTTTCCGTTAACCGCAGTAGGCTCCTCAGCCGGTATCGAACAATAGGTGTCAAAGGCGCGGAAGTGATCTATACGCAGAATATCGTACATTTCCGTCGCTTTTTTAAGTCTTGCTATCCACCAGACATAGTCCTCTTTTTTCATCGCGTGCCAGTCGTAAAGAGGGTTGCCCCAGCGCTGCCCCGTCGCTGAAAAATAATCGGGAGGTACGCCCGCTACCGCTGCGGGATTTCCCGCCCCCTTAAGCTGAAACAAATCGGGGTGAGTCCACAGGTCGGAGCTGTCCTGAGATACATAAAAAGGCATATCACCTATTATTTTTATCCCGTTTCTGTTGGCATACCGACGAAGCCTGTTCCATTGGTCAAAAAATACATACTGTACAAATTTCCAGAAACCGACTCTTTCCACATGCTCTTCCGCCGCTTTTTTCATGGCTTCCGGGTTACGGTTGGTCAGTTCCTTATCCCAAAGCCAGAACGGCTGTAAATTATTGCTTTCCTTTATGGACATAAACAAGGCGTAATCCTCAAGCCACGCCGCTTCCTCCTTTACAAAGGAAAGATATCCAACATCCTCGCTGAAATGCCTGTACGCTTCGTTAAGAAGCGACATTTTGGTACGGTTGACCTTTTCGTAATCCACAAAGTGAGGATCGGCTCCGAAATCCGCGTTAAGGCAATCCTCTTTCGTAAGCAGCGCTTTTTGCACAAGATCGTCCAGATCAATCAGAAGAGGATTTCCCGCAAAAGCGGAAAACGCCTGATAAGGACTGTCGGCGAAACCGGTAGGCCCCAACGGTAAAACCTGCCAGTACTGTTGTCCCGCAGACTTCAGCCAATCCACAAAGCGTTCCGCCCCGCTGCCGAAGGTGCCTATGCCGTAAGGCGACGTGAGACTCGTAATATGCATTAAAATTCCGCAGCTTCTCATTTTTAACCGCTCCTTTCATTGAAAAGAGATATGATTATATCGTTTTTAATACTGATAGTATTCCAATTTTAGAAACTGTTCCAATAGGAATGGTGCGCAAATTTCTATTGGAACAGTTTCTTATACTAATTCTCGATCAAAGTATAGACAAATTTTGTTGTCGATCGTGAATTAGGCCTTGTTTGAAAAATCGGAAACGCCGTCTTTTCGTCCCCAAACGGTCGTCTTCTGTGTCAAAAAGCCTCGTCAAACAACGGTTTGACTGCGTTTTTTTCTTGAAGCTAACTGTTTTGGGTCAAATATCCGTCATTTCCTCTATTTTCAAACAAGCCATAGTATTAGACAAACCTACCATATAATTATATACTTAAAAAGCGGGAATGTCAATAGCAGGCTTTATGTAACAGAAAAAGCGCCGGCAAAACCGGCGTTTCCCAAAATTACGGCTTTTTATACCGCAGCTTTTTCTAAAATAATTTAGTTATTTCTCTCAAACGGAAGAATGCTTCTTAATGTAGTCCACAACCTCGTCAACCTTGGTGAACGCCATTCCTACACAGGTATCCGCACATCCGTAATAAATGGCGATTCTGCCCGTGTCCTTGTCGCAAAGCGCTGCGCAGGGGAAGGTAACGTTCTGTACGTCGCCGACACACTCATAAATTTCACGTGGATTTATGAGATACTCCTTACATCTGGCAATAACCTTCCAAGGCTTATCAATGTCCAGCAGGCAGGCTCCGAAGCTGTAAACAAATCCGTTGCAGCTTTCAAGTACGCCGTGATAGAAGCAAAGCCAACCTTCGCTTGTCTCGATAGGAATAGGACCCGCGCCTATCTTTTTGGATTCCCAGCCGCTGCCGGGCGCCATTACGTGTCTGTGCTCTCCCCAGTACTTCATATCCGGAGACTGTGAAAGGTACATGTCTCCGAAGGGAGTATGTCCGCTGTCGGAGGGACGGCTGAACATTACATATTTTCCGTTGATCTTGCGGGGGAACATTACGCCGTTTCTGTTAAAGGGAAGGAAGGCATTTTCGCACTGGTGAAATTCCTTGAAATCCTTGGTCCAGCCCACACCGATGGTAGGCTTCCAGCCGTAAGCGTTGCACCAGGTGATCCAGAATCTGTCTTCAATCCATACACAGCGGGGATCGTAGCCGTACTGCCAGGGGTTTGCCTCGGCGGTTTCGGGGTCGTCGTTTA
>CAJUFF010000125.1:0-2927 GCA_910585505.1 uncultured Ruminiclostridium sp. | reverse complement strand
GTTTATCCATTCGATTTTTTCGGGGTTGATGTTCCAGTGAATGCCGTCCTCGGAAAAGCCCGCGTGAATATCCATGCTTCTCGTCTTGTCGTCAATGCGGAAAACACCCGCGAATTTTCCTTCGTAAGGAACCACCGCGCTGTTGAAAATGGAATTGGAGCTGGGAAGAAGGTCGCGTGGGATAACGGGGTTGGCGTTATAGCGCCATACAACCTCGCTGCTGCCGGCGGGTCTGTCCTGCCAGGGGATATTGGGAATCGACTGACCGTTAATAATTTGTACGCTCATATTGATAATTTCCTTTCAGATTTTTCGTTGCGGTATTGTCATTTAAGCACGGAGACACTCCGTTAATTTAAGCTTATTATAACAGTATATAACGCCGCTTGTCAAGTTGGAAATACTTACAAAAAAGATGTGAATTTATTAGTTATTATTTACTTAAATTTTGAGTGATTTTAAGTAAAAAACCTTATGATTTTTTCTTTTTCGGGAGCATATTTACGATAGCGAAACGAAATAAACTTATCTTAAATAATAAAAGATTATTGCATTTTGGAAAAATATATGCTATACTAAAAGCACAGTGATTAAGCGGTTCAGCCGCATAAAATACATATCAAAATTAAAAAGGAGAACTTTGCTATGGATATCAATCAGCTTTATAACCTCTGGCTTGAAAACGCGTCGGCCGACCCCGATCTTAAAACCGAGCTTGAAAGTATAAGGGGGAAAGAGGAGGAGATCTCCGACCGCTTCTACCGCGAGCTTGAATTCGGCACCGGCGGGCTCCGCGGCGTTATCGGCGCGGGTACAAACAGAATGAACGTTTACACCGTGAACAAGGCGACGCAGGGTCTTGCCGACTATATAAAGAATCACGGAGGAAAAAGCGTTGCCATTAGCTGTGACAGCCGCATAAAGTCCGATTACTTTGCCCGTTCCGCCGCCGAAGTTTTTGCGGGAAACGGTATAAAAGTACATATTTACAGCGAGCTTATGCCTACTCCGATGCTCTCCTGGGCGGTGCGCTCCTTGAAATGCGACGCGGGAGTTATGGTAACCGCCAGCCACAACCCCGCCAAATACAACGGCTATAAGGTATACGGAAACGACGGCTGTCAGGTTACGATCGAAGCCGCCGACGAGATATTGGGTTACATAGGAAAAACCGATATATTCAGCGGAGTAAAAACCGCAGATTTTGACGAAAGCGTAAAAAACGGCCTGATAAGCTTTATCGGACAGGACGTTATCGACGCTTACATAGCCGAGGTGAAAAAACAGTCCCTTCACCCCGAAATCTGCGCCGCTGCGGGACTTAAGGTAGTTTACACTCCTCTTAACGGCGCGGGAAACAAGCCTGTGCGCCGCATTTTAAAAGAAATAGGCATAAACAACGTGGTTGTGGTTCCCGAACAGGAAAACCCCGACGGAAACTTTACAACCTGTCCTTATCCCAATCCGGAAATCAGGGAAGCGCTTGAGTTAGGCTTAAGGCTCTGTGAAAAAGAAAAACCTGACCTTCTTCTAGCCACCGACCCAGACAGCGACAGAGTGGGCATTGCGGTGCCCGACGGCGACAAATACGCATTGTTCAGCGGCAACGAGGTAGGCGCAATGCTGCTTGAATATGTGGCAAGAGAGAGAAAGGCGTTGGGAAGAATGCCCGAATCCCCCTTAGCGGTAAAGACGATCGTTACCACCGACATAACCTCCAAAATTGCCGCCAAGTATGGCGTAGAACTGGTGGAAGTACTGACCGGATTCAAATTTATAGGCGAACAGATCGGTTTCCTTGAAAAAGAAGGAAAAGAGGACAGATATATTTTCGGCTTTGAGGAAAGCTACGGCTATCTTGCGGGCGGATATGTAAGAGATAAAGACGCGGTTGTTGCCTCAATGCTCATCTGTGAAATGGCGGCTTTCTACCGCTCACAGGGCAAGAGTCTTATTCAGGTACGCAGAGAAATGTACGAGGAATACGGCTTCTACTGCAACAAGCTTGACACCTTCACCTTTGAGGGCGAAAGCGGAATGCAGAAGATGAACGATATTATGGACAAAATGCGCACCGATTATCCCAAGTCCGTAGCCGGATTCAAGGTTATAGGAACGGCAGATTATGAGGCAAGCGAAAAAACCGATCTTGCCACAGGCTCAAAGGAAAAAATCGATCTTCCCAAATCCAACGTCATAAGTCTTTATCTTGAAGGCGGAAACAAGGCGATAGTAAGACCCAGCGGCACCGAGCCTAAGCTGAAGGTTTATTATACCGCCGTGGGAGATACCATGGAAAACGCTGAGACGCTTCAGAAAAAGATGTCCGACGAATTTAAAGAATTGGTAAAGTAAGAATATTTAGGCATAATAACCTTAGACCGTGAAAAGAGTAAGAAATTATTTTAATGTCTGAGAACATTTTACCGTTTAATAAGGAATCGCTTCCTGAGGTTGCTTTTGCCTGATACCAATCTTTAATCAAGCTGCAGACTTGGTTAAAGATTGCACCCTAATATCTAATCTTTGATCATCAGTATTATTTCTCTATACCTTGATCAAAGAGTAGTACGATACACAAAGCGCATAATTTAAAAATGGTGTTGAAAGTGTGTAAAGCTTTTAAATTTCTGTACAAAGTAACTAATACTAAATCCCGATCAAAGTATAGATAAATTTTGATATTGATCGGGAATTAGTGCTTATGGTGTAATTCTCATACAAAAAGTCTCGTATCCAACATAACCGTCGGATACGGGACTTTTTGTTATTTATCGAATTCAATGCGGACATCCGCAGACATATCCTGTCATTGATATTCTATCAGGTATTTCCCTGTGAACGTCTGAAAGGGTTATCATTGCTACCTTAGGACTAATACTGTTAACCAATTAAAAATTGGAAAAATGGTTTTTAATTGGTTAACA
>CAJUFF010000124.1 GCA_910585505.1 uncultured Ruminiclostridium sp. | reverse complement strand
GTTTAATACTAATACTGTTAACCAATTAAAAATTGGAAAAATGGTTTTTAATTGGTTAACAGTGTTTCGGGTGTAATAACCATTTTGACTATGATTTTATCCTGTGTCAAAATGGTTATTAGTATAATTCCCGATCGACAACAAAATTGGTCTTTACTTTGATCGGGAATTAGTATAACATACGCAATCAATCTCAAGTCATATTTTTATTGATCTTTGATCAAATTATATACAAATAATACGGATAATTAAAAATTAGTATAAAGATTGGTATTACGCAATAGCTCCATCGGTTCAGCAAAACAGTTTCCGATACTGTATCGGTGAGTATCCCACATTTTGACGAAACTGACGTGCAAAATATTTCTCGTCGATATATCCGCACTGCAGCGCTACCGCGTAAATGCTCATAACGGTGGTGGAAAGCAAATAGCGTGCAAGCATGATTTTTTCGTTTATACAATCTTGGATGTAGCTGATGTCAAAGCACTTTTTGTATATCGCGCCAAAGTAACCCTCGCTTACACACAGTTTGCGGCTCGCATCGTCAATTTTGGGCGCGTGACGTGGATCGGATATTATGCCGCAGCGCAGTTCAAGAAGAGGTTTATATTGGGGGAGCGTCTCTCTTTGATGCAGCCGTTTTACGGCTGTATTGGCAGCGTTCTCGACCGAAAGACAAAGATCGTCGATTTTATCCGCAGAGCAGTCCGGGTTTTCCGCAAATGATATGATCACCTGATTTTCGCCGTACTTTCCGCATATGTCGTGATGCAAGATCACTTTGGCTTTCTCAAAAACTACGTTGTTTTTTTCATTGCATAATACGATGAGAATGTCATTATCCGTACGGCAGTATATTTCACGTTCTGTGCACGCCTGTCTGACCGCCCGTGCCGCTGCGGCGACAATGTCGCTTTTGTAATTGTCGCCGTAAATATATTCACCGTCTGATGAAAAGCTCATCTTTACGGCAAGCATTCTGCTTGCTTCGTTTATCGCTTCCCCGGCGCGGCGGCGAAATTCACTCATATTGTAAAATCCGGTCAGCGCGTCATACAGCAGAGATGTTCGGCGGCATTGAGTAAGATAATGAATATCGTTTTTCATTCTCAAAAACTCTAGCGCTACGGAAACCGCTTTATTCCAATCGCGAAAGCTGAAATCGTATCCACCTGGTCTATCGTATATCAAAGCGGTTAAACCGTAAAGTCTTGTTTGAAAATACAGCGGACTGAAATAAAATATCATGGGATTTTCATATTTTTCCATTATTTCCAAAAGCAATATGTTTTTGGAAATAATTAAAGGTACAGGCAAATCTTTCGTTTCATCTATTGAGCTGCATATAAAATCGTCTCCCCCGTATTTCGCTCCATTCCATTCCCTGTCCAGACAAAGTAAAAGATTTTTCGCACCGTGAAGCATGTAAAAATAATCTCCAAGCACCTTTATATATTCGGAAATGGTTTGACATAAAGTTAGGTCGCCGGAAAAATCCGCAGCACAAAATTGCGCCACACTGCTCCCATATGTATCGGGATGTACTATGCGTTCAATGCGCATTTCTTCACAAAACCGCAAAGAATTTGTACCGCATGCGCAGGTGTTTCCCGATATGAATCGATCGCTTTCGTCAAGCTTACAGTTTGATGAAAGCAGAATGTTTACCGCTCTCACTCCGACATTATGTCTCCCGCTGCGATATGTGGTAAGAATTGGGTAATGGTACATTCTCTCTCCGATACAGTCATATCCCGTGACAGTAATTTGATCGGGTATAAGCACTCCGGCAGACGAAAGAACATCGCACAGACTATATGCCATACAATCGTTTGCGCACACTACCGCTTCGGGCATAGGCAGCTCGCCGCTGATATAGCTTTTTGCCAGCTTTTCGCCGGAATCGTACCAATATGTACCGAAAAAAACCTTATTTTCGTCAAAGGGTATGCCGTGCTTTTCAAGAGCCTTTTTGCAGCCGGATACTCTGCGATGTGAGGAAATGGCGTTTTCCGGTCCTGTCAGAATGTCTATATCCGTAATGTTGTGAACTGTTATAAGATGCTCGCATAGCCGTTCCATATCATTTTCGTCATCAAAATACAGACTTTTAAAACCGTCCGCCTCCCCTCCGATTATGACGGAGGGAATTTTTGATTCCCGTATTCTTTGAAATACGGAGGATATCAGTGAGAGATCCATAAACGCTTCCGCAGTTACAATAACTCCGTCGAATTCATCGGGAACAAAAAAATCGTATATTATATTTTCAAAGTTAAGAAGTTTGTCTTTTATCCAATGATTGTAAATATTTGAAAATACCGCTACATCCGTATTTACGGCCAAGGCGGCTTCGGCTATACCGCAGATAATATCTTTTTGAGTACGGTCGTCGGCTCTTGCGGTTATCACAGCAATCCTTTTTTTGGGCATATTATTCTATATCCTTCCATGTATATGGATGATCAACAAAGATTAGCGCTTATGCTAATCTTTAATCAACGGGTTTTTAGAATATTATAGCTTGTTTCTTCGAGATTGTCAACTCAAAAAGTGCATATTATGATTAAAAGGTGGATAATACCAATATTGGCTGTTGACTTTGGCTTTTTTTATATGTATAATTTACTTAAGTTAAGTTACTTAAGGCAACCCAGCGCAATGACCGCCTGACGGCTTTGCGTGCGGCTTACTTACATATTTTCCGTCATCTTGCACAAATCATCCTTGAAATACGTTGGTATATCTGCGTCGGATTTATACAAGCTTACGAAAAATCTGAAGGCGCAATCCACACTCAATCATGTGCGGTGTTGCCTTAACAAAGAAATTAGGCAAGATTTTTTTGCCATGAAGGAGCATGCTCTTATGAAAACGATTAACAAACCTATCGCACTGCTATGTGCGGCCGCTTTGCTCACGATTTCGGGGTGTTCCGAAAATACGGTCAAAGACGATAATACCGTAACTTCGGGCGGCGTTTCCGATACTTCGGAAATTTCAAATATTACCGTTTCGGACGCTGCCGGCAGCGAAAACAACGCGTTTACGGAGGAGAAAATTATGGACAGTTTAAACAACGGAATAATAATTGACAGCGTCAGCGGAAAGTTGTACAAAAACGAGCTTAACGCTAATCCGATTTCGTCAAATATATTCTGTGCCGACCCGACCGCGGTGGAATATAACGGCAGACTTTACGTTTACGGCACAAATGATCATCAGCAGTCGGAGGAAGGAACCAAAAACGATTATGCTTTCATTAAATCCCTTGTGGTATTTTCTACCGATGATATGGTGAACTGGATATATCACGGAAGGATCGAAGTGGGGGATGTGGCTCCGTGGATATACAATTCATGGGCGCCGTCAATAGTTTCCCGTGTCGAAGAGGATGGACTCACCCATTTCTATCTTTACTTTTCCAACAGCGGCGCGGGCGTCGGCGTAATCACATCCACTGATCCCGTCGGTCCGTGGAGCGATCCGTTGGGTGAACCTTTGATCTATCAGAATATGCCCGGATTAACCAATTGTCCCGCGCCCTTTGATCCCGGCGTGTGCATTGACGAAAACGGAGTGGGTTGGCTCAGCTTCGGCGGCGGTTCTCCTGCGGACAGCGTTCATTCAAATATTCCGAAAATAGTGCGTCTTGGAAAAGATATGCTCTCCCTTGACAGCGACTTTGTGTCAATAGACGCGCCTTTCTTCAATGAGGCAAGCGAGCTTAATTATATTGACGGAGTATATTATTATACATATTGCAATGACTGGCAGGATCACAAAAAAGGTTGGGAGGAATATGAAGGCTTCGATGTTCCGCCTGCCTGCAGCATGGCTTACATGACCACGAAAACACCGCTTGACGCTGACAGCTGGGAATACAGGGGCGCTTATTTCTACAACGCCGGAGAAAACGCCAACGGTGTTTCGGGACTCCGCTGGGCTAACAACCACACTCATTTTCTGGAGTTTAAAGGTACAAATTACATCATTCATCATACTCTTCTTTTGGAGGAGCTTATGGCGGGAACGGCGGGATTCCGCAGTATGATGGTGGATTACCTTCCTATGGATGCGAAAACGGGCGAAATTCCTATTACAGCGGCGAGCAAAAAGGGCGTTGCGCAGATAAAGCTGGTTGATCCGTATAATTACAACAGCGGCGCTTTGATGTTTACAAGCGCGGATATTGGATATGAAAAAGTGACCGATCCTGCCGCGAAAAGCACCGCAAAGGGAGCATGGATATATGTAAGAGGCGCGGATTTCGGTTATGGAGCCTCAGAGTTTATTGCAGAAGTCAAAGGAAAGGGAAGAATTGAGGTTCGTCTTGACGATATTTCTTCGGAATCCGTCGCCTTTGTTGAATTTGATTGTCCCGATTATGCAAAAATACGTTCCGACGGATTCAAGCAGTTTGACGGAAGAAATCACGATATTTATTTTGTTTTTTCCGACTCCGATATCGAGCTTAAGTCCTGGAGATTCGGAAAGGGCGACGAACAGCTCCGTCCGGAGGAGGAGATTGCTTCTACCGATATACCTTACAAAACAATGGTGATTTCAGGTCAAGCCGAGCCGGGACCAAGCCCTTCCGCAAAGTATGATATTTCAAAAAACGGAGACTATTCGATAAAATCCTCGGCCTTTGACAAAGAAAGCGACGTGATAAACATCGGCTTTATAAACACAGATGCCAGCGCGGAATATAAAGTGTTTGTAAAATCGCTAACGCTTGAAACCGAAAACGGCGACGTTGAAATACCGGTAAATGTTGAGCTTGATCCTTCAAGCAACTCGGAAAACGGGCTTGAAAACGGCTGGTGCGGTTCGGAAATAGGAGCGCTCATTTACGGCACGGAAGATCTTGGAATTTTTGCGGCGGAATCGGATATAGAATGGATAGGTTACCGACTGGCGCTCATGTCCGGCGGAGAGGAAATTCCATTTACTTCAATAACTTATAATATAACCGTAAGCGGGCTTGAGTTCAAAGACTGATTCTCGTGAAAGTGAAATGGAAAAAAATGAAAAAAGTTATCCGCTTTATTACTGCGCTGGCGACAACAGCGGTAATATTGGCCTCGTGCAGTGCGGAGCCGATTTTAAATTCGCCGATTCCAAAACAATATCTTCCCGAATTACCCGAAGGAGGAAAGGAAATGATTGACGCCGACATAGTTAAATCCACAATTACCTCAACCGATGACGGCAACGGAAACTATACCAACCCCGTAATCTTTGCCGACGTTCCGGATATTGACTTTATCCGCGTTGACGATGCGTATTATATGGTTTCAACTACCATGCACCTGTCTCCCGGATGTCCCGTAATGAAATCATATGACCTGGTAAACTGGGAAATAGTAAATTATGTTTATAATACTCTTGACGACGCCGATAATCTGGCTCTCAGAAACGGTAAGCACAATTATGGACAAGGTCAGTGGGCGGCAACGATTCGTCACAATAACGGTATTTTCTATGTGGGATTTCTTTCCTATGCTACCGGTAAAACATATATTTATTATACGAAGGACATAGAAAACGGAAAGTGGGAAAGATTTGAGTTTGACAAGGGATTCCACGATATGAGCCTTTTGTTTGACGATGACGGAAAGGTATATCTTATCTACGGAGGAGGTCAGATAAGGTGCATTGAACTGGAAGAGGATTTAAGCGCTGTCAAACCCGAAACCGACAGAATAATTATCAAAGACGCGGGGCTTGTCAGCGGCTGTCTTGCCGAAGGCGCCCACGCCTATAAAATCAACGGATATTACTATATTTTTATTATTACATGGCCGCCCAATCAAAGAAGAACCCAGCTTTGTTACAGAAGCAAATCACTTGACGGCGAGTGGGAAATGAAAATAATTCTTGACGATAACATTGATTTCAGAAATGACGGTGTTGCCCAGGGCGGAATCATAGATGACGCCGACGGAAATTGGTATTGTCTTTTGTTTCAAGACCACGGCGCGGTAGGCAGAGCTCCCGTCTTAATGCCAATGATATGGGAGGATGACTGGCCAGTTGTCGGGGTTGACGGAAAAGCGCCTAAAACCGCTAAGATTCCGTTTGCAAAACAAGAACTTAAGAGCATAGTTACAAGCGATGAATTTATCAATTCGCAGATCGTAAGACCGTATCACAGCTTCGCCGAAAGTCTTGAAGAGGCCGGTGAAAACGATTATAACGGCTCCAATCTCGCTTTGGAATGGCAGTGGAATCATAATCCCGACAACCGTCTTTGGTCGCTGACCGAAAGAGAAGGTTATCTGAGACTGAAAACCGGTAGTGTCTGCAATACCGTTACCGAAGCGAGAAACACATTAACTCAGCGCACTTTCGGTCCGGAGTGCAGCGCGTATATCAAGCTTGATACCGCAGGCATGAAAGAGGGCGATATATCGGGGCTTTCCGCTTTTGCCGAAAAATACGGATATGTGGGCGTAAAAATCGAGAACGGAAAAAAGTATATCATATCGGTATGGTATAATGACAATGACAGCGTCGAAAAGGAATTTGAAACGGAACGCGTCGAGATTACGGAAAACGAGGTTTATCTGCGCGTTGACTGCGATTACATCAACGCGGCGGATAAGGCGTATTTCTATTACAGTCTTGACGGTGAAAACTGGACTAAGATTGGAAACGTACTCCATATGAATTATTATGGGCTGCATTTTATGGGGTATCGATACGCAATATTTAATTTTTCAACAAAAACGCCCGGCGGTTATGCAGATGTGGACTTTTTCAGAGTAGACAACAAAATAATACGTTAAATCAATAAATTCATGTTATCGGAAAAATGAAATAAGATTTTCGATACTTGAAGATAAAAAAGGAGGTCATCCAAATGAAAACAAAAAACAAAGTCATATCAATACTCATGTGTCTTTGTCTGACTCTGCTTTCCGCCTGCTCTGGCGGAAAGGATCCCGATAACACATCGCAGACAACGGTCACCACCACCGAAAATCTTGACAACGAAGTGGATTACAGCGGAATGGCGAATGAAGTTGACGAGATTGATGAAAGCAATATCGTCGGCACAGGCCCCAAGTATGATCCTAAAAAAACCGCCGGTCATGTACACGCTCTTTGCTATTATGACCTGAATGAAACCTCGAAGCCTATGGTTGAAATGCTGGCACAGCGCTTCGGCGGTACATTCGACACCGAGATTACCTCATCGGGTACCGCTTATTTCGACAAGCTGGGACAGCTTATAGCTACCGGCAACTCACCCGATATTGTGAGATACGAGTGGACGTCATATCCGTACGGTATGTCAAAAAATATGTATACGCCTCTTGACGAATGGCTGGATATGGATTCGGAGCTGTGGGTGAATGAAAAAGAAGTTATCGAATCCTATAACTATGCGGGAAAGCATTATTACTACCCTTCCGGTATCGAGCCTAACTTCGTAATTGTCTATAATGAGGCAAATATAATCGAAGCGGGACTTGACAGTCCTATTGAGTTGTACAAGAACAACAACTGGACTTGGGATACTTTTAAAGAACTTAACAAAAAATGGGTCGATAAAAGTGAGGAGCATATCGGATTTACCGGCGGAAGCTGGACAAGTATGATGTTTGCCAACACTGCCGGCGTAAAGGTCATTGATATTACCGGCACCGAGATCATCAACAATTTCAGGAATCCCGATGTTGAGCGCGCAATGACGTTTCTCTCCGATATGAAGAAGACGGGTCTTGTCGGTGAAGGCTACGTTAACCCTGCCGAAGCGTTTATCGACGGAAATCTTTTGTTCCTCGTGATGGGAAGATGGGGATATACGAGCGCTCAGGAATCGTTCTTCAACAAGGGGCTTATGGATGAGAATAAAATAGTGGAGCTTCCTTTGCCCAAGGATCCGCAGGCGGATAAGTATTATACTCCGGGAACGTCTTACGGTTTTGTAGTTCCCGCAGGCGCGCCAAACGTTCAAGGTGCTGTTTCGTGGATCCTTTGCGACAGAATTTATGAAACCGATCCGGATATACTGGCTGAGAACTACGCTAAAAATATTGATACCACTCCCGTTTATTACGACAAATGTCCCGGCTGTAAATACGATTTTCCGGGAAACGGCGATAATGATCTGTCCGTCTGTCCGGAATGCGATACGCAAAGAAAGCGCAAGTGGAAAGCCACATGGGACGAGGAACAGATGCAGATTGTTTATGATATGAAGGATCCCAGTAAATTTACCTATATGTTTGACGGCTGTCTCGGAATGGGAACCGATATGGAAAATATTCTTATCGGTGGGGAAAGTTCTCTTTTTGACGGACCCGTCTACTACTCTTCCTCATACACCCAGATCCTTGAATCGCAGGAACAGGCTATAGAAGCTATTATTCAGCCTTACCGTGATGATCTTGCAAAGGCTTTGGCGGAATAATAACAATCTTTGATCGCCGCATTATTTGTCTATACCTTGATTAAAGATTGGTATAACGCACAAATATTCGGTGAATGGCTTTCGCATGATATTTTAGTTCAGATCGCGCAAAGTTGTGTTGACCGCACCGCTTTGCGTGATTTGCTTTTACCTGAGTTTAATACTAATATCGGTTTAAAAAGTGGATAAAATGGCTTTTTAAACCGATATTAGTGTTTAGGGTGTAACTCTG
Organism: uncultured Ruminiclostridium sp.; assembly: GCA_910585505.1. Lineage (GTDB taxonomy): Bacteria > Bacillota > Clostridia > Oscillospirales > Ruminococcaceae > Ruminiclostridium_E. Next base: position 150 of record CAJUFF010000124.1, on the reverse strand, counting down.
TTTTGACTGTAGACTTTTTTATATTTTGTCTACAGTCAAAACAGAGATTAGGGCGTATCTGAAAACTAAGCGATTTTGTTCAATTTCGCTAAATGCTTGGCGATTTCAAGGAAAAAAGCGGAGAAATACTAAAGTATTTCGAGCATTTTT
>CAJUFF010000123.1 GCA_910585505.1 uncultured Ruminiclostridium sp. | reverse complement strand
GAAAGGGAAGCGGAAAGGACATTTAGTCGCTTCGCTCCTATTTGTTTATCTTTTTGTTGGATTGCTATAGTATTACATCCTAAGCACTGATTCCCGATCGACAACAAAAATTGTCTATACCTTGATCAAAGATTAGGGTTTGTTTGAAAATAGAGGGAATGACGAATTTTTGATCCAAAATGGTTAGCTTTAAGGAAAAAACTCAGTCAAACTGTCGTTTGACGAGGATTTTTGACGCAGAAGATGATAGTTTGGGGGCAAAAAGGCGGCTTTTCCGATTTTTCACACAAGCCTTAGTATCAGTATAACGATAAGCTTTTCCGAATATCGACAAGGGAAACGGGTTCAAGCTCGCCGTGCCTGTTCCAAATCTCGGAAAATTCCTCATAGGTCATTTCCTTCCCCTCTTCTCCCATAACGATCTTTCGGAAGAAGGGTTCCCAATTCACTCCGCCGTCCTTGCTTTCAATTCCGTAAATCAGATAGTGATCCACATAATATCCGCCTTTTTCGGTATTGTATTTCAGTGCGGCCATATTGCGGCTTTTTTCTTCAAAAACATTATCAAGGGTAAAGTAATAATAGCAGTATTTTTCTTCCTCGCCTTCGTATGCCGAAATTGCAGAAAAATTCTCTTGATTCAGGTAAGAGCGCACTTTGTCCCGGCCTATAATCGAGTCGAAAACGTACCCTTCCTTCGTATGTCCAAATACGAAAATGGGGCTGTGTTCCCACGAAACCACGGCTATTTCCGGATTTCCGTCCAGATTCAGATCCTTTACGTAAAACGACAGCTCTTCCTCCTTAATCCCCGAAAAATATCCGCGTTTATCGGGAGGAAAAATCTCGTCGTAATTGTCCGCCATATATTTTTTGCAGTATTCTATGTTTTTGCCGAGAACAATTGCGGGCAGCTCTTCATGCTTGTACCAAAGCTTTTCAAAATCTCCTTCCGATATCATCCCGGGAGCGGAGGCAGCGCTGAAATGGTTTTCCCATTCCTCGCCAATCTTTTGTGCCGCATAGAACATCATAAATTCACAACGGTAGGTGTTTGTTTCTTTATCGTATTTTATTGCCGCTGCCGAAGCGGATATTTCACTTTCCTCGCCGCCTTCGTCGCTGTCATAAAAATAATAATAGCATTCGCCATCGGGATAATCAATATTTGTGTTATCATCTCCGTAATACGGCGAAAGCCGACAAAAGCTTTCCTCGTCTACGGTAAATTCCGAGTTTTTCTTATTTATAACACAGTTCAGAACGGCTTTTCCGTCTTTAATCTCAAATATGTAAATTCCGCTGTGCTCCCATGACACCAGAACTATTTCCTCGATATTGTCAAAGTTAAGGTCAATTGTGTAGCAGTAAAGGTCTTTGGCTGTAAGAACGGTACCGTCCGTGTTGGAATAGATTCCGTTTTCCATCGTTTCACGATAGTGCTGATCCGTCAATACACAGCCCGCCGCTTCCCTGATTTGTTCCAATGTGGGGGTGGTTACCTGTACGTCGGGGGAAACCGTTCTGTTCAGATCGGTTATAACAGCTAAACTTTCCTCAAAATATGTTATGGACGCAGTGGTTTCCGAAGAGAGTTCTGAAGTTTTTTCGGAACCGGTGCCTATACCGCCGTCGAGCGTAAGCGTTCCTTTATTATACAAGAGTGCGGCTGCGGCGGTTATTCCGATTATCAGCGCAAAAACAGCGGCAACTTTACCAAAGCCGTGCCTTCTCTTTTTGACGATAACGGGAATGGCTTCCAAAGGCTCCTCGCACATTGCCTCCAAATAAAATCTATCCTCGATATCCCCAAGCAGGTCAAACAAATCATCGATTCTCATATCTCGAAGCCCTCCTTTTTCAAACGCTCCTTAAGCTTCTTACGTATTCTGCACAGGCTCACCGATACGCCGCTTTCCGTCATTCCGAAACGCAAAGCCAGCTCCTTTACGGTCTCACAGCAGCAGTATCTCGAAACAAAAAGCTGCCGATTCCGTTTTGGCTGACTGCTTAAAAAATCATTAACCGCCTTTAATATCTCCCGGTTTTCTACCGTTCTTTCCGGAGTTTCATTATCGGAAACACAGCCGGACAGTTCCTCGAAAATAAGGGACAGATCTGCGCTGCGGCGTTTGTTTTTTCGATAGATATCTATGGCGGTGTTTCGTGTTATCCTCGCCAAAAAAGCGTAAAACACATTCGGTTTTTCGGGAGGAATTTTTTTCCAGACTTTTAAATATGTACTGTTGACGCACTCCTCCGCGTCCTGTTCGTCGCACAGTATATTGCGCGCTATTTTTTTACAGTAGTTTCCGTATTTTTCCGCCGTCAGACTTATTGCGCTTTCATCGCGGTTCCAATACAAATCTATAATGCCGCTGTCGTTCATTTTTTATCTCCCCTTTCGGAAATATTCGGCCAATTTTTTGTAATCTTATAAATACAGACGTAAAATATTTAAAAACGCTACATAATATTTCAGATTTTTGCTTGTTTTTTTCATGGTTTTATCGCAATCCCTTTTTTAAATGACGTATCGCTCACAATTTAAAACTGATTGCAAATATATGATTGTGCAATTTGTTTAAATTTTTTTAGTTTTCAACTTGTAATTTTTTAAAATTTGTGCTATAATAAAAAAGTAAAAATTTGCCGTGCTTTTATGCAAATACACGTACTTGTCGGCAGCTTCTGGCGAATAATATATAATGCAATACCGCGCAATAAACGGCTCACACCTTTAACGTCCGCTTGTTATCCACATTTTTCGATATATTCACAAACTTTCTTCGACGGACTTATCTTATCGGCTGTCCTCCTGCGTCATGTTTATGCAATTCGACGAAAAATCCGGCATTGCTGTCGAACGGTAATAATTGTGCGGCGTTGTCATAAAATTCCCTGTAATTTTTTCACGAAAGGAAATACAGTCATGAAAATTCTTTATGCAACCAGCGAAGCTCAACCCTTTGCCGCGTCGGGCGGACTTGCGGACGTAGCGGGTTCTCTTCCCAAGGCTCTTGTGGCGGAGGGACAGGAATGTATTGTGGTATTGCCTTATTACATTAATACCATAAAGGATTCCCATAAGGAAAATATAAGGTACGTGGATCACTTTTATGTGTCGGTAGGCTGGAGAGCGCAGTACTGCGGAGTGTTCCAAACCGAGCTTAACGGAGTTACCTATTATTTTCTGGACAACGAATACTATTTTAAGCGTGATTTCGGTCTTTACGGTTATTACGACGACGGTGAAAGATACGCTTTCTTTTCACGTGCGGTGATGGAGCTTATTCAAAAATTCGATCTGCGTCCCGACGTTATCAACGCCAATGACTGGCAGTGCGCTCTTATCCCGGTTTATTACAACCTTTATTACCGTAACCAGTATAATATGCAGAATATTCATACTGTATTCACCATTCATAATATCCAGTATCAGGGTCGTTACGGCCTTGAGCTTATGGAAGAGGTGCTCGGTATACCCAAGCACTATAAGAATATTATGGAGTACGACGGAGACGTTAACTTTATGAAAGCGGCCATCGAAGTTTCCGAGAAGGTCACCACCGTTTCTCCCACCTACGCCACCGAAATACTTGATCCGTGGTTTTCGCACGGCCTTGACAGAATACTCAAGAACAAAACTTATAAAACCTGCGGTTTCCTGAACGGTATTGATACGGATATGTACAATCCCGAAAAGGATCCCGCAATTCCCGCCACATTCAGTGCAAAGAGCAAGAGCGGCAAGAGAGTATGCAAGAAAAAGCTGCTTGAGGAGGTGGGACTTCCCACCGATGATGACGCGCCCGTTATCGGACTTGTGTCCCGTCTTGTTGAGCACAAGGGTCTTGACCTTATAAAATGCGCCTTTGACGAAATGATTACATTGGGCTGTAAGATAGTGATTTTAGGATCCGGTGAAGCGCAGTATGAAAATTTCTTTAACGAAATGCATTATCGTTATCCCGATAAGGTAAGCTTCACCTGCGGTTACATACCCGCTCTTGCAAAGAAAATATATGCGGGCGCCGATATGTTCCTCATGCCCAGTAAGAGTGAACCCTGCGGCCTTGCTCAGATGATTTCACTGAGGTATGGGACAATTCCCGTTGTAAGAGCTACAGGCGGTTTGAAGGATTCGATTCCCGACTACGGAGAACCGGACGGAAAGGGGCTCGGCTTCACCTTCCTGTCATACAACGCTCTCGATATGTTAGGCGCGGTTCGCAGATGCACCGAGCTTTACTATAACGACAGCAAGGCATGGGGTGCTTTGGTGACCAAGGCGATGAAGGCCGACTTTAGCTGGGCGCAGTCGGCTAAGCTGTATATAGGACTTTATAAAGAGATTTGCGGAATGTAATAAAGTTGTCCGATAAATAATAATTTGCTTAAAAACATTTTCTGAGTCCGAACCACACTGTAAAAGGTGAGGTTCGGACTTTATTTTTTTACAATTCATAAAATTCTTTACGATATGTTTAACATTACTTAATACTAATTCCCCATCAAAGTATAGACAAATTTTGTGGTCGATCGGGAATTATGGCTTATGGTGTATTCTCAATCATCTTGTAGCCCCTGTGAAATTTTGTCTACAACATGATTGAGAATTATGACATTGCTTAAAGGGATGGCGCGCCTGCTGTGATAAACATTTGTAAAATAACGAAAAACAAGCTGCCATTTACCAACAATGACAGCTTGCAAAAATAAGGGATAAGGTCTAATATTTTCCCGCGAGCTTTTACGACAGTTACGCTTTGAGTGCGCAATCGTTTCAACTCGCGGGAAAATATCATTTTAATTCATGAAAAGGTTATTCCTTTAATAAATCCTTGACATTGACGGGATATGCCACGATTTTATCCGAATATGGAGAGCAGTACGCCCGCCGCAACCGCCGAACCGATAACGCCCGACACGTTAGGTCCCATGGCGTGCATCAGCAGGAAGTTTGAGGGATCTGTTTCCGCACCCACCTTCTGGCTTACTCTCGCCGCCATAGGCACCGCAGATACGCCCGCCGAACCTATAAGCGGATTTATCGTTCCGCCGCTGAGCTTATTCATAAGCTTGGCGAAAAGAACGCCCGAAGCAGTACCGATACTAAACGCGATCAAGCCTAAAAGTATAATAGCCAGCGTTTCTATGCTGAGGAAGTTGGCGGCGGTGGCGGTTGCGCCGACCGTAACGCCCAGCATAATGGTGACAATGTTCATAAGCTCGTTCTGAGCTGTCTTGACAAGTCTGTCAACAACTCCGCTCTCCCTGAACAGGTTACCCAACATAAGCATACCCACAAGAGCCGTAGCGTCGGGTACTATAAATGATACGAGAAGGGTTACCGCAATAGGGAAAATGATTCTTTCACGCTTGGAAACGGTGCGAAGCTGCTTCATTCTGATGGAGCGCTCCTTTTTAGTGGTCAGCGCCAACATAATGGGACGCTGTATAAAGGGCACCAACGCCATATAGGAGTATGCCGCCACAGCGATTGAACCCAACATTTCGGGAGCCAGCCTGGACGTAACAAATATCGCAGTTGGTCCGTCCGCGCCGCCTATGATACCTATGGACGCCGCCTGCTCCATTGTAAATGAGGTTATTCCCGTCATACTGAGGAGACACGCGCCGATAAATGTAAAGAAGATACCCGCCTGAGCTGCCGCTCCCAAAAGGAAACTCTTCGGATTTGCGATAAGCGGGCCGAAATCGGTCATAGTCCCTATTCCCAAAAAGATAAGCGGCGGGAAAAGCTGCAGCTTTACGCCTAAGTAAAGTATGTCCAGAAGTCCGCCGTCGTGGAGCACCTGACCGTAATCAATATTGCCCGTCATAAAAAATTCGGGATGATAAAGCTCCGCTCCCGGAATATTGGTAAGAGCCATACCGAAAGCGATTGGCAAAAGAAGTAAAGGCTCGAATTTCTTGACAATGGCAAGATACATCAGCAGGAAGGAAAGTAAGATCATTACGCCCTGCTGCCATGAAATATTAGCAAAAGCGGATTCAGCCGCCAATGTTTTTATGGTTTCCCAAAAAGTTTCTAACATTTGCTTTTTTCCTTTCTCGGTTTGTTTTATCCCCTTTTTGGAGGAGCGCTTTCATAAGACTGAGTCCCAAGGGGATTTGTTGAAAAAATCCGCTTTTTTCAGAAGGGCCTTGTGTTTTCGTGTATGCCTGCGGCACTCCAATTACCGCGAAGCGCTTTTTCTTTTCTTTTCACGGAAGCGATTTTGTACTGCTTTCCGTCCGCTTCTCCGTATGCGGCAATAGCTGCGGCAATAACCGCGATTATTTCGCTGTCGTCCTCGTCGTATTCGCTTTCCGCTTCCGCGGGTGCGGTTACGGTTACGGGGGCGGCCTGCGCCGGAGCGGTCTTGGGCTTTTCGGGAGCGGCGGTCTTGGATTTAAAATTCATATTAAGAACCTTTCCCAGAAGCCACAGTATAAATACCAAAAGCACCAATATCAGGAAAACTACCACAATACCCGTTACAAGAGTCGCCCACATCATATCAACGTGTTCGGACGGAACCGTGGTGCCCTTTGTTACGGAGGCCAGAAGCTTAGCGATTTCTACCATAACCTAATCTCCTTATATTACAGTATATTAAGCTAATTCAGGATCGATTTAACCCGTAAATTAACTTTTCATCAAATCAAAATTAATTATACAATATTTTCCGAAAAATTTCAATAACTATTGTCAAATAAAATAAGAAAATTTCAGAAAAATTTTTGTATGATTTTTCTACCTTTAATTTTATTGTTGATTTTAGCGGAAAGATATGGTAAAATCATTATAGATAATTTTTTCTGCGATATCTTGTTGACTTTGTAATCATATGAAAGGAAAATACGATATGAAATGCAGTAATTGCGGCCATGAAAATAACGAGGGAAAATTCTGTGAAGACTGCGGCTTACCACTGGCAACCGCGTCCGAATCACCGCCTGAAAACATTGTTGATCAAAACAACATCGAGAACTTTGACGGATCGCTTTTTGACGGCATGGAGGATTTTAACATTGTCCCCAAAGTGATAAAAGAAAGTGAACATTTTAATGAAAATGACGAAAACGAATTGAAGAAAAAGGATCCCGATGCCGACGCAGCTCTCGAAAATCTCAAGAAATTTGAGGAGGGGACGATAACGCACCCGGACGATAAGCCTAAACAAAAACGCAAATTTTACTGTCCGCGCAACCCCATGCTGTGGTCGTTTTTGTGGCTTCTGCTGTTCGGGGCGGTTCTGGGAGTACTGTCGATATTTTTCTTTAACGTGGATCTTGACGGAACCCAGATTGTTTTTGGCATAGTTTTCACCGTCTTTACCTCCGCCGTTCTTGTCATTGACTTTGCATACTATTTCCCCGCCGCCCTTACTCTTGACAAGCTGCTTAAGGGCAAAGGGGCAAAGCTTGAGTACCGTTTGAAAAAACACGAGCTTATAGATCTGGCGGAGAAGGCGAAAAAGCGTAACCGCGGTTTTTATATCGCAATATCGCTTTTTGGTCTGGCTTTTTCCGTATATTATATTTATATTTTGGCAAATGCTATGGTTAAAACCAATCTTATGTGGATAAGCCTGTTTTTCAGCATAGGAGTGTTTGCGATTTTTGCTCTCCTGTTCTTTGTAATGCCGAAATTCAACTATGAAAGAATGATGCAGAACGGCGAAAGAGTGATAGTGGGGAGCAAATCGGTGTATTACGGCGGCACATATTATCATTGGGGCAAGATAATGCCCGAAGCCACCTACGGAACCTTAAACACAAAGAAACACAAGCTTGAGATCATTTTTACACAGGAGCTGAAAAACGGAGATACAAAGCGGCGAAAGGTGGAAATGTACGCTCCCGACTCCGCAATAAGAGAGATAACGGCACTCCTGAAGGAATATGAGAAAAGCGCCGTAAAATACAGGGAAACTCACGCGAAAAGCTCCGTTCTGGCTGATGACGGCGAAAAAGCGAAAAAAAGAAAGGGCAAGTAAAATGGAAATAAAAGAATATTTAAAGGAAAATTTTCCGGAAATGAAAAAAGCGCTGGCAAGACTGATAAGAATACCGTCGGTAAGCGGAAAAGAAGATGGGAAGTATCCCTTCGGCGCGGAATGCGGCAAGGCGCTTGAAGAATTTTTAAAGCTTTGCGAGGAAAACGGATTTAAAGGAAAAAATTACGATTACTACGCGGGCAGCGCCGACTTTTCGGAGGAGGGAGAACCCGCTTTGGGAATATTGGCGCATCTTGACGTGGTTCCGGTTACGGAAAAGGACTGGAGCTATCCCCCCTTCGACGTGACGGAAAAAGACGGACGATTGTACGGGAGGGGCTGTATGGACGACAAAGGGGCGGTGATAGCGTCGCTTTTCGCCATGAAAGCAGTAAGGGAATGCGGCTATACTCTTAAGAAAAACGTCAGGCTGATAGCGGGCTGTTCGGAGGAAACCGGTTCTGAGCTTGATATACGGGAATATATGAAAAGAGCCGTAATGCCCGGCGCGGTATTCACGCCGGACGCGGAATATCCGATTATCACCACCGAAAAAGGAATGCTGAGGTTTGAATTTGGCGGAAGCTTCGACTGCTCCCATATTGAAAGCTTAAGCGGCGGAACTGTGGTAAACGCGGTTCCGTCGGAAGCGGCAGCGGTTCTCAAAGGAAAATTCACACTTGCCGCTTCTGAGGATATCGAATGCCGTTATGAAAACGGAAAATCATATATTGTCTGCAAGGGAAAATCTGCTCACGCTTCGACTCCGGAGCATGGAGTAAACGCTCTTACAAAACTGTTGGGATATTTGCTTGAGACGGA
>CAJUFF010000122.1 GCA_910585505.1 uncultured Ruminiclostridium sp. | reverse complement strand
TTTATACCAATCTTTGGTCAAGGTATAGACAAATGATATGGATAATAAAAGATTGGTATTATGGCTTGTTTGACAAATCGAAAACGCCGTCTTTTCGCCCCCAAACGACCATCTTCTGTGTCAAAAAGCCTCGTCAAACGACGGTTTGACTGCGTTTTTTTCCTTGAAGCTAACTATTTTTTGTAATAAAAACGTCATTTTCTCTATTTTCAAACAAGCCCTAAAAATCACAGATGGCATAAAAGCCCTCTTTGGGCTCGTGATTTTCATCAAAAAGCAATCCCCCGTTTTTCCTGCCCTCCACGGGGAAGTAATTAAGCCACGAAGTGTCGTCCGCCACTCCCCAGAAAGTGACCGACTCTATCTCGTTCCTGTATGTACGGAGCACAGAGAAAAATTCCTTGAACGTCTTGGTTTGTTTTTTATACGCCTCAAAGGTTGGCGCGAGATGAATTTCCCTGTCTTCGTAAGGGTAGTTGGAAACATCGTGCTCTGTTATCTGAAGCTTGTAGCCGAGGCTCGCGTATTCCTCTATTCCGCGCTTTACCTCGTCAATGTCAAACTTGAGATTAAGCCCCAAATGGCACTGAAGCCCGATACCATCAATACGTATTCCTTTTTCCTTTACCTCCCGTACCTTTTGAATTATCTTCTTCCTTTTTACAGTGTCAAATTCGTTGTAATCGTTGTAAAACAGCGATTTGTCCACATACTTTGCGGCAACGGCAAAAACCTGTTCAAAATAATCCTCACCGATTATGTCAAGCCATGGGGTTTTTCTTAAATACCCTTCTCCATCCTCTATGCCTTCGTTTATGCAGTCCCAGCAGTACAAGTCTGGATATCTTTCCGTAAGCGCCTTAATATGATTTTCAAGACGCTTTAAAAGCCCTTCCCTGTCCGTGTTCTTAAAAATCCAATCCGGCATCGCGTGATGCCATACGAAATTGTGCCCTCTTACCGGTATGTTGTTTTCCTTTGCGAAACCGTATATTTTATCTGCGTCCCCGAAAGTGAATCTTCCTTCCTCCGGTTCGGTTTCGGCGAATTTCATCGCGTTTTCGCAGGTGATACTGTTAAAATGCTTCAGAATAATGTCCTTGCAGGTATCTACGCTTTCGGTATTTACCGCGGCGCCGATCCTGAAATAATCCTTATATACTTCTTTAAGACTGAATTCCATCTGACTTAACCTTCCTTTGCATATTAGAGTTATTCGATTGCCATCAAAATCGAGCTTATACCTTCGGCAAATTTATCCCCGATATTGACAAAGGATTTTTCGCCGTTTTTCATATTCTTAAGTTCCGCCTTTCCGGATTTTACCTCGTTTTCTCCTATTACTATGCTAAAATTTGCTCCCAATTTATCGGCATATTTCATTTGAGATTTTAAGCTTCTGCCCACTATATCGCATTCCGCCCAGAAACCGTAATCCCTTAGCTGCCTTACTAGACCCATGGCGTATAAAGACGAGACTTCATCGGTTCCGGCTATAAACAAATCGCACTTTTTAGCGGGTTCGTAATCGGCATCCTGAGCGTCCATTACCATAATAACGCGCTCAAGACCCATAGCAAAACCGAGTCCCGAAACGGATTTACCGCCTATTTCCTCCACAAGTCCGTTGTATCTGCCTCCCGCGCAGACCGTACCTTGTGTGCCGCAGTTATCGCTTATAAATTCAAAAACGGTATTTGTGTAATAATCCAAGCCTCTTACAATACGGGAATTTACGGTATATTTTACTGCCATATTGTCAAGAGCCTTTTTAACCTTGTCAAAATGCGTCTTACACTCATCGCAAAGGTAATCCAAAATAATCGGCGCTTTTTCCGCGAAACCGTGACAAATTTTGCTCTTGCAGTCCAAAAGACGCATTGGATTCTTTTCCAGTCTTTCCTTACAGGTATCGCAAAGCCGTTCCCTGTACTGTCCGTAATACTCCCTTAAAGCCTTCTGATATTCCGCCCTGCATTTGGGACAGCCTATGCTGTTTATTTCCAGCCGTATGTTTTCAATCCTCAAAAACCTGAAAATACCGTCTGCCATACATATAAGCTCCGCATCGCTTATGGGAGAATCCGCGCCGAAGTATTCAACGCCGAATTGTTTGAATTCTCTCAATCTTCCGCTCTGAGGCGCTTCGTAACGAAAACAGCTTGTAAGATAATAGAGCTTAAGAGGAAGAGCCTCGTTCAGCAGTCCGTTTTCCAAAGCGGCTCTCACGGCTCCAGCTGTGCCTTCGGGCTTAAGAGTTATGCTCCTTCCCTTTTTATCGTTAAAGGTATACATTTCTTTTTGCACAACGTCGGAAGTATCTCCGACGCCTCGCTGAAACAGCTCGGTATGCTCAAAGGTGGGAGTTCTCAGCTCCTTGCAGCCATATGTTTCCGCAATCCGCGCCGCCGCTTTTTCAATAGTGTGCCATTTATTTATCTGAGCAGGCAGCTTGTCCGCCGTTCCTCTCGGCGCTTTTGTAACAATGTCCATTTTTGTCCTGTCCTTTCCGTTCTCTTTTTTATAACCGCTGCCAGATGTCACCGGCCTTTTATGCTAATCTTTGGTTATGGTATAGAAAAATAATATGGATGATCAAAGAATAATGCTCAAGGTTCAATTTTTAATCAAGTTATAGGTTTGATAAAAGATTGGTGTTAGGCAGCAATAGTTTATGAGACTTTGCAAGCAGAGTCTCTTCATCTCTCGATTCGGCACGGGAATTTGTATTCTCCGCTGAACACCGGAATTGCTTCGCAATTCCGGCAGCTTGTTTAAGCTGCGCTTTAAAATTAACCCCGCGCCTATAAGGGCACGGGGGTTTTTATAAGCTTATACCACTAAAGCCGTACAACCGCAAAGCCGCCGTTAAATCATGTCTCCGCAAAAATTGCGCTGGATTTCGAGCAACTTTTATCGAAAATAAGGCTTTTCAGTATCTTACAATTTCGCGCCAATCAAGATCGCCGCGCTCAAGCGCATGTATAAGTGCCTCTGCGGTCGCCATATTGGTGGCTACCGGTATATTGTGAACATCGCAGAGCCTAAGAAGATGCGATTCGTTTGGCTCACGATGATTTATATTTATAGGATCTCTGAAAAATATCAGTATATCAATCTCATTACAGGAAATGCGCGCTGATATCTGTTGATCACCGCCCTGCGATCCGCTGAGAAATCTCTGGATACGAAGTCCGGTCGCCTCCGCCACAAGTTTTCCTGTGGTTCCGGTGGCACAGAGATCATGTCTGCTCAAAATACCGCAGTAAGCTATGCAAAACTGTACCATAAGCTCTTTCTTGGAGTCGTGCGCTATTAAAGCAATGTTCATTGGAAAACCCTCCCTTTTTCTTTTTCGGAATCCGCCTTCAATACGCCGAAATGCGCTATAACCGCTATGAAAACGAATTCATTGGTTTATTGTCAGCTACTTTTTCAAAAAATTCAATAAGGACAGCACCTCGGGTTTTTGAATTGTTTATTGTGTGAATAATGTTTCTTTTACATTATAGCATATAATTTTGAAAAAGAAAAGGGTTTTAACAGGCTTGGCAAAAAGTTTGGTATATTTATTGTTAAAATGCAAGCTTTTTTGTGCATTTTTTACAAAAAATTGTTTCTTTAAAGGCGATATGATAAATATTTTACAAATTTGTACCTACAATATTTAATTTTATCATCTCACTACGGGCTTATCCGTCACGATCCAACGCTTCCAGGGAGAAACCACATTGCCCTCTTCATCGAGATCCGGCTCGTAGCAATCGTAAAAATATGCGTCAATAATGTTCCTTATCATATATCTGGAATATTCGCCCTTGCTTAGAACTATTCCAAAGGCAATCTGAGGATCCTCGGCAGGATAGTAGCCCATAACGGTTGAAGTATAATACTTTCCTATCGAGTCCATTTCGGCAGTACCGGTTTTTATCGCTACCTTTGAGGGGAGGTAGTCAAATGTCCATTTACTGGGATCTCCGGTAGGCCAGTAGCACCAGGTACTTACCTCGATCATACCCTCTCTTACCGTCTCAAAGGCTTCGGTACCTTTGTCGTCTATTTTTTCCGCCACAGCGGGCACAGTTTTTGACAGCAGCTCGGTATAGTCGTAATTCCAGACGGAATCCACAAGATACGGCTTGTACCTGATCCCGTTGTTTGCAAGAGTAAGCGCCTGTACCGCTAAATTAAGAGGAGTTACCTGTGTAGCGCTCTGACCTATACCCGCCTGCAATACCTGACCCGCGTCCCACGGTTGATTAGTGGAGGTTTCGTAGTTTGACGGTGTGGTCATCTGTCCGGACTGAGCGGGAATTTCTAAGTCCAGATCGGTGCCGTAGCCGAATTTTTCCGCATAGGATGATAGGGTATCTATGCCCATACGCCTTGCCAGATCATAAAAGAAGATATTGCAGGAAACCTTCAGGGACTGTACCACGTTATAGCCGTTATGATAGCCGGTACAGGTGGGCTGGTAATCACTGTAATAGGTATATGTCCCGGTGCAGATTCCGGGAGTATCCTTATTGATATAACCCTCAATCAGTCCCGCCGCCGCGTTTATGGTTTTAAAAGCGGAGCCGGGTCGAAACAGTCCGTCCACCGCCGCGTTGAACATAGAAGCTCCGTTTTCCCCGTTTAATACGGCGAGGGGATTATCGGCGTAATCAATCAAATTATATGTGGGATAGCTGGCCATTCCCAGAACCGCTCCCGTTTTGGCATTCAGCACCACCACGGCTCCGCCGTCGCATTCGTTTCCTCTTTGGGGGTCGTTGAGCCAGTGCAACCAGTTTATCTGGTTTTCGAGTATGGTTTGAAGATCCTCCTGAAAATCACTGTCTATGGTGAGTTTAAGGCTGCTGCCCGGCTGTACGGGCTCGGTGACGGTATCGGAAACAACCTCGCCGCTACTGCTGCGCACAATGGTTCTGTTACCGTCGGTACCCTTAAGTACGCTTTCCATACCGTATTCTATGCCGGTTTTTCCTATAAGATCGTTAATGGTGTACTTTGTATTGCCTTCCTCGTCCTTGCTTTTCTCATACTCCTTTTCGGTTATTGGATCAATGGTTCCTATTACGTGAGGAGCAATATCGCCTCTGATATAAATTCGCTTAGGCTCCTCGGAAATATCAATTCCCGCTAAAATAAAGCCCTGCTCCTTCAGCCGGAGAACCGTTTCAAGAGAAATATCCTCCGCCAATATATACTTGTTGCGAAAAGAAAAGTCCTTTCGCTCCATCTCGTATCTTACGCCGCCTATCAGCCTTACCGTTCTCGCATCGTATTTTTCTGTATTTATTGAATAATTCTCCGCCAATGCGCGAAGGCAGTTCTCGACGGTAGCGTCAAGGTTCAGACCCAGATTGGATCTGAATTTATCCAGAGCTTCTTCGGAAACGTCGGTAAAGACAAAGGGCTCCTCCATGGTTATTGGAACATTGTCAATCCACTTTTCGCCGCATTTTTCCAGAATGGCAAGGGTAGAGGCTATCGTGTCGTTTTCCTTCCCCGAAGTCAGGAAAGCCTCCTGGAGAATCACCTTAAATACGCTTTGATTGCTGACTATAACCTTTCCGTTCACGTCGGAAATCTGACCTCTGGCGGCGGAAATAGACTGATCCGCTTCACGAAAGCTTTCTGTCTGGGAAGCGTAATAATCGCCGTTTACTATCTGTATGCTCATAAGCTGAATCGCGGCTAAGAATACAAGCACAAAGGCGATTATTACCCAAAATAAGCTTCTGACTATATATCCTATTTTCATCTGTAAATCCCTTTCTTATTTAGAACCTGTCATCGCACGCGTCTTTTCGGCAAATTTCGCCGATATCCACGTTGGAAAGCCTTGAAATACGTCAGGTATTCCTTCGGCTTTCCGCCTTGTTCTCAATAAAATTTGCTCGAAAATCCACTGTCTACAACTTAAGAAATCGGTCGTTGCAATTCGTTTACAGAAACAGTCTGTTTTTCATGTATTGTCACAATAGCCAAATTGTGACAATTGCTTATGTTGTGGACAGCGCATATAAATCTTGTGAAAACAGGTTCTTTAACCGCATATATTTAATATTTAATTACTTGTCACAATTCAGTATGGCAAAACAATATTTTATGTTAATTGTCAGTTGTATTTTTTCTTTTTTCCCTATCCAACTCTTTAATATATTTATTCTTTTTTAAATTCAAAATCTTTTTACTTCTTCGTTCCTCGTCGGCCTTGTCCACGGCTTCCTCAACCGCCTCGTCAAGATCCTCGTTATGTTCGAGTCCAAATTTTGTAGCTGTAAACCTTGTTAAAAAAAACATCAGCGGAGCAGTTATAACAGTCGCGATGAAGGAAGGAAGCAATATAGCGGTAATCACTATCCCTCTTCCTTCCGTATGCCAGATCACAAAATTAAACAGATAGTATAAAGAAAAAGAAAGAAGCGCTGTTACTCCGGTAAAGATAAGATGATTTAAAAAATTTACCTTAATAAGGTTATGCGACAGGAGAGAAGTTATAAAACAGCAGGGCATAATGCATACCGCAAAAAAACCGAACAGCGTATCCATGGAGATATCCAGCATAAAGCCGCAGAAAATCCCGAATATCGACGAGGCAAACTCCGTTTCTCTCATGGAAACCCCGATGGCTAAGGCGAATATAAGGTAAGGCTGCCACAGCCCGAAGGCGCCGCAGCTCATTATGGAATACAGAATTATCAAGGAGAGAGAATAAAAAAACCAGCGCAAAAAAACCTTGGTTTTCATTTTCCTTGTATAAGCGACGGTAGGATTTATTTTGTAACGCATCGGTCTTTCCCTTTTAATGTATAATTGTTTATTCGGCGCTTCCGGCCGTATCCTCGCCCTTTCCCTCGAAATCAACCAGCACAAAGACTTCCGAAACGCTGAACACGTCCACAAAAGGCTTTATTTGTACATGTACCGAAAGTCCGTTGCTGTCGTTTATTATATCGGAAACAGTGCCCAAAAGCATGTTCTTGGGGAAAAAAGAACTTCCGGAGGTTACTATCACCTCGTTTACGGCTATTCCGCTGTCCCTTCCCGTGTAATTCATTACACAGTGACCGGTATAAGCGCTGTCTAAATCGTTTTCGATAATTCCGAGCGCATGACTGTCGACGCCGCTTACCCCTATGTTTATATCATCTGAAAGAACGGTGGAAACAATGGAGTAGTTAGGCGCCACCTCGCTCACCGTACCCACAAGCCCCGTTTTGGTAAACACGGGATCGTAAAGAGAAATACCGTCGTTTGAACCCCTGTTTATTGTAAAACCTCCTGATATATCGGCGGAATTTCTCGCCGTTACGGAGCAGGGCGGACTCCATTTGAAATCCTTGTGGTTTTCCGTTATTTCAAGCATATCCTTTAGCTGCTGATTTTCTTTTTCCAGAGCTTCTTTGTCAAGAACATTGTTATAAATTTCCGAAAGCTGCTCCCTTAAAAGCTCATTTTCCTGCTTATATTTGTCGGCGTTGACAAATTTGTCGATTGTGCTTTCCATCCAATCGGTAACGTTGGTGGAAAGGGCGACAAAGGGGGATGAAATTGTTTCAAGAAAAGCCTTAGGAAGCGAAGAAGCCCCCGCGGCAATTGCCACATATATTAAAAAGCCTAACAAAAGGGCAAAAATGCAGACAAGAATTTTAAATTTTATCGTATGAAAAAATTCTCTCATATGTCGGTTGTCCTCCTCAGAAACAACAGAAGACCGTATACAAATAAGTCGGCGCGAATATACACCGACTTAATAATTATCAATAATATGTCTTATCGTCATCGTCAAGCACATCTACCAGCTTATCGATATTTTCAAGCACTGCGCCCGTACCGTCAGCAACACAGTCCAAAGGACGCTCGGCAATCTTAACGGGCATGCCCGTTTCATGGTTTATAAGAAGATCAAGTCCCTTAAGGAGCGCGCCGCCGCCCGCTAACATAATGCCCTGGTCAATAATATCCGCCGCAAGCTCGGGGGGCGTTTTTTCAAGTGTGATCTTTATAGCTTCAGTAACGTTGCTCAGCGGTTCGGAAAGAGCGTCCCTTATCTCTTCGCTGGTAACCGTGATATTTTCGGGAAGTCCGTTCATAAGGTTTCTTCCCTTGATATCCATCACCGGCTCATTGTCAGCATAAGGATAGGCGGAGCCGATACCTATTTTAATATTTTCTGCGGTTCTTTCGCCGATAAGAAGGTTGTACTTTTTCTTGATATAGTTGATAATGGAAGCATCAAACTCGTCTCCCGCAACTCTTACGGAACGGGATGTAACAATGCCCCCAAGAGAAATAACCGCCACCTCGCTGGTACCGCCGCCGATATCAACAATCATACTACCAGTGGGCTCCGATACGGGGAGACCGGCGCCTATTGCCGCCGCCATCGGTTCTTCGATAATCGACACGCGCTTAGCGCCCGCATTCTGTGTCGCTTCCTTTACCGCGCGGCGCTCTACTGCGGTAACTCCTGAGGGGATACATATGATAACACGCGCCTTTGTAAAGGCTCTGCCCTTAAGCGCCTTTTTTATAAATTCCTGAAGCATGCTTGTGGTAATGTCGAAATCCGCGATTACACCGTCTTTAAGGGGTCTTACTGCCTTTATGGAACCCGGGGTTCTGCCTATTACGTCCTTCGCTTCCTGTCCCACATACCGCACCCTGTCATACTTTACGTCCACCGCCACAACGCTTGGCTCTCTTATAATAATCCCTTTTCCTCTCATATAAACAAGGGTATTCGCGGTACCCAGATCTATACCGATATCCTTTGTAAACATCTGCCGTTTTTATCCTCCTGAATTGAAATTAAAAATTTCTATTGCAGCAAAAATGACGTGCCGCGAGATATTTGGATAAATAAAACA
>CAJUFF010000121.1:2033-8891 GCA_910585505.1 uncultured Ruminiclostridium sp. | reverse complement strand
GAGTAAGGCTGGAAAACCTTTTGAGATACGGGTTTTTGAGTTTTGCTCAAGGCTATAAAATTTTTTAGAGATGAGCAAAACACAAATTTCTTATAAAGTTAGCACCTTATATGGAGTAATTTGTGCAAACTCCTGCTATATATTGTAGAGCTGCGTTTGCGAAATTGAGTTTTGCACATCCCTGAAATTTTTTAATAAGTAGGTGAAAAATTAAGTGACAATGAAAAAAAGCAGTGGAAATTGTTTTGTAAATATGTTAAAAGAAAAATTTCTCTAAAAATGTAAAATATTTTAAAAAAAGTGTTGACAAATTAAAGAGCTTGTGATATAATAAATAAGTCATTGAAACAATAATAGTTTTAAGTCATAATGTGGCGGCATAGCTCAGTTGGCTAGAGCACTTGGTTCATACCCAGGGTGTCGTTGGTTCAAGTCCAATTGCCGCTACCATAATGGCCCGTTGGTCAAGCGGTTAAGACACCGCCCTTTCACGGCGGAAACATGGGTTCGATTCCCGTACGGGTCACCAATTTTTTTATTCAAATAAGATTTTATGGGGTATTGGCGCAGTTGGGAGCGCGCCACACTGGCAGTGTGGAGGTCACGGGTTCGAATCCCGTATGCTCCACCAAATCAAAAAACAGGCAAAACCCGTGCTGTAAAAGCAAACCCTTTTACAGCGCGGGTTTTCCCGTCTCTCAAATCTCAAAATCCTAACCAAATTTTTAAAATTTTAACTGTATTTTTAAGATTTTAAGAATTTATGCAACACAAAAAACAACACAAAAAACCGCCGCCCGTTTCCAAAAAACAAGCGGCCGAAAAATATCAAAACCTCCTCAAAAACGCCCCATACAACTGTGGCTGCAAAACCTTAACTGCTGTTACCAACTCGTCAACCACAGGAAGCACTTCACCCCAGCTCTTCCCCCGAACGGCTCTCAAAAACTCACTGTCTTCGCCGCCGTTTATAGTGGAATCCCAATCCGAATCACCGCCTCCGGAAAAAGAGGAAAAACGGGTAGAAGTATCTTTCCTGCTCAAAGACCCGGAAAAATCGCCCCCATCACCGTAATATCTATCTTTCAAAGCGTAAAGCGCCGCGAGCATGGCGCACCCCTTATAACTTCCGGGCGCTTCCTCCAACTCGTCAATGGCTTCTTGAAGCTCTTTTTCCGTTACCATATCAATTACTCCTCTATTGCTCTTATGGCCTTTTCAAGCGCTCTTCTGATTTCTCCGTCGTTGGCGCGGTTCATCATCTCCCGAAGTTCGCCGGCAACATGCTCGGCGTCGCTGCCTCTGGAATAATGACCTCTCACATAATGTTCGCCGCGTCTCGCCCCGCTTCGGTCTTCCTCATAACGCTCGTCCATTCTCATGCTGTCGCCTTCGTAGTAGCTGCTGCCCCCGTAACTGCCGTTACCGCCGCTGTTTCCTCTGTAGCTGCTGCCGCCGTTACCGCGTCCGCTTCTCCGGCTGTATCCGTCCTCTTCACCCTCGAGATACTTTATTTTGTCGATATTCTTAAGAGTGTCGGTCAACTTATGTATAATTTCAAGATCGCCCGCTCCAAGCTCGTTTTTTCCGGCGATTTCCTCAAGCTCCTTACAAAGCTTGTAATGTAAATCCTCAAGCATTTTCATTTTCATACAAAATCCTCCTTAAGCTGTTGGCGCAGTCGGAGCAGCAGGCGCCGTTCCGTCTATCGCCCTTAAATTATTTGTGGGACAAGGGCAGGTATTACCCAGAAGCTTAAAGCTTCCCCCCACCGCGTTTGTGGATACAACCGTGGAATACCGAGTCCTTGTGCGGATACCGCAAGCCGTCACCTGAGCGCAGCAGCGGTTTGTAAGCGGATACTGCTCCGTACCCGTTCCTATCGTAATCACAACGGGAGCGTTTATTGTAGTAGCCGCAGGAATAGCCTGAGCAATCACAATACAATACTTACACCCGTTCCTGTAGCTTCTCGCAGGAATATTTATAACAAGATTTCCTCCCGCAAAGGTCACCGACTGCGAAATAATAAGCTTATCGCAAAGCTTGCATACAGGTTTACAAGCCATATATAATCATCCTTTCTCAATAAAAATCAAAGGGCGATAGAACTCTATCGCCCCGAATCTAATCACCCTTTCGGGGAAAACCATTTAGCCAACGCAGACCAAACGGTTAGCAGTTGCATCCTCCGCACCCGCTGTTGCAGCCGCCGTTATTGTTCCAGCCGTTAAACTGTCCACAACAGTTTGTGGGGAAGCTTACGGGAGTTGAAGGCTGAACCACATAAGCGGGAACAGGACAGTCGTTGCCTGTTCTGCGCAGAATGTCCGCCTTATTCGCGTCCATAGCTGCCATAAGCACCGCATTCTGGTTGGACTGAGAAGCCGCAAGCCTGAGCGCCTGATTCTCGTTCTGCAATGTGGAAATCTTGTCCTGGCACAAATAGTCGAGAATCGCGCGTGTGCCCGCGTTCTGGCTGTCGATAATGTCGCGGGTATTGTTGTTCATGGTGTTCTGCAAAGTGCAGGTGTTTGTGGCCATATTGTAGTTTACGCCGTCAATGGCTCTCTGTGTGGTGCAGCAGCAGTCCGCCAACTGGCTTGAAAGATTACAGAAGCCGCGCTCAACGCCGTTGAAGCCCTGCATCATTCCCATGTTGGTGTTGTTAAAGCCGCCTGTTATGGCGTTGTTGAGAGCGTAGGTGCTGTCGCAAATACCCTGCTGAATGGCATTGATGCCGCTCTGGAGATTGTTCAGCGCAAAGCCCTCGTTGATATCGGCTCTGGTTGCCATCCCCTGGAGTCCCGCTCCACCTCCGAAGCCTCCTCCGAAACCGCCGAAGCCTCCGAAACCGCCCCAGCCGAACATACCGAAAATGAGGAACAGAATAATCCATGCTCCCCAATCTCCGCCCCAGCCGGAATTTCTGTCGGAGCTTCCCGCCGGTTCAACCGGCATTGTGAAGGGAACACCTTCGTTAGTTAAACTCATAATTTTCCTTCCCTTTCTTTTTAAATTATATAAAACGCTTTTGTAAAGCGGTTTATTTTACTTCATACCGAAAAACGGCTTAAAAATCCCCTGCATTTGCTGTGCCCTTGTCTTGACTTGATTAAGCTGATCCTCATTGACTTTTCCCTCGCTGACAAGCTGATTGATAAGGTCGTTGGGATTTTTCCCTTTCATCTGCTCCATAAACTGCCCGAACTGCTGTAAAATGCCGCCGTTCTGCCCCTGACTTCCTCCGTACTGCTTAAACAGTGGATTCATTTTCCGCCGCCTCCTTCGTCTTTCCCTTCGGCTTTGCTGTCATTCCCTGAATCTGCTTTTCCAAAGCCGATATTCTGTTCTCAAATCCCTCTATTTCCTCTCTGCTTATGTTTGGGGGCGCTCCGCTTTTGCTTGCCGCACCGACAGGCATATCCCCGACCTCTTCAATTTTAAAAGTACGAGTAGAGGGCATACCCGACATATCCGCCGATTTTATGTACATCGTGGGGGTTTTAGTGTCAAAAAGCACCAACGTACAGTTGGGCGGCACCGGGTAAGCCTTAGCCGCCTCCG
Source organism: uncultured Ruminiclostridium sp. (assembly GCA_910585505.1). Classification (GTDB taxonomy): domain Bacteria; phylum Bacillota; class Clostridia; order Oscillospirales; family Ruminococcaceae; genus Ruminiclostridium_E. Next base: position 5,324 of record CAJUFF010000121.1, on the reverse strand, counting down.
CACCTTCTACCCAATTCAGCCCGTTTTGCGCCCCGTTCTGGGCTTGCGGCTGTGCAAGCTGCGCCGCCTGCTGTACCTGCTGATAAGGCTGAGTCATATAAAACCCGTTCTGATATCCCCCCTGATACCCGCCATAATTGGGCAGATAGTTAGGAAAAGCCATAGATAATCATTCCTTTCATTGAGACAAAGCCCAGTAATACAGTACGGTCTCGTCTCCGCTGTCCCAGGTGTCGAAGTAATGCCCGTCAAAAGCCGCCACAACGTGACCGTCAAGTCCTAAGATAAAAGTACCTTCTTCGTGTTCTTCACAAAATTCCCCGACGGTAACTTCCGATTCCGCCGTTTTCCGCTCAAACCCTTTGTCCCGAAGATATCTTCCCCATACTCGGTTAGCCGTGGGCATATCCGCCATCTTGAATCCCTGGGCGCAGATTTCCATATAGGTTTCCCCCCAAGGCTTGTCCAGAGCAATGGATAAAGCTCTTATAACGCAGTCTCCCACCGATTTTCTTTTGGGGTTCGGATTGCAGTATTCAAATCTTTCCATACCTTAATTATATAAATAAAAAGACTCTTTTTAAATAAAGAAAAGAGTCTGTTTTAGTGCGCTTTTTATAGGATTTTTGTAAAGAAAAAGCACCCGATTATCTCAGGTGCTTAAAAATCTTATCCTGTCCCTTGTAAACCACGCTTTTAATCTGTGTAACCGAAAGCCCGAACTCTTCCGCGAGCGGCTCAAAACAAACTCCGTCGCAAAGCCGCCGCCTTAAAATCCTTCTGTCCCTTTCCTTATGTATGTACTCGTCGATAACCGCCATAATCTCGCTGTTTGAAATATTTTCAAGCTTATTCAAGGCTTTTTCCTCACTTTTTTAAACTTTCCCTTGCTATTCCCGCTTTTGGGCTTCATCTTCTTAACCTTAATACGTGCCATTGTAAATATCACCGTCCTCTCCTATATAATTGGCGTTCCCGCCGCCCTCCGAGCTTATCTCTGTGGTTTCAAACTCAAACTGCGAAAGAAACACAAGCCATCCAATATTTGCGGCGAAAAGTGTTAAAATGCTCACAATAAGCGAAACCACCAGCCTTTTTATATGCCTTTCCGTCCTCGCCATAGCGCTTTCATAAACAATGTACGGTACCGCCGCCGCAAACTGTTCTCCAAGTCCCTCGTTATTGCATATGGATATCTTGGAATTTTCATCGCCTATAACGTTGTTGAAATTTCCCGAAATGTCCCCCGTTTTTCTGTTCTTCACTTTTGTTCTCCTTTCGGCTGTGTAGTTGTATTATCTCAAAATTGAGGTTTTTTGAAATTATAATCGTATTTTTTGATAAGTAATCTCAAAAACGGGTATTTTTGAGATTACTGTTTCAACTTTTCAACCTCCGCTCTCAATTCTTCGTTTTTCGATTTCAACGTTTCAATGTCCGATTTCATTTGGTTTATCTGCTCCAACAGTTCCGATATATCGGGGTTGTTAGTCGACTTTGCGGGAAAAGCGGAGGTTTCGGAGGCGGTTTCGTCTATTATGTTGAAGCTATGGGCGTAGACGTTGCCAAACGCATCGACCCAAAATACGTTACCATACGTATAGTTACCAACAACGATTTTGTGCATTTCACTTGCCTTTGCTCCTCGTCCGCATACAATACAATCTTGTGATCCACCAACCTCATTTTCTTGACCGCAGACAAAAGTATATAATGTAACGCTAGAAGATTGGCCTGTAATTTTATTATTGCTGCCCATAGCAACACAGCCAAAGCCTCCGTTTTCGTTGCCTGAGCCTGCAATTACCGCGCTGCACCCTGAACTTACTGTATTTCCGCCTCCGCAAATAACAACACTGTCTGACCCTCTAACGCGATTTCCATTACCACATATTACCGCCGAAGATTGGGTACCATATTGGGTACTATTTACGGAATTTCCGTGGCCTGCCAATATTGTGGAATTAGCGGCGCTAACCGTGTTATTGTTTCCACCGACAATTGCCGAATCAAACCCGTTGGTATTTACCTCGTTGTTGCTTCCACCACCTATAAAAGCTGCCGCTGTTCCATTTACCGATATATTATTATTTTTTCCACCGCAAATCGCGGAAAAGAGGGAAGATGCTATTTTATTGTTTGTTCCTCCACCGATAAAAGATTTTGCACTCTCGCACACATTAGAAGTTCCTGCTACTATTGCTGAACTTGTTGAGTGCCCCAATATCTCATTTAGGTCACCGCCCAAAATTCCTGTAAAATATGAAGATGATATTTTGTTTTTTCGGCCACAAATAATAGCAGCCAAGTTGGAAGAATCTATTTTTTGTTCGTCACCTGTTATTATAGCACTTAAAGGTGAGTTTGTTATTTCGCTATGGTGCCCTGCTACTATTGCTGACAAACCGCTTATTGATGAAGCATCCCTGTCGATGGCGTTTCCCAATCCTCCCACATGCGCAAAAGGCGTTCTCGGATTGATATAATTCTTCTTGTACATAACCGTTCCGCTCTCATTGGTAACGTCCTTATACGAATTAAAAATCTCCGAATTTTTATCCTCGTTGGTGAACTCGCCTACGCCGCCCGAAACGGTTCCTTCGCCCGAAGCCGTCCCCGTTTTATTTTCCAGCCTGTCCACCCTCGTATTTGTGGAAATCCCCTTAGCCTGCTGTTTAGCCTCCGACTGTGACAGCGAGTAAAGCGTTTCCGTAAATCCCCCCTGCGCCGAAATGTCGTAAACTATCCCCATAACCAGCACATTGTCAAAGGTCTTGTCCCTGTAAGTATCCTTAAACGCCAGCAAATCACCTATTTCCTGCCGCCCCGTCCCTTGCCTCTTTATAACGATTCCGTTATACGCCACTCCGCCTATTTTCGAGTCTATATTTTTCTGCATAACGGCATAATCTCCGTCAGTGGCAAGAGGGAAGTCGATAACCATTATGGACGGGTCATAGCTCACCGACAAAGGGTCAATTTCGGGCGGCGTGCCTTCTCCTTCGTAGGTCTGTGCCCAAAAAGTGGTGGTAAATTCGTTCACTACCTCGTTGTCGGTATAATTGATAACGCTTTTTATGGGTATATCCCGTTTCAGCCCTATGTCGGGCGTGGATATCCTCAGATAATTATGCGAATCAACAAACGCATTTCCCGCGTTTACCGAAGCTATCATTCCCGCTATTTCACGGTATGTATAATATTCGTCCTCCGAAGCCTCCTCTCCGAGACAGGCTTTTTTGGTGCACTTTGCGTAGCCTTCGGCCTCCGCCTCAGCTCTTGTCATGGCGG
>CAJUFF010000121.1:0-2023 GCA_910585505.1 uncultured Ruminiclostridium sp. | reverse complement strand
TCATGGCGGTAACGTTCCCATTCATACCGCTGCATTGTGGGTTTGTGTGATACTTTTCCCCCGCGTCGCTTGCCGCCACATAAACCTCCTGCTCCGGATCCTCTTCTCCTTCGGGCGCTCCCTTCTTTTTAAGGGGCGGTTCCGTGATATTCGGGTCGTTAAGCTTAAGCGTATCTATTCCGAAAGCGATACTTGCTCCCGCCAGATCGGCGGCCTTTTCAAAAAGCTTTGATGCCTTAAGAGGATACTCGCTTTCGTTGGGTACGTAATATTTAGTGAGCTTCGCGATCCCGTCCGTGGCCTTTACGGTCTTTGTGAAAAGTGATGTAGCCACGCTCTCCGTGTAAAAGGTTCCTAAAGGCGCTTTTTGAGCAGTCTCACTCCCCGAATCCGAAACAAACGCCACCGATATAACGATTTTCGTACCGTTGGGCGGTATATTGGCGTTTGCCGTGGCAACAAGAGTGAGCTGCCCGCTGAACGCTCCCCCATATTCAAAGCTCCCGGAAGTAAGTCCCCTTACAATTTTTACGCTGACAATGGAAGGTCCCCCGTTTACGCTTTTATGAGTAAATGTATAACTGGGCGATTCGGGGTAAACTCCGTCTGCCTCCCTCAGATAAACGTCCGCGTATACCCTGTATTGCCGACAATTGCTCTCGCAAAGCTGCTCAAAATCATCTCCAAAAAAATACATAATCAGACCTCCGAAAAGGATAAAGTGACGTTGGGATAAATCATTCCCTTGTTTTTGTCCCCGTAGAAATAATAAGGGGCGGGTTCGGTAAAAACGTTAAAATGCATTGTTTTTGTAACAAGAGTATTTCCGTTGTAATATGAAACCACGGTATTCATTTTCTTCCTCTCATTCCGCAAAAAACTCATTTCCGACTCGCTTAACCCGCCCGCCGTAATTTTTAGCTCTGTCTTTTCGTCCCCTGTTCTGTCTATAAGTAATTCGCCCCCAAGATTTTTGGAGCTACTCTCACTCCTGAAGGAAGGAGTAGTTTTTTGATCCGATATATTGTCAAAACTTCTTCCCCCTATGGTGACCGTATACTTCATAATTCTCCCCGTTTCAGCCGTCTATCCACTGCTTATCGCACCAGCAAGCCTTATTGTTGTAAAGCACCTCCGCCCAAGTATACCCGCCGTTCTTCACGCTTTTCCCTGTCATCTTAACCGCTGTCCCTTTGGGCAATTTGGTTATAATCTTTCCGCTTATACCCGGCGTTTCCCTGACATTAACAGGCGCGTTAGTTTTCCCGCTAACATAAGAAGCGTTTGTCCCCGTATTGCTTTTCGTTACCCCCGTATCGTCCACAATAACGGGACACTGGCACCAATACGCCCAACTCCTATCGCTGAACTTAGTCTTAACAACCCCGTCCCCGAATTTGCTCAGCGTGCACTCAATAATCTCCCCGTTACCGATATACACCCCCACGTGGCCAAAATCGGAAGTCATCACCAGCACACCTTCCTTTTTCGGCATAGACGATATTTTTCCTTTAACCTTTGCGGCATTGTACATAGTACCAACACCGTAATCCCAAGCCCCCACATAACCTTTTGCGTTTTTTTCTAACCCGAAACCGCCGAAATAATAAGACTTCACCAGTCCCACACAGTCACACCCGTAATATTCTTTCCCTATAAGCCCACAAAGCTGCCTTTTTCTGCTGTCTCCGTACTGTTCGGGGTACATTCCCGAAAGCTGATTTATGTAAGACTTTGTAACCTCCCGAAACAGCCCGCCCCACATATACACGGTTTTAAGCTTAAGCGCTTCCTTACAGTGCTTCACAAGTCCCGAATTTGTATAAGTCATTACTCTTCGTCCTCCTCTTCATTATCGCTTTCAATGTCATCAAATCCCGTACACGCCCCGAACCCGCTTACAACATGAATATTTTCGGGAGCGTTAAAAGTGTCGTTCATATCCTTAACCGCGCTCTCAATCATCAGGTTATACTAATAACCATTTAAAAACACGATAAAATCCAATCTCTACCAGTAATAC
>CAJUFF010000120.1 GCA_910585505.1 uncultured Ruminiclostridium sp. | reverse complement strand
TCTTCTGTATTTTGTCTATATTTTAAATGATTGTTAGTATTAATTGGTTAACAGTATTAGGGTGTAATTCTCAATCATCTTGCAGACCCTGTGAAATTTTGTCTACAAGATAATTGAAAATTACTAAAAAACAAAAAGCGGAAATATAAATTTTACATTTATAAATATTTATTTGACATTTATTTTATAATAATATACTGTAAAACAATTATTATAAATAGTTATATTATATATAATACTTATTTAAATCGCTATGTGTTAGTGTTTAAATAAATTATATAGATAAACAAATATTAGTGATTGAAATATAATCTTTAATTAAGTCTACGACTTGATTAAAGATTGATATTAACTGATTAAAAGGCGGAGCCACATTATAATATTTGCGACTGCTTCGCCGCCTATCCTACACTAAACTCCTTTCTTCCACCCATTGCAATTTTTTCAGATTTATGCTATACTTATATAAATCAGACCAGAAAGGAGACATACAATGCCACAAACTGCCGCCCCCCTCCGATATCGTAAATTAAACAAGGAAATACAGGAACAAATAGAACACGATCGGGCGAACCATATAAATAACCCTTATAAAGCCAATGACAACGGAGCCGTCCGCCGCGATCCGGAGCGGGATAAATCATCTCTTCTCCGCCCGGCCTACATAAGAGATATTGATAAAATCCTTCACCTCCCATTATACAACCGCTACAATGACAAAACTCAGGTTTTTTCATTTTTCTGCAATGATGATATCACAAGGCGCGGCCTTCATGTGCAGTTGGTGTCCAGAATTGCGCGAAATATAGGAAGACTTCTTGATCTTAATCTTGATCTTATTGAAGCCATAGCCTTGGGTCACGATATAGGTCACACTCCATTCGGTCATGCGGGCGAACGATATTTAAGCGAGATTTTATATACCGAAACCGGCAGATATTTTAATCACAACGTGCACAGCGCAAGAGTACTCGACCTGCTTTATCGAAGAAATATAAGCTTGCAGGTATTGGACGGCGTTCTTTGCCATAACGGCGAGCTTGAGCTGGAGGAATACCGACCCTTCCCCGTAAAAGATTTTGAAGATTTTGACAGGCGGTCGGAGAAGTGTTACACCGTAGGGAGAGAAGCAATAGAAAAACTTGTTCCCTGTACCCTTGAAGGCTGCGTAGTAAGAATAAGCGATATAATTGCATACGTGGGAAAAGACAGACAGGACGCGGTCACCGCCAAGATAATTGACGAAAATACTCCGTTTAGCTCCAATATCATTGGCAGCAAAAACGCCGAAATGATAAACAACCTTGTTGTGGATATAGTAAATAACAGCTATGGCAAGGATCATATTAAAATGAGCAGAGCGGCATATGAGGATCTTAAAACCGCAAAAAGGGAGAATTACGAAAAAATATATCGGAACCCGAAAGCAAACGTATCCTATGATGAAGTAATCAGACCCATGTTTAATGATATTTATTACAGACTGCTGGAGGACGTTCTCAAAAAGGACAAGGAGTCGATTATCTATAAACACCATGTAAATTATATTAAGGAAGGAATGAAGTATTATACCGACCGTTTTGATTACGGGGAAGAAGAACCGAATCAAGTGGTGGCCGACTATATGGCGAGTATGACCGACGATTATTTTGTTGAGCTGTATAAGCGTCTGTTTCCCGACAGCTCGTATAGTATTCGGTATTATTCTTATTTTGAATAAAAAAGTGAAAAAACACATATCCGCCGATTCTCGTCAAAAACGGCGGACATGTGTTTTTCCTTTCTTTTCTTTCTCATATTAATGTTCCACGTGGAACATTTTTTTGTCATTTTAGCGGTATTTTCACAAGATATTCTATACATTCCTCGGTCTGACGTTTCTCAAGGTCACAGTGAATCCCCGCTGACTTCATAGCCTCCACCGTCTTATTGAAGCTGTTTATATAAAGCCCGATAACCGTATACGGATTCGTCTTGTTAATAATCTTCGGCTTGGGTTTAAGCTCTTCCTCATATTCAACCAACAAAGCCTCAACATACTTATCCGTCTGTGTGCTGTTAAGCTGTCTGAGATAAATTTCCCTTACCGCCTGTTCCCTTTTGCTTTCGGGAAGTCTTATAACGGCTCTCGCCTGACGTTCGTTGAGGCCGTATTTCAAAACCATTCTTCTGTCGTTTTCCGACAGACGAAGCAGTCTCAGTTTGTTGGCAACGGTGGACTGGGCAATTCCCAGCTTGGAGGCAGCGTCCTCTTGGGTGAGCCCATAGTGATCTATCAGCTTTTTAATTGCCGCCGCTTCCTCAAGATAATTGAGATCGGCTCTCTGTATATTTTCAAGTATCGCCAAAATAGCGGACTGCTTGTCCTCCCTATCCAGTACAATACAAGGAACGTACTCCAAATTTATAAGCTTAGCCGCCCTAAGACGTCTTTCTCCCGCTATAAGCTGATATCCGCCGCCTTCGGTCTTACGCACGGTAAGCGGCTGAACAATCCCATTCTGCTGAATACTTACGGCCAGCTGCGTAAGAGCGTAATCGTCAAAATACTCTCGTGGCTGTGCAGGATTGGGTTCTATAAGGGAAACGGGAATGTTAAGCACATTGCTCACCACACGTTCGGCTTGCTTCTGAAATATAGGCATAATTTTGTCCCCTTTTTTGGAATTGTAATAAAAAGTTCTGTTATCTGTTAACATAAGCTATGATTTAATTATTACACATCCATAAAAGATTTTCAAGCAGAAACTTTCGCGGCAATACAAGCCTATTCGACCAAAAGACCACCACTTCGTGTGATTGCAAGCTAATTAGCAGTGCCCGAAATAGAAAAAAAGAACAAAATATCGAATAATAAAAAAACTGCTCGAAAAGCTTTTATAAAGCAATTCGGGCAAAAATAGCAATAACAATAACCTAAAAATATTAATTTACTTTTACAAATAAAATCAATCTTCTTCCATCTCCGCCGGGAAGCTTATACATAATCTCCCTCTCCAAAGAAAGTGAAAGTTTCTCTGAGATCCTTTTCACTTCCCCGTCAAGTTCGTCCTTAGCTCCTCTCATAGCCATAAACACTCCACCCTTCTTAAGCATAGGCGCAGCGTACCTTAAAAGAGTGGGGATATCCGAAACAGCGCGCGCGGTTATCATATCAAATCTTCCCTTGTAGTTCACGGACCGACCCAATTCCTCCGCTCTCCCGTGAATTATTTCCTTCGCGCAAACGCCCAATTCGGGAAGCAAAAGCTTAAGATAATCGATTCTCTTCCGTCTCGCGTCAAGCAGAACAAACTTTAAATCGGGACGGCAAATCATCATAGGAATCGCCGGAAATCCCGCTCCAGTCCCTATATCCAAACAATCGGCGTTTTCTTTAAGGGAATACAGTTTGAGGGGAAGCGCCGAATCAAGAAGGTGTTTTTCTATAATCCCTTCCCTGTCGGTAATTGCGGTGAGATTTACCTTTTGATTGTATTCGGTAAGAAATCCGATCATTTTCTCCATTTTCTCAAGCTGACTATCGATTAGAGAAATATCGGCAAGTTCAAATTTTTCTTTTATATCATATGACATTGGATAAAATCCTTTCGGAACATTTTTATAGGGAAAACACAATGTTCCACGTGGAACATACATAGAAAGTCTGTAAAAAATTTTTATAAATTCAAAACATTACTCACCGAGCAGAAGCAGCAAAACCGTAACATCCGCAGGATTTACGCCGCTTATACGGCTTGCCTGTCCGATATTCATCGGTCTGTACATGTTAAGCTTCTCCTGGGCTTCAAGCCTCAGCCCCTTAACGGTCTTATAATCTATGTCAACAGGCAGTTTTTTCCCCTCTAACTTTTTCATCTGCCTTACCTTTTCGTCCTGGGCGTCAATATATCCTTTATACTTCACCCTGATTTCAATCTTAGCGATAAGTGCGTCAGTGAGAGAAGGAGCCTCATCGTCAAAAGAGGCAAGAGTTATGTAATCCGTCTGGGGACGCTTTAACAGCTCCAGAAACCTTACGCCGGTAGTTATGGGAGTCGTTCCCAGAGCTTCAAGGGCGGCGTTAAGCTCCAAGGTAGGCTTAAGAGTGGTTTTGCTTATTCTCTTAAGTTCATTTTCCACACACTCGTTCATTTTCAGAAAAAAGCTGTACTTTTTCTCCTGAAGAAGTCCAAACCTCCTGCCAATATCCGCTAATCTTTCGGGAGCATTGTCCTGTCTCAGCAGAAGCCTGTATTCGCTTCGGCTGGTCATCATTCGGTAAGGCTCTATACAGCCCTTCGTCACCAGATCGTCTATAAGAGTACCTATATAAGACGAGCTGCGGTCAAGCACCAGCATTTCCCTGCCCTGGCAATAGCAGGAGGCGTTTATTCCTGCCACAAGTCCCTGAGCCGCCGCCTCTTCATACCCGCTGGTGCCGTTGAATTGCCCGGCGCCAAACAATCCCTTTATCTTTTTAAATTCAAGAGTAGCGTAAAGCTCCAGAGGATCCGCACAGTCATACTCGATTGCGTAAGCGGGGCGCATTATCTCCACGTTTTCAAGCCCCTTTATAGTGCGGAGAAATTTAATCTGAACGTCCTCGGGGAGACTGGAGGACATACCCTGTAAATAACACTCGTCGGTATCAAGCCCCATGGGCTCAACAAAAAGCTGATGCCGTTCCTTATCCTTAAATCTTACGATTTTATCCTCAATACTGGGACAGTAACGGGGTCCCACACCCTCAATCCGCCCCGCGTAAAGGGGAGAACGATGAAGATTATCCAAAATAATTTTATGCGTTTCTTCACCGGTGTAAGTAACATAACACTTTACCTTGTTTTCCAAAGGAAGCTCATTGTCAAAGCAAAAGGGGATAATAGGCTCGTCCCCGTTCTGAACCTCCATAAGATCAAAATTTACACTTCTTTTATGAACACGCGCGGGAGTACCCGTCTTAAAACGGCGAAGAGCAATTCCCTTTTCTTCAAGATCCTTTGTCAATTCAAGAGCGGGGAGCACATTATCGGGTCCGCTCTGATAATTAAGCTCTCCGATATGTATCCTGCCGCCAAGATAAGTACCAGTTGCAATAACGGCGGCTTTCACGTTATAAACGGTGCCGAGACGGGACTTAACCCCCTTTACCTTTCCGTCTTCGGTAACAATTCCCACAATTTCCGCCTGCTTAAGCTGTAAATTTTCCTGAGCCTCAAGAACCTGCTTCATATATGTGTGATATTTAACACGGTCGCTTTGAACACGCAAAGCATGAACGGCGGGCCCCTTTCCGCGGTTGAGCATACGGGACTGAATAAAAGTAGCGTCCGCCGCCCTGCCCATTTCCCCCCCTAGCGCGTCAATCTCGCACACAAGCTGTCCCTTTGCGGAACCACCTATGCAAGGATTACAGGGCATATTTGCGACGGCATCCAGCGACAACGTAAACAGAACCGTTCTGTTTCCCGTTCTGGCGGAAGCGAGAGCCGCTTCCACACCCGCGTGTCCAGCGCCAATAATCGCTACGTCAAAATCGTTGTTGTATATTTCAATGGTATCGTTCATTTTCGTTTTATCCTTATAATTCTTAATAATTGGGAGTTTTGTTTACCTCGGTAAGCTCCCTTATAACCCTGCACGGATTTCCTGCCGCAAATGAATTGGCCGGTATGTGCTTCTTGTTACAACGCTCCCAGCGCCGATAACGCAGTTGTCCCCTACGGTGACGCCGCCGCAAATCGTAACATTACCCGCTATCCAACAGTTATTGCCTATCGTAATCGGCTTTCCATACTCAAGATCATAAACAGAACCGTCCTCCCTTCTTCTATAAGCCCTTTCGGCGGGATTAAGAGAGTGCATGGCAGTATACAATGAACAATTAGGGCCAAAGAAAACATTGTCACCGATAGCTATGGGACAGGTATCAAGAACCGTAAAATTAAAGTTCGCGTAAAATCCTTTACCTACGGTAGTAAATATACCGTAATCAAACTGAACGGGCGACTGTAAAAAAGCGCCCTCTCCTCGGTTGGGAAGAAGCTGATTGAGAATATCCTCTCGCTGCTTAATATCCGTCTCATAGGTAAGGTTATACTGTTGGGACAGTCTATGTGCGCGAATACGCAACTCCGCAAGCTCGCTGTCAGTGGGGTCGTAAATATCCCCCTTAAGCATTTTTTCTTTTTCGGTAAGCATTGACTCGGTTCCTTTCATATCATTTTCAACACCTCTTATAATACCACTTTTATGCCCTACAGTCAAGAAAAAAATAAAAAGAGAAAACAAAGGCGGAGACGGCAAAACTACGCCGTTCCCGCCTTATACTAATTTCCGATCAAAGTATAGACAAATTTTGCTGTCGATTGAGAATTAGATTTATACTATTTTAAAACATACTGTAAACCTAAAAAAATAATTCAAAATATGTGTTTCCGGTTCAATTATAATCGGCATAAATTAAGGCAATACCGTACAAAGACTGTCTTGCAGACGCGCAGTCGGCTTTTTTTCAGATTGTTCAAAACGACGCGGGAATACCGGCGTATTTAAAGGAGTTAGGGGCAAAAATGACGGAAAAGACGCAAGCGTATGCACGGCAGAACGCGCAATGCGACCTTTGCGCGGTGTTACCTTAAAATACTTACAATACCCATCCCTGCTCCTCAAGCACGCACAAAAGTCCCTTTCTTGTTCTGAACAGACTGCTTTTTACTTTACTCTCACTTACACCAAGAAAAGAAGCAATATCCTTTATACTGTCACAAAAATAATACCTCATCACAAAAATAATCCTCGCTTCCCTTTTTCGCCCCCTTAAATACTCCCCTATCACCTTAGTCAAAGAAAGCAGTTCAGTCCTGTCCTCCGGGTCTACCTCGGAACAGCGTGAAGGCACGCATTCCTCCAACTCTTCGAGAGAAAGCTCATACTCCGATCCAATCCGCTTTCCGCTGAACCGCATACGCAAACGGTCAACAGACAGCTCCCTTGTTATCTTCCCCAAAAAATATTTAAGAACCGGCGGATCATGAGGCGGCATGGCGTTCCAGGCCTTGAAATAAGTATCGTTTACACATTCGGAACTGTCCTCGCGGCTGTTCAATATATTCAGAGCGGTCACAAAAAGGTAAGAGGAATACTTTTTTTCCGTTTCCCTGATTGCCGACTCGTCCCGTGCAAAATACAGCTCCACTATCTTTCTGTCATCCATAACTCCTCATTTCCTTTCCGCAAATGAAATATGATCACTTAAGATCATTTACCGCGCCCGCAAACAATACCCCGCTGCCGGAAGTTATCATAAACACAAAAGGCCTGTCCAGCACGAAATCGATCTCTTCCTCCGGAGCCATCGCCCCGGTATTTGCCATCATAACGGTAAAAGCCGCGGCAGTACAGCCTTCCTCATCAATAGAAACCCGCGCGGCATGCTGAACCCTATCCACCCATATTGCACCGTACTCATTATCCGCAAGCGGAGAAAAATCGGCTCTTACCGGGTCAAACACATCTCTGACCCCAAGCTCTTTTAATCCCCCGACAATGTCCGTATCCGAAGAAACGTCAAATTTGGGTACGGATACATTTACTTGGATATACTGATTGTTTTCCCAATTTGAAGGATTGCTTACCATTTCAATATATTCACCGGAACTCAACACATCGTCAACGGTTTTCCCCTCATCCGGCAAAATAAACCACATATCACAGCCGTCAGTAAAATAAAGCCTCACGGAAGTATAATCACCTCCGAAATAATATTGCGTGGTTACGCCGTTCATAAATTCTGCTTCAGTTTCACCGTTCACACCGTAAAAAATCCTTCGGTCATTTTTATCCGGGTTAAATTCATTATTCCATCTGGCCTTAAAATACAATGCGGAGCACATAAGCATAACCGTTTCGGGATCTACGGTCAGATCATCCGCCGCCTCCTTCAAAAATCCCCCCGTCTGTTCTTTTATCCAATTCCTTATGGAAGCCAATGTTTTTTCCTCCGCCGGATCGCCGCGGTAAACCGAAGCAAAATATTCATCGGCAAGGCGCTTTATCGTATCATTCTTAAATTCCGCCGCGCTGTTAAGCCAAAGAGAATTGGCGAGAACTGTGGTTGTCGCTCCGTCATTACGGTAAAAAGCCTTCCACAGGGCTGCCGCCTGCCTCCTTAATTCCTCTATATTACCAAATCCCGTAAGCTCCAGTATTTGTGATCGGCTTTCCCCGTCGGTCAGCTCTGCCAGCATGGAAAGAGCCATAAAAAGATTGGCGGGCGAATAAACGGGATTTTTTTCGTCGGAATTTTTCAAAAATTGACACACAGTATTACAAGTAAAATTATTTAACGCCTTAGTATCTATATTTTCCCACATCTTGTTTCTTTCTTTTTTCTGATCGTACCACTGCTCTCTTTCGCTGTCAGAAACATATCCCGACTCATCGGGATACGGAACGGCGTAAGGGTATTTCGCTTCGGCAAGAACCTCGGCATAAACAGGAAGGTCAAATATATTGGGATTCCCGTTCCCTCCGCCGAAAATTATTCCCAGGGTTATGGCGACGCAGGCAGCCAAAGAAACGGCGGGGATAAGTATTTTTTTCTTTTTTGAAACAATAACAGGTCTTTTCCCCACCCTTTCACCGGAATTTACAATGTTTTCATTAGCGGAAATCCTTCTTTCTCCGTCCGCTTCCGCTACAATATCTTCATCCAGCTCGCCTACGGCGTCGCTTATTCTTTTTGATTTTTCAATTTTATCCATTGCGTGCTCCTTTATCGTTTGTCAGTTATTAAAAAAGGCCTTTCAATCATAATACCGTAATTATCGGAAAAAGGTTGCGAAAAAAGAAAAAATTATTTTATACTATAGCAATCCAACAAAAAGATAAACAAATAGGAGCGAAGCGACTAATTGT
>CAJUFF010000119.1:3107-8921 GCA_910585505.1 uncultured Ruminiclostridium sp. | reverse complement strand
TAATAACCATTTTGACTATGATTTTATCCTGTGTCAAAATGGTTATTAGTATTACTTGATTTTTGGCGTAAAAATATACCGTTTTGAATTACTCCGTAACAGAAACAGGAGACGCCCTTTATTGCAGGGCGTCTCCTGTTTCTGCGATCTTTATAAACTGCTTGTAAATATAATATTCGCAATGTATCCTGCGGCATTACCTAAACTAATCTTTAATCAAGTCTAAAACTTGATTAAAGATTAGTCTTATTCCAGCTCAAACGCTCCCGTATAAAGCCTGTAATACTGTCCCTTCTCCGCGATCAGCTTATCATGATCGCCTCTCTCGATAATTCTGCCCTGCTCAAGCACCATTATAACGTCGGAATTTTTTACGGTGGAAAGCCTGTGAGCGATAACAAATACCGTTCTGCCGTGCATAAGCGCGTCCATGCCCCTTTGCACAATCGCCTCGGTTCTTGTATCAATGGAAGAAGTTGCCTCGTCCAGTATCATTACCGGCGGGTCGGCCACCGCCGCTCTCGCAATGGCCAGAAGCTGTCTTTGTCCTTGAGAAAGATTGGCTCCGTTTCCGGCCAAAGAGGTGTTGTAGCCTTCGGGAAGCCTTGTTATAAAGTCGTCCGCTCCCGCCAGCTTGGCCGCGCTGATACACTCCTCGTCCGTAGCGTCCAGCTTACCGTATCGGATATTGTCCATTACCGTACCGGTAAACAGGTTGGTGTCCTGTAAAACGATTCCCAGCGAGCGGCGCAGGTCGTCTTTCTTTATCTTGTTGATATTGATCCCGTCATAGCGTATCTTTCCGTCGGCAATGTCGTAAAAGCGGTTTATAAGGTTGGTTATTGTGGTTTTTCCTGCGCCAGTAGCGCCTACGAAGGCCACCTTCTGTCCCGGCTCCGCGTATATGGTCACGTTATGGAGCACTGTCTTGTTCTTATCGTAGCCGAAATCCACGTCGAAAAGCCTTACGTCCCCGGCGAGCTTGGTATAAGTAACGGTTCCGTTTTCGTGGGGATGCTTCCATGCCCACATTCCGGTTCTCTCCTCACATTCGGAAATAACTCCGTTTTCCTCCTTGGCGTTGACCAATGTAACATAGCCCCCATCGGTTTCGGGCTTCTGATCCATAAGCTCGAAAATACGCTGAGCGCCCGCGATACCCATTACCACCGAATTTATCTGGAAGGATACCTGACCCACGTTGCCCGCGAACTGCTTGGTCATATTAAGGAAGGGAACCACAATGCTTATGCTGAACGCCGCCCCCGAAAGGCTTACGTTACTCGTTCCCGACAGGAGCAAAAGTCCGCCTACCAAAGCGACTATAACGTAAAGCACGTTGCCCATATTGTTCATGATGGGTCCTAAAATATTGGAATAGGCGTTCGCTTTCCGCGAATCGTGATAAAGCTGATCGTTAATTTTGTCAAATGCTTCCTTGCATTCTTCCTCGTGGCAGAATACCTTAACTACCTTCTGACCGTTCATGATCTCTTCTATGTAGCCCTCTACCTTGCCTATCGCCTTCTGCTGCTTCACAAAGAATTTCGCGGAGCCACCGCCTATTTTGGCGGTAAGGAACAGCATTACCGCAACGCCCGCCAACACCACAAGGGTGAGCCATAAGCTGAAGCTGAGCATAATGCTGATTATGGTCAGGGATACTATCAAGGTGACTAAAAGCTGAGGAATGCTTTGGGAAATCATCTGTCTTATGGCGTCGATATCGTTGGTGTAAACGCTCATAATATCCCCGTGATTGTTTGTGTCAAAATATTTTATGGGCAGCTTCTGCATGTTGTTAAACAGTTTTTCTCTGAGCTTCATTAACGTGCCCTGAGTCACCACCGCCGCCATAAGGTTAAAAAGCACCGCCGTCGCCAAAGACAAAACGTAAAGCGCACCCAAAGTAAGGACGTTGGAAAAAACGTCGCCGCTGACGGAGGCCCAGTCGCCGCTTTGCCACGCGCTCTCAATTATTCCGATTATCCTCTGCATAAAAACCGAAGGGATAGAGCTTACCGCAGCGTTGAAAATAATTCCCACTAAAATCAGCGTGGTTCTTACGGGGTAAAACTTAAACACCATTTTTATGACGCGCCCAACAACGCCCTTTTGCATGGGCGGTCTTCTTTTCTTCAGTTCTTCTTTTTCGCTTATGTTACCCAACCTGATCCACCTCCTCGCTGTCCGCTTTGTTCTGCGAAGTATAAACCTCGCGGTAAATATCGTTGTTTCGGAGCAGCTCCTCGTGAGTGCCCACTGCGTTTATCCTTCCCCCGTCAAGAATCACTATCCTGTCCGCGTCCTGAACGGAAGAGGTTCTCTGAGCGATGATTATCTTTGTGGTATCCGGCATAAACTTTTTAAATCCGCTTCTTATCACCGCATCGGTCTTGGTATCCACCGCGCTGGTGGAATCGTCAAGAATAATTATTTTCGGTTTTTTGAGCAATGCCCTTGCTATACATAAGCGCTGCTTCTGTCCTCCGGAAACGTTGGTACCGCCCTGCTCGATATAGGTGTCGTAGCCGTCGGGGAAGCTCTTTATAAATTCGTCGGCGCAGGCTATTTTACAGGCCTCCACCATCTCCTCGTCGGTAGCTTCCTTATTGCCCCAGCGCAGGTTCTCCTTGATGGTGCCGCTGAACAGAACGTTCTTCTGGAGCACTACCGCAACCTGATTGCGCAGCGAATCCAAGTCGTAATCCCTTACGTCGATTCCGCCAACCCTTACCTGTCCCTCGGAAACGTCGTAAAGACGGGAAATAAGCTGTATCAAAGAGGATTTTGAGGAACCCGTACCTCCTATAATTCCTATAGTTTCTCCCGACTTTATATGAAGGTCGATATCCGAAAGAGCCGGCTTTTCCGATTTTGCCGAATAGCGGAAGCTTACGCCGTCGAAATCCACGGAGCCGTCCTTTACCTCGTGTACGGCGTTTTCGGGAGAGGACAAGGTGCTTTCCTCGCTTACCACCTCCACAATACGCCTTGCGGACTCGGCTGACATGGTAATCATAACGAATATCATGGAAACCATCATCAGGCTGCTCAATATCTGAAAGCTGTAGGTAAGCAAAGCGGAAAGCTGTCCAACCTGCAAGTCCAGCCCCATGGAGGTGATAACCGTGTATGAGCCGAAGGACATTACGAAAAGCATTACCGCATACAAACAAAACTGCATCAGAGGACCGTTAAAGGCGAGTATCTTTTCTGCCTTGGTGAAATCCCTGCACACGTCCTCCGCCGCGACCGCGAATTTCTTCTGCTCATACTCCTCTCTTACGAAGGACTTAACCACTCTCATGCCCTTGACGTTTTCCTGAATGGACTCGTTAAGCCTGTCGTATTTCTTGAATACGCTTTTAAACAGGGGCATTGCTTTTTTTATAATAAAGAAAAGCCCGCAGCCCATAATGGGAAGCAATACCACGAATATCCACGCCATCTTTCCTCCCATAACAAAAGCCATGGTAAAGGAGAAAATCAGCATAAAGGGACATCTTACAGCCATTCTTATCATCATCATAAACGCCATCTGAACGTTGGTAACGTCGGTGGTAAGCCTTGTTACCAGCGATGAGGTAGAAAAGCGGTCTATATTCTCGAAGGAAAAGCCCTGTACCTTATAAAAAATATCCTTACGCAAATTTTTGGCAAAGCCGCAGGAAGCGGTGGCACAGGTCTGTCCCACCAGAACGCCGAACAGCAGCGATATTAGCGCCATTATAACCAATACTCCCCCGTACTTTGCTATTACCTCAAACTCACAGCCCGCTTGTATCTGATTGATAAGCTGGGCAATAACGAAGGGAATGATACACTCCATTATTACCTCTATCGACACGAAAACAGGGGTAAGCACGGAAGATTTCTTATATTCCCTTACCGATTTCAATAGGGTTCTTATCATCTTTTTTCGTTCTCCTTTCATTTGATTGTTGTTTTGTTTCCCAACAGCCCGTCCGCTTTTTTAGCAAAATAATGTGTCGCTTTTTGGGCGACACATTATTTTGCTTATTATAAAGCTTTTTACTTAAATCACATTTTTGATTATAGCATAAGAAAATTTTTATGTCAAGGGTATTTTGGGAATTTTTTGGTATGAATTTATTCTCTTTTGAGAAGTCGATTTTTTGCGGTTTGCACCGAAACGAGAGTCATAACTCTAATAATTGCTATCAGAATATCAAAATCTTGTAAATTATTCTCATCATAAAATATTCTTTCCTATGCGGGAACAAAACTCGTGATAGAATCAGGGAAGATACCATTTTGAAAAACTATCTTCTGTATTGTCCAAAGTGCAAGCAGGAAACGCTCATCAGCGTAAAAGATTTGCAGATAATCGTTATACAAAAGCAGGAACACTACAAGGGAAGCGAAGCGTACTTCCGCAAGACTGCTGGATAAGGTAGTCGGCGGGAAATAAAAAATTGCCCTTGTTTCGGCTTGTAAGGGCAAAAACAAGGTCAAATACATAAGGCTGGAACACAAAATAGGAGAAACGCCTTGAAAATACGGCGTTTTTAGAGGGTTGAATAGATAAATTGAAATTTATCACACACACACCGATAATACTTAAATCCGTCCGCCTCTCTTATATACTGAAATCCTACTTTTTCAAGAACGTGTTGGCTTCGAGTATTCTTTATAACTGTATCAGCATTTACTGCGACCATTCCCAAAACATTAAAAGCGTACTGCAAAATTAACCGTTCTGCACAGGATCCATATCCATGCCCTTTTACGTCGTCATTTTGCATATGAATACTTAATGTGCATTCTTTGCTCTTGTAATTGATTTGCTTTAGTTGAATCTCTCCTATTGGTTTGTCATCTTTCATAATTGCAAAAAGGACACGGGAGGAATCCTGCTTGGAGTCAAAATATCTGTTTACTGCGTTCTCATTATATTGGTAAGGCTCAAACAAATCCATGTCCATATATATGTCAGGATCATTCTCCCAACCTTTATATAATTCGTGGCAAAGCTCTCTGGTCATAATACATAGAGATATGTCTTTCATAGAGGCCTCCAAATTGAAATTTATCAGCGAATTACCTCATAACGCAACCGTAAATACGAGTTCTCCAAAATCACACATTCTTGAAGCTTCAGAACGCCTAATTTTGACAATTCACTTTGTGAAAACAAGGATTTTCCATCAATTAAAGTAGAGGTATCTTTGCCGCCAATCAAAACCGGAGCAACAACAATATCAACAAAATCGAATAGTTTTTCACGAAGAAACAAGCCGTTAAGCGTCCCGCCGGTTTGAATCGTTATTCTCTCACAGCCATATTCCGATTTGAGCTTTATAAGCGCATTTATCAGCGATAATTCTTTTTGATGTATGATATGAAAATTCTCTTCTTTTATGTTAAATGCCGGGTGTTTTTCATTTGACGTAATCAACACAAAATTTTTCGATAACGCACAAAAATACCGTATACCGTTTTCATCCAAATGCATGTTATCTATTATCACAAAAGATACGGGCGTTTTATCCGGCATTTTCTTTGTATTGGCTCCGAGCTTAGCTTGAACCCGACCGGAATTGAGACTCCATAAATCTGTTGTTTGCTCTATTTCATAATATTGGTGCAAACCTTCGCAAACCCCCGCGATTTTGGGAAAATCTTTGTCTACATCTAAATCGTCCGACGCGCCGGTGCTTATTTTTCCGTCAACCGACATCAGCATAAATAATGTTGTAATGGGTCTGTTCATTTATCCGCTTCCTCTCCTTCTCCACCGCTTTCGTTTTCCTCCAGCGTTTCAAGCCAATTTTCGGGAAAACCCAGCAA
>CAJUFF010000119.1:0-3097 GCA_910585505.1 uncultured Ruminiclostridium sp. | reverse complement strand
AATTCAAGTCAACAATATCCGCATAATCAAAATAAAGCCTTCGGAACTGCTTTAAAAAACCCTCTCTCCACTTGTTGGGGCGGCGGTATATCTCCTTCATTATCAAGATATACTCAAAAACGCTCCCCTCGGCGGAATGAAGATCTCCCATTTCCCAGTCGTAAAGCCTGTGATAGTGAGCGCAGTGATTGCGGAAATCGGACATCATCTTAAGCTTCATTTCAAGAGTACCGGAGGACAATCCGTAGTACTGCTTGGATATTGCCATTTTGTCCTGCGGCTTAAGATCGGAATAAAACAGGTTGACCATTCCGAAGCTGAAAAGCTCCATTATTACCCACAGCGGAAACTCTCCCTCATGCTTTTTCAAATAATGCTGCACCATTTCGCTGTCGCGATTGGTGTCTATGAGTCTTTGTATTTTATTTATAAAGCTCTGGTGCTTATGTACATGGCTGAAGGTGTCGGCGTTGAGATACCCGGTGGAGCCGTAGCGTATGGCGTGATAGTTGGAGCAGTGAGCGCGAAGGGTTATTTCTATTTCCTCCAGAACTTCAATCAAAAGATTTCTTAACCTGCGGTCAAAATCGTAAACCCTCATAACCTGCCGGAACTTAGTCCCCTCGCGGTACTTTCCGTCCTCCTCCAGAAAAAGAGAAAAATAATGAGCCAAGCGGAAATAGTTTATATCGGTGAGGGTCTCCTTGGCAAACTCCTCGTCCTCAACGATACAGCCGCGCTCACGAAGCTTTTCAATCTGCTCCTCCACGGTGGATGGGAGCTTTTCCTTGTGCGGCTTTTGGGGTGGCTGTTCCTTATTGCCGCTTTTTCGGCGTCGTTCTATCTGATCCCTTTCAAAGGGATATTCCGTTTCCTGCCTGTTTATATCTTGTCTGTTTCTTTTATTGTGGTTGTTTTTATAGCCTTGGCTCATAATTATCACCTTATTGTATTATTTACAAGCTCTAATACCAATCCCTTTTTAAGCTATGGATAAAATCCATAGTTTAAGACAAGGCCGCGCATACGCTTGCATCTTTTCCGTCATTTTTGCCCGATACTCCTTGAAATACGCCGGTATTCCAGCGTTGTTTTGGACAATCTGACGAAAAAGCCGACTGCTCGTCTGCACGACAATCTTGGTGCGGTATTACCTTAAAAAGGGTTGCACCCATTTTCGCGGTCTGAGGTTATTATACTGTTAACCAATTAAAAATTGGAAAAATGGTTTTTAATTGGTTAACAGTGTTTCGGGTGTAATAACCATTTTGACTATGATTTTATCCTGTGTCAAAATGGTTATTAGTATTATATCATAACGCATGGATAATGTCTACCTTTTTGCAAAAAAAATAGTCCTTTTGTGTTGAAAAGATATAATACGAAACCCAAATAAAAAGTAGACAAATCCGGCGACTGGAGCGTCCCTACTCTGCGTCAGCCCTCCTTAAAATATCCGCATATTCCTGCGTCGGAACTTCCTTGATTGGGAACGCTTCGCCCACAACCTTATCCGGGAGCCTTGCGGAAGTCCGTTTCGCCTCTCCGGTAGAGTAATAATGCTACTTGCGGGAATCAAAGAGATAGCCGCCCTTTTTCAAATTATATGAAAATTTTAGCGAACCTATTGACAACCGTACTCCAAATGTATATAATATATTTAACAATTAGGTTAATTGTTAAAGGAGGTCAAACAATGGGGCTGCAACAGACACTTAAAGCGCTTGCCGATCCAATTCGCCGAGAAATACTCAATATACTGAAAAAGGGACGAATGTCGGCGGGTGAAATTACCGATCATTTCTCGGTAACAGCACCATCAATTTCAAGACATCTGTCGGTATTGAAGGATGCTGACTTAATTAGGGACACAAGAGAAGGAAAGTTCATTTTCTATGAAATCAACACCTCTGTTTTAGAGGAAACCCTGCTTTGGATTGCAGATTTGAAAGGAGATAATGATAATGCTTAAAAAGAACAAATTGAAGATCGTAATATCGTCCATCATTATTTTGCTTCCGATTTTATTCGGAATCATTATGTGGAATGATTTGCCGTACATTATGACAACTCATTGGGTTGCAGACGGAAATGCGGATGGATTTGGCGGAAAAGTGTTTGTTGTGTTTGGTACACCTATCATACTTCTGATTTTGCATTTTCTTTGCTTGCTGTTTGCTTCATTGGATAAAAAACAAAAGGATCAAAATAAAAAAACATTAGAAATGATATTTTGGATTCTTCCGGTTATATCCCTTTTCACAAACGGAATAATGTATCGTGCAGCTTTTGGCAAAGAATTTGATTTAGCCTTTTTTATGTCGGCTCTGCTTGGAGTAATATTCATCTTTATAGGCAATTACTTACCCAAAGTAAAACAAAACAGAACGCTGGGTATCAAGATTTCTTGGGCGCTGAATAACGAGGAGAATTGGAATAAAACGCATAGATTTGGCGGTAAGGTCTGGGTAGTTGGAGGACTTATTTTGTTACTATCCATTTTTCTTCCTCTAAAAGTGATGGTATTGGTTGTGTTATGTGTGATTGCTGCTTTGGCGATTATCCCTATAGTTTACTCTTATTCCATTTATAAACAGCATCAAAAGGAAGGCATTGTATATGCTGAAGCTCCCAAAAGCGGTGCAGAAAAAATTGCGCTTAGAATAACCGCAGTTATCGTACCCATCATTTTATTAGGTGTTGCCCTTTTGATGTTTACTGGTAACATTGAGGTTAAGTTTGAAGATACAGCATTAATGATAAGCGCAACCTATTGGACAGACGTGGAAATCAACTATTCAGAAATCGAAACTGTTGAATACCGCAAGGATTTAGATGTAGGTGTTCGCACAAGTGGATTCAGATCGCCAAGACTATCTATGGGCATTTTCCAGAATGGTGAATTTGGCTCATATACCTTGTATTCCTATACAGGTGCAAAAGAACATCTCGTTTTGACTTCTGGCGAAAAAACCCTTGTAATCGGAATGAGCGATGCAAAGGAAGCAAAGGCAATATACGAGATAATGATAGAAAAAGTTGGTAATACTAATAACCATTTTGACACAGGATAAAATCATAGTCAAAATGGTTATTA